>NZ_JBBVMF010000001.1:0-391941 GCF_038150125.1 Rhodohalobacter sp. 8-1 | reverse complement strand
TAAACGGTTTCGCGCCTGTGCGAAACAAAAAGCCCCGACAGGGGCGACAGCTCAGTAGCCCCGCACAAGCGCCGTGTTGTTTCGGTGCGCAGTGCGGGGTATGAGAAGGTAGGCGTTTCAAGTTCCCCGAGGCAGTTTATTTCGCAGAAGAAACCAATCCAGTCGAAGGGGGATCAGATGATCTAATCCGTGGATTTATCATGGCCTGAGTATGTGCGTTTTGAGCGTTAAGTCTACCCGGAAGACCGCATACTACTCACCACCGCAAATCGCATACTATCCCTGAATCAGGGAACGTAAGCTGTCACTCCTGAAATGGTGTCGCCTTACTTTTTTGGGCAAAATTAGTAACTACCAGTGTCTGTTTGTAGATGTAACCTATATTTACGTCTGGCAAATCACGAAGTTCACATGCTCTATCAGGCTTTATTATTTGTCTTCTAAACTTTTGTAGATTTTTTACGTAGGCACCACATGAATTCCGGACCGCTATCCGGATTCAATTCTATTATCGTAAATCTAATCAAAAATGAATACTGCATTATGAAGCACACACTGGCAATCGTAGTCTGCGCTTTGATTTTTTTTTCGGGATGCGCAACATCTCAAAAAGCAACAGACACTAAAGAAACGACACAAAATGAAGAAAACAGCTCATCAAAGTTTGAGGAGTTAACCAAGGATGCCAAAAAGGTAGAGGGATACTTCGACCTTTACCACCAAGATGACAAGCTCTATTTATCGGTTCCGAAAGAGCGCTTAAACGAAAAATTTCTTATGAATATGGAGCTTGCCCGGGGAATTGGGTCATCGTTTCTCTATGGCGGCCTAATGCTAAATAATAAAGCCCTCCTGGTATCTTTCGAAAACCATGAAGGCAAGATCTTTTTGGTTCAGCACCCGTATCGTTATCAAGCGGAAGAGGGAACACCGGAGGCTGAAGCCGTTGATCTATCGTTTGGCAACTCCGTAGTTGAGACGGCCAAAATAGAGGCTTTTGATGCGGACAGTACACAAATGCTGGTTAATGTTTATGATTGGTTCGTAGGCGATATTTCCGGGATATCCGATCGCGTAGGCTATGCTGTTTCAACCACACCGGGCAGACCGGGACGCGTTAGTTTTGATAAAAGCAGATCGCACCTTGAGACACTGCAGGGATTTCCGGAGAATGTGAATATACAGGCGAAACTGACGTTTAGGAATTCCGAACAGGGCGGTCCCCGAACGGTGCCTGATGCACGATATATCCCGCTATCGCTCTTCTATACCATGGTAAAGCTTCCTGAAGAACCGATGAAACCCCGAATGGCCGACGACAGGACCGGGTATTTTATGACGGTTCACAAAGATTTTACTGACGATACGGATACTTTTTTCAAGCGATATGTAAACCGCTGGAGACTTGAATGTGACGGACCTGCCGGGGAAGACGGCCTGTGTGATCCCAAAAAACCTATTACCTATTACATAGACCGAACGGTACCCCTGGAGTACAGGGATGCCATGATGGAAGGTGTCGAAGCATGGTCAGAAGCCTATGAGGCTGCTGGTTTCAGAAATGCAGTACAGGCTAAAATGCTGCCAGACAGTATCATGGCCGGTGATATCCGGTACTCGACACTCCGATGGAATACATCCGACCAGTCATTATACGGTGCAATTGGTCCGTCTGTTGTTGACCCGCGAACCGGTGAGATTCTGGATGCAGACATTCTGTTCGAGGCCAATATGCTGCTGGGAAACAAGGAAAATTACAGGCAGATCGTAGAGCCGCGTGACGCTATCGATCAGATTTTCAATGTTTCAGAAGATGAGCTCGCATTAATGAGTCAGGGCGTGAAGACCCAATCATTTTATAATGAAATGAACATGCAGATGGAACTGGCGCACAGCGTTCTGGCCGCAAGGGGACAAATTGATCGCAGCGATCCGGTTCCCCAGGAGTTCATTGACCAGTTTATGCGATGGGTAACCATGCACGAAGTGGGACACACCCTCGGTTTACGCCATAATTTCCGTTCTTCAATCGATACACCGCTGGATAAGCTCTATGAGGAGAGCTGGGCAAAAGATCAGGGAGTGTTTAACTCCGCGATGGAGTACCCTACCATTAATTTACATCCCGAAAGCGAAGAGAAAGACGGATATTATTATAACCCGGGTGTGGGATCATATGACAGATGGGTGATTTCTTACGGCTATACACCCGATGATGAGACGGCGAAAGAGTTAGCCCGTCAGGCTGCAAAAGACGGTCATGCTTACGGAACTGACGGGGATGCCCGGGGGCCTGGTGCTGTTGACCCTCACGTAAATGTGTTTGACCTTGGTGCAGACCCGCTGGAATGGGGGAAAGAACGAGCTGGATTGCTAAGTTCGCTGATCCCAAGAGTTCCAGAAATATCGCTGGGTGATAACATGCCATATTATGAAGCGACAGATTTATTTCAGACCTACTTGTTTCAATATGCAAGAACATTGGCACCAGCAGTGAAATATATTGGCGGTCAACATCAGTACCGTGATCATGTTGGAGACCCGGACGGCCGGATGCCTTTTGTGCCTGTCAGTAAAGAAGAGCAGCAGGAAGCGCTGGATATGATTGTGCAGTACGCATTCAGTGCCGATGGCATTGAGCTGCCGCGCGAAGTGTACCAAAAAATGGGCGCCGACCGCTGGAATCACTGGGGTAACAGCACGACCTATAGCGGACGCATCGATTACCCGCTGCATCAAACGCTGGTAGGAATTCAGAGCTCACTGCTGCAGCAGCTTTTTAACTCCATGCGACTTTCCAGAATCAGGGATACGGAAGTTAAGTTCGGAGAGGAAAATACAGTGACGATTCCTGAATTAATGAACCAGGTAACCACAGCGGTATGGAGTGAAGTGTGGACCTCACCGGGCGCCAATATTGATAGTAATCGGCGCGATTTACAGCGTGCCTACCTGGATGAAGTGACAGGGCTGGTGACTGACGCCCCGCGTGGAACGCCAGCTGATGCACGATCAGTAGCGCGGGCACAGTTAAGAGAACTGCATTCCAAGCTCGAAAACAGGCTGGCTCCTCCCACTTATGATTTCAATAGCTATACAAAGGCTCACCTGGAAGAGTCGAAAGCCCGCATCGAAGCGGCTTTGCAGGCAGGTCTGAGGCTGGAGAACTAAGCTAAATTAAGGTTTAAATTTTACTGAGAGGAGAGTCCCGAAAAGGGCTCTCCTTTTTTTTAGTGTGCCGTGCATGGCAATCAACTTGGTGGTGAAAGTCCACTATGGGGGCTTGTAATCGCCAACCATTAGCCGAAAGCAAGGGTGTCCACTGCGAGGTGGAATCTGAAGGAAGCTGAAGGCAAAGCTCTGCCCCGAGGAACACGAATCATATCAGGCATATCCGATGGGATGAGGCTGCTAAACAAGCTGAAGTCCAATGATTACACGGACATTGGAGTGTAAATATGGCGGGGAGATGGAGTGAAAGTAGATTGCCTTACCGCGGGAGATCTCATGGACGTGCGGAAGCACGGAGTAAATCTTGCCATGAGAAGTCAGCCGAAGCCATAGTACCTGGTTGCGAGCGACCGGGGAAGGGTCGAACCTTACGCAGTGAGCAGTAAATGAATGATACCGTATGAATGGAAGAATGCAGAAAATCTCGCAAAAGAGACCTACCTGCAAAGCCGTAGGACGAAATCCGAAGGTAATGTGGGAGAGCAGACATTTATATGGATATCTGAAAACAACCTCACAGATGACAACCGAACCAAATGGTTAGAGTCAAAACGTAAGGAACCGCCTTGTACCGAACGGTACGCAAGGTGGTGTGAGAGGACAGATAGGGAATTAATCCCTATCTTCCTACTCGCTTCTGAAGATAATCCATGTAGTGTTAAGTAAAATATGAAATGTCGTGTTCAACCTGTCCGCCGAAGGTGTCGCCTCATTAGCTTCGCCTTGTTTAGAGAAAAATTTCTTGAAGAGAAATCTGGCTAAATAAAGGCAGCGATCCAGATAATCAGGATCAGTCCGGCCAAAACGGCTGCGGATGACACAAATTTACGCTTATCGGTTGTATAGATGTGATAGTAGCTGTAAAGCGTGAACGGTAGGCAAATGATGAGTAGGAGAGTAAACAGCAGAAGGTCTATATCCGTGTATAGAAGAACCATAAACAGGACTCCGGAAATAGTGTTCGATGCGAATTGCATGACAGAAAGCCTCGCATCATCCGCCCGCCTGTTAATCTGAGTCATCTGCCAGACAATCCAGAGGCTGATAACCCCGGAGATCATAAAAAGCGTGAGTGTGTCCATTATTGGTTAGATGCGGATTAACTTTTTAAAAATGAGTTATTTGATTATTTGATAGTGACTTGCATACTATCGAGTGATTTTGTGTTGCCAGGTTATGCCTATGCTGAGAGGCGCACCGTTACGCCGTGGCATGACGGCCGTTTATTCGATTAAGTGGACGAATCTATGGAGCAAACATTTCCTGCAACACGCTGAGTACTTTCTCTTTGGCTGAACTGCTGATTAAACCAAGTTTTTTGACCAAACGACTTTTATCCACAGTACGAATTTGATCTAAAACTACTTGCCCTCTTTTACCTTGAAATGTAGTCGTAACCCTCGTTGGATAATTTTTAATTGTGGACGTCATCGGTGCAATAATTACTGTTCTGATGTGAGAGTTCATTTCATTCGGAGAAATGATTACGCAGGGACGAGCTTTTCTGATTTCAGATTCTTTTGTCGGATCGAGTGAAATTAGATGTACTTCAAACCTTCGGACCGAGTCTCTTTCTACCATGTCCACTCAGCTTCGTCCCAATCGGATGGATTTTCTATTTCTTCTTGATCTAATAAGACATCATCGCCTTGTTCAGCCATTTTCTCGAATGACTCTTCCCAATCTTTACGAATGGTTTTAGCAGAACGAAGAACAATCTCATTGTCTCTCAGAATCATCTCGATCTCTTCGGTGATGCCGCTTTCTTCAATAAAGGGTTTTGGAATTCGAACTCCCTGAGAATTGCCTATACGAATTATTTTTGTTTTCATGGCCTCGATGTTAGGTGAACAACTGTTGAAATATAATTACAATGTATTTACATTTCAACTAAAGGAAAGCAGATTTATTGAATTGAGGTACTTAACGGTATAGCGTTTAAACGGCTTGGTCTCATTTGTTGGTAATGTAATAGAACTGGAAGTTTCTATAAGGCAACGATTTTTGAACTGGCAAACAGCGAGCAAGTCCGCGTTGAATATGTGGTTTGAGCTCGGAATGGGAAGTCAGCTAAGGCCATAGTAATCAGTCCCGACAGGGGAGGAGGAATGGCTAAACGTTGTTCTCTCAGAAATTGAATTGGGAGCAAGACTGCAAAACGGATAGTTTTCCGGCAGTTATGTAGCCCGGTCCCGAAGACTTTCGGGAAGAGATAGCTCCAAACGGTGAAAAGAGCGGTTGGAATGATGAATAACGAACCGTCACGCCATGGCGTGATGGTGTGCAGAAAAGCAACACCTTTGGCAAGAGGCGCACCGTGAGCTTATGGCTCACGGCCGTCTACTCGATTAGATTTCATTTTGATGTACGATGTGATGTATTTTGCTCTTTCAAAAAGTTCATCGAAAGTAATAATCTCGGGATTATTAGTGTTTTTCCGATACAACTCAAAAGATCGAAACTTATCCTTATTAACTCCTTTTTCAGTTTTGAATTCGTCTAATTTTCCTATGACCAAATATGATTTTGGTTGGTATTTAAAAAGTTCTTCACCGGTCGGATTTCCTTGATCATCCTCTATATTAATTCTTTCCGATAGGTTTTCAACAGCTGATGCTACAGTACCTTGAACCTGAGCAACGGCACCTGCCAACTCTTTAGATGGTGCCCAACAGCCAGATCTATAAGGTTTATTTTCCAAAAGCTTTGTTTTATGTGTCTTAATTTCTGTAAAGCACAATGAAGAAACGATTCCACGAGTTTTTAAAAGTGCATCAACACGTTTTCCGGGGGTATTAAAATCATATCCTTTTACAACTTGTTCTAACTTTTTTTCATCCAATGATGATACGAGAATATATTCAAGGCCATAACCGAAAATCCAAGGGTTGTTCTCAAAATATTTTTGCCATAAGCCTTCATTTGTTGTTTTTATTTTCTCCCGGATGGAATTAAAATACTCTTCATCCTCAAGAAATTTTCTGTAAACTTCTACCTGCTTTTTCCTATATCCAACAGCAACAATATCTTCCTTAGTTATTTCAGATTTAAGTACTTCTGAAAAGACTTCGTGATTATCCTGGATTAATTTTCTGGCTTGAACTTCAGATATATTTTTCTGTTGGAGATTATCATCGGAAGTATTGACAGGTCCCCTGCCTTGAAATCGATAATGTTGAATATTTTGTACAAACTCTAAAAGCTTTCCAATTTCATCACCACTAAAAGAAAAACTAGCATTATGAGGCTTCTCAGTAGCAACTGTATAACCTTGTATGTTTATAACAAATATCCCCCGATGATCTTCAATAAACTTGGCTTTAATATTCGTTTTTGCTCCTTCTTTGTGCCTTAATACTACCTCATCCTTAATTTTAGCAAATGCGTATGAATCTTCAGATTCAATCACTTTTGAAGCAATTCGAACTTTTTGATCAGACTTTCCAAATGAATCAAGCCTTGGGCTTATGTAAGTTTTTCCCTCTTTCGGATTCTTATAATTATCACTCCTGCTCATAGGCATTTTTTATTTAAGCTAACGGTCTTGGGCTTATGTAACCGGTTCTGGCTCTTGAATTAAAACTTCAGCCGGGATACCAAGCTTTCGGTACAAAATTTTAATTTGACGTAGAGAAAGTGATCGTTTACCAGATAGAATTTCGCTCGCCCGGGATTTCGAACCTAAAATTTTCGCCAAATCTTTTTGCTCCATTCCAAGTTGGTCCATTCTAAACTTAATCGCTTCAATCGGCTTTGGTGCTTCAATAGGGAAGTTCTTTTTTTCGTATTCATCAACTAATATTCCCAATATTTCCAATTCGTCACCTTCTATACTACCAGGCTTGGCATCAAAAATTTCTTCGATACGATCTAATGCGTTTTGATAATCGGCTTCGGTATGTATGGGTTGAATCTGCATAATTAATATCCGCTTTAAATTGTCGTTGCATCAATTTTGTCGTATTCGGCATGAGTACCAACAAAACGGATGAATACCTGTCCATAGTCGTAATTAATTTTGACTACCAACCGATGGGTATTGCCCTTGATATTGAAAACCACTCGATTATCAGGAAGAATACTGGCGTGTGGATATTTATTCTTTATGTCAGCAGGTGACTTCCATTGGGAATTTTCTGCTTCAGAAAACCACGCCTTTAAAGCATCTTCACTATCCGAATGATTGTTCCAAAACTCACGTAAAGTTTTCCGGGCAAATACTCTCACAGAAGAATATAGAAAGTTCCACTATTGGGAACAAGTAAAAAGATAGGTTACATAACATACAATTCCACGAGAACTCATTCGCGCATGTACCGTCGCAGAATAGATTATTTCAGCGCTGTTTGCAAATAAACAGTTTTTTCGGAGATGTTTAGCGACGCTTTCAAATTACTCTGTGGCAATTATTAGCAGAAAAAAGACGCAGGTTGATGAGGACCGGTTAATTGTTAATCTGTGCAGTTAAAAGGGGGGTGTAATCACAAATGCAGATGTCATCCATGGCAAGGTCTACTAATCGAGCCTGAATGGGAGATCCCACGCCAAGGCGTGGGATGACCCTATTTATATCATGGCTGGGATCTCCAAATTAACTCACTTCACAAACGTCATCGATCGGATTTTTGTGAAATTCCCGGTGGTCAGACGGTAAAAGTAGATGCCCGACGACAGGTTCCCGGCGCTGAAGCTGACCTCATAGTTTCCGGCGCTTTTTTGGCCATCCACCAGGCTTACCACCTCACGTCCCAGCATATCATAGACGGCTAAGGTAACATCTGTGGCTTCAGGCAACGAGTATTGAATTACTGTGGATGGGTTGAACGGGTTCGGGTAGTTCTGATCAAGCGAGTATATGGCGGGAGTCTCATCCGTGGCTTCATCAGCCGAAGTGACCACACGCTGAACGGGTACCTGTCGGAAACCGCTGTGGATAGCAAACTGAGCTCCATACGACGATCCGCCGGCCGGTTGTCCAATTGTGGAGCTAACAGTGAAGAGATCGCCGGCTGAGTCTCCTCCGCCGGCTGTAAAAACCGTGTTACTTATTCGATTTTGAGCAGACAGATCATCTGCCGGAAGAAAAAATAAACATGGAAGGAATAAAATAATCAGTACGAAATTTTTCATAATAAATTTACTTGGTAGTAAACGTTAATCTGGATGACTGATTCTGCCCGTTTAGTTTTTCAGGCTGTGAACCACAAAATGAAAACGGGATTGAATATTGCCGGCAAATTCCACAATCAGTTCCCCTCCTGTACTGGATGATCGTACGGCAACAGGATCATTAATGGGCGTGACGGATGTTGCATAGTCACTAAAATGGTAGTTCTCACCTTCGATTTCGATTCGGTACCATCCATTCGCGCTGTCCCATACCACGCCTGCTACATTAACGGCATTGTTTATCGATCCATCGGCATTAATACTCCCTTTGGCCACCGGTCCGGCAGTTCGCTGAGGTGTTCCGTCCTGGAATGTCAGGTTTCCTTGCACGCGGGTGTCGCCGGCCACATCCAGCGTTCTGTCAGGCGAGCTTGTGCCGACTCCGAGATACCCGTCACTTGTGAGCCTCATAAGCTCCTGCTGATTCCCGGGGGCCACCGGCTTGCGAAGACGGAAGAGCATATCTGCAGCAGACGGATCTTCACTTGTCAGAATCGTGCCTATTTCGCCCATGAGAGTTATGGCACCGCTTCCTGCAATATCTGCATATCTGAATGAGAGTGAATTTCGCTGACCGGTCACTGATCCCCCTTCGCGACCACTGATTAACTCAACCGGCCTGATAAAGTCACTGTCTGAATAGGCCCTGAATCTTGCTGCAGTCGTTTCATCACTGTAAACATCTAAATAAGTGCTGGCAACATTCCGGTTGATTCCTACTTTGCCATCTTTATATAAAATGTTGTTGCCGCTTTTTTCCCAAAACACATCAACCTGATCCGGGGCAGCAGCTGAGATCACTACGTTTTGATCAGCATCCCGGGCCACAGAAATATTATTTCCGGCCTGAATGGCATCCGGGCCAAGTTTGGCGCCTGTTATGGCACCGTCTTCCACAGTTAAGGCGTGCATGGCGTAGGGCACGGCACTTAACGACATACGCGGGACCAGTTCACTGCCGCCATCAACCGCAACACCGATCCAGTATCCTTCGTCAAACGGCAGGTCCAGTGGCTCTACAGAACCAAGGTGTGCATTGAAAACTCCGTTGGCGACCTCTAAAACCTGTACTTCCGACCAAAGCGCACTGCCGTCGGTCTCCTGGCTGTACATGGTGAATGTAAATTCGTAAGTGCCATCCTCAACAATTTCACCGGCATCATTCGTAAGAATTCCCTGGTGAAAAATTGTGTCCGGATCGTCAGCATAGGCGTTAAAAGTTATAAATAGAGTAAAAAATAATAAGGCTATAAATTGTCTGTATTGCTTCATAATTTTTTTTGATTGAATGACATTTGTTTGATTGTAATTTTTATCATAGTTAGACCTTGATATTCAGATCCTGATAATTAAACATTTTATTTTTTGTTTAATGGCCTGGTTATATCACAATAGCGTAAGCGCAGAACTAGGAGTGTCATAAAATATTATTTTATAATATTTGTAAAGAATTAACGAAGACGATCCGATTCAGCAGAACACAAAGCTGGCTGATGATTTTTATAAAGCTATTGATGATAAAATTTGTATTGCGATCGAAGATTTTTTAAAAAAGTAGACCGAATTATTCAGTTCACGCAAAACGTACTATAATGTAAAGCACTAAAATTTTTGGAAATACATAAAAAGGGTTGCTGTGAAAATTGAGCTATCTCTTCTCGGGGCACCGAGCTAAGACTTTTGCTATCCTGTCCCGACTATTCGATATGATTCCCACGCTGCAAAATTTTATCGTAAACTGTGCTGTAGGGAAATACAATGTTTTCAGATTACATTAAATACACTTCCGTCGCTTTTTTCCTTGCGCGTGCTCTACAAATCCTTGGCGTACTAAAGCCTTGATCCTGACGAAATTTCTGGGTAAAAAATCCGGGTCAGGGACATGGAACGTTGGGCAGTCGTGATCCACATCCACTTCCTGCTGAACAAAAGTTTTTAAAAACGATTAATAAGTAATGGTCTTTTTCTTGTAATATTCTTTGACTATTGAACACACATGAGTGAACTCACTTGCTTTTGCAGCCATTTTTTTGAGCGTACACTTACTGATTCAGTGTGATGAGTTTTAATAAAATGCCGGCTAATTTCGTAACAAGCTTCATCAAAGTTATAGCGACAAACCTTGCAGTAAGGTTGATGGTTACTGATTTTGGGAGTCCATCTTATTTAAAGCCTTTTGACTTAATAATGGATGTCCTATTTTGAGTTGATGGAAAAATCGGAATTGGGTGGTGCTCTAAATTCAGTTAAAAATATCCTTTATAAACAAATTGGGAGAGGCTTCTGGCAACACTGTATCATCTTAGCGATGTTATTGATATGGGCAATAACCCCGACAGGGTTATTAGCACTTCAGGTAACTGAAAGAACAGATAACGGTAGTAATGAAGCGTCGGACCGTCGGTCCGTTAACAGCCAATATGTTCTGAATATCCAGAAAATGAAGGGAACAATCACTCTTGATGGCGTGGTTGATGAGGAGGACTGGTTGCGTGCAGATGTGGCGGATAATTTTTTTATGGTAACCCCTTATGATACCAGTTACAGTGAAGCGACATCAGAAATTCGCATGGCCTACAACGAGGACGCCATCTATCTTTCGCTTATTTTCTTTGACGCAATTGATGCCCCTCGTGTGGTAGAGTCGCTCAGACGTGATTTCTCTTTTGGAACCAACGACAATTTTCTGCTCTTCCTCGACCCGTTCAATGACCTGACTACCGGCTATTCTTTTGGCGTCAATGCCGCCGGTGCGAAGTGGGATGGAACCATGAGCAACGGCTCCTCTGTTGATCTGGCTTGGGATACCAAATGGGAAGTGGTGGTTGAGGATTACGATGACCGATGGGTAGCTGAGATGCGAATACCGTTTAAATCGATCCGGTACGAGGCAGGTCTGGACCGATGGAATATCAACTTTTCGAGGCTTGATCTGAGTATCAACGAAAAATCTGCCTGGGCACCGGTTCCGCGTCAATTTCCGACGTCGTCGCTTGCCTTTACGGGAACTCTCAAGTGGGATCAGCCGCCGCCAGAGTCGGGTCTGCAGCTTTCAGTGATTCCTTACGTTTTCGGTGGTGCATCACGTAATTTTGAATTTGCAAATGAGACCAATTATAACACCGATTTCGGGATGGATGCAAAATTGGGCCTTTCATCATCTCTTAATCTGGATTTGACCTACAATCCCGACTTTTCACAGGCGGATGTGGATCAGCAGATCACAAACCTTGACAGGTTTGAACTTTTTTTCCCGGAAAAGCGGCAGTTCTTTCTGGAGAACTCCGACCTTTTTGCAAACTTCGGCTCAGACCGGGTAAGGCCTTTCTTCTCCAGGCGAATCGGGATTGATGCACCGGTTTTGGCTGGCGCAAGGCTCAGCGGGAATTTGGGTCAGGACTGGAGGTTGGGAGTGATGAATATGTACACTGAGGAATCAGATTTCGCACCGGCCAGCAACTTTTTTGTGGCGACGGCCCAGAAACAGATTTTCTCACGCTCCAATATTTCAGCAATCTTGGTGGATCGTCAGAATGTGGATGAGACTGCCTTTGAGAACATTGGCTCGTATAACCGTACCGGCGGACTTCAATTCAACCTTGCCACTCAAGATAACCGGTGGTCGGGACGCGCATTTGCATTTAAATCTTTCACGGATGACGTACACAAGGGATCTGAAGTTGCACAGGGAGCCATTTTAACCTATTCTCGCCAAACAGTAAGAGTGGAGTTTTTGCAGCAGTATGTGGGTAACAGCTATATTGCGGCTGCTGGCTATGTGCCGAGAACTAACTTTTTCCAGCTTGAGCCCACGGTGACCGTTCGTTTCTATCCGGATGACTCGCCGGTTGTCTATCATGGGTTCCAGGCAAGCACAGAGAGTTTTTTCACGCCAAATGAATTTCGCCTGACCGAGCGTGAAAGCAGCCTGGGCTATTTTTTTAGTTTCCACAACCTGAGTCAAATCGATATTGGGATGTCGCATAACTATGTGGAGCTACAGCGCGATTTTGATCCAACCAACTCCAACATTTCTTTCCTCCAAAGAGGAACTGATTATAATTGGCTGGACGCATTTGTACGGTTCAGGTCAGATACAAGGAATTTATTCCGTTACTCGGCAACATTTGGCAGGGGTGGTTTCTATAACGGCAACCGTGCATATTTGCGTGGGGATATTAACTATCGTTATCAGCCCCACGGCAGTGTCTCGATGGTAGCCAGCTATAACTACCTCGATCTGCCGCAACCCTGGGGAGAGAACTCTTTCTGGCTAATCGGCCCGAAAGTGGATATTACCTTTACGCGCACGCTTTTCTTTACAAATTTTGTTCAGTATAACGAACAAATAGATAATTAAAATATTAACAGCCGCCTGCAGTGGAGGTACAGCCCGGTATCCGATATTTTTATCGTCTATACCGACAATTACTTTCCCAAAACAATGACTTCCCGCAACCGCGCCGTCGTTTTTAAGATGTCGTACTGGTTTAATTAATATCTAAGAGGGCATTGAAACGGGAAAACAGATAGCTGTATTGATTGGTATATGATCCCGGGAAGAACACCAGTGTTGAATCTAAATGAGTAAACTCAACTTGCCCTGTCTATTGTTGAGATCATTGACATATCCACAACGCTGTAAGATGACCGCTTACAAAATAGATGCGGCAGTATGTAGAGGAAAAAAGTACGCTTATCCACAGATATCTTAATCCACTTGTTCGGGAAGAAGGTCGTACGCATAGTATTGCCCGAGGCTTCAGATTAGAACAGTTAAACATAAACCGGTGAGCAGAGCAGTTCGTATGATGGTAAGTGTATCGTCACGCTATTTTATGGGTTGGCAGTGTTAGGGGCATAAATCGCCTGCTTGCTCTAGTAAACTTAATTTCTGTAATGCGTTCAATTCTCTCTTTCTCCCGTCCTCCGAACGCGGATTGCATAAGCTTCACCGGCGTTTTTCACCAGTAATTGATCGATGACAGACTCCGAGAATCCGTGGGAACGCATGGACGGAATTAACTCTTTTGGAATCGCCTCGAATGGCCTTATATCACCACCGGCGGGATACCCGTTGCCGTCATGGGAAAGCAGTAGTCTGTCAAGTAGGTCGGCATCCTTGAACCGCTGGATGTACTCAAGATATTGCTCAATATTCTCGTGGTTTACACCGTCCATAGAGATCCATGCGCCATGGTCAGCAACCTCAAATAACAATTCGAAGTCATCATGCAAGTTGGCGTGAGTCCATATCCATGCACTTGGATGAACCCCGTACTTATTCAGCAGATCGAGTTGAAGATGTACGGCGTCCGGGTTGTCCCCGGTATGCACGGCTATGGTCAGACCGGTTTCCAGATGCGTCAGTAGACCCGCCTCGAATAACTTACGATCAATCTGCGATGGCGGGCCTTGGTCGAATGCCAGCTTGATAAAGCCTGGCAGAATCGACGTTCCATCGATCCCGTTATTTGCCTCTGTTATCCAGCGCCGCGCCAGCTCCATAGCAGACGCGTCATATGCATATTTAGGTATATGCCGGTCATCTGCAGCTCCGTAAATGCCTGTATTGGTGACGATACTGATACCGGTAGAGTCCGATATTGCCTTTAGCAAGTCCGCCCGCCTTCCAAAGTGACTGGCTGTGTAATCAAATATGGTTCGAACTCCCTGGCTATGTAACATGGTCAGATACGGTATGACTTGTGCGAGGAGCCTGGTTTCATCGTAAGTGCTCGTCTCGTTAATTGGAAGCCCAAAGTTGGAGAAAAGGTGCTCATGGCTAAGCGTTACCCCAAGAGTATCTGATCCGACAGGGCCTTGTACTGTTTGTATAACCCCATTATTGTTTTTGGATCCTCCTATAAAAATAAACATAATAACTACTGAAAAAGACGCGATCAATTTTGTAATGAATATGATAGAAAATTTATTCCCAGATGTCATAATAGCAGAGGATTTGCTGTGCAGCGGTTGATGAAAATCATATAAATTTAATGAGACTCAAAATCATTTCTGATAAATACAGGATTGCAATTAACACATTTTCAAGGTTTCAGTTTGTTGTTATGCATTAGCTGTATAAAGCTACCAGGAACTCTCAAAAAAGCAAGAAGGTATGTGCCTTGATGTACTTGGTGTGTGCACGGCATGGGTGCCTTGGCTTACAGGAATGTAAGACACTAATCTTGAGGGTACCTCGTCGTGATCTGTTCGGGAAAACTCGGTCACGAACGCGTCCCGACGGAAAGCAGAGAACAATTAACACCTCGCAAAGCCTGCCCAGCCTCTTCAGAGGGCATTGCGCCTAACAGTGAGTCTGATCCGGAGAATGACTATACCAAAGGTAACGACAGATCTCCAATGGGACGCCCACTCAGAAGGATGACTTTTGGACTTATTTCTTATCTCGAACTATCATTAAGGAAATAACTCTCTTTGGCCTTCATTTCAATTTTTTCATTCAAAGATAAAATGTGTACACTTATTTCATGAAGTTTTTAGGAAATCTTATCTGGCTAATTTTCGGGGGTTTTATAATCGCGCTCGAATACTTATTAGCGAGCTTTATCTTGATAATCACCATTGTGGGTATTCCTTTCGGATTGCAAACACTAAAGCTCACTGAGATGGCAATCTGGCCTTTTGGTAAAAAAATAGTGGCCACCAGGAGTTCGGAAGGCTGTCTCTCACTTGCCTTTAATATTATCTGGATCCTGGTAGGAGGTATTTGGATTGCACTTACCCATTTACTGTTTGGTATTTTGTTCTTCATCACCATTGTGGGGATACCTTTTGCAAAACAGCACCTTAAGCTGGCAGGGCTGGCTCTTACTCCATTCGGCCATGAGATAAGAAATGAATGATATACCTGTAAGCCCGGACGACTCTCGGTTTTTGATTTTTTCGTTTTATCTATGATGTTTAATCGAAAAAATAAAATAGAAGGGATAAATCAGTGCAGGAATGTATGAAGGGTATTGGTGTTTGAGTAGGATGTTGTAGAGCCCGCACTGCTTTCAAGATCCGGGGAAGCTAAAAGGGTTTCGACGAATAGCAGGAGGAAAAGATCAAAAGCGGCAGAAGCCAGAAACTGAGTACAAATACATAGTACTTTAAGAGGGAGGTCAGTTTTATAAACATATTTGATTTTACCAGGAATTAAACCCGCTATTTGTGTTAGCTTCAACACACTGTATCATACCTGTCACGACTGCTCAAGCTCCTGCTTTTGCCGATAAAAAAAATATTTTTTCCGTTCTTAAAAATTTCTTTTAGTAAAATCGTCCGGAATTACTAACAAACGATATTCGCTTGCTGTCGGGTGACCAGCTCGGAACATTGATCGTACCTTGTCCGCCGTATAAATAAGCGATAACCTGAGGTTTACCGCCTTCGGCCGGCATCAGCTGCAGCGTTACTTCTTTATAGAACGGGTGATCTCCTGATTCAACGTCAAGGCCATAACTTAGAAAGACAATCCATTTTCCGTTAGGTGAAATATGGGGAAACCAGTCGTGTGTATCTTCGCCAAAAGTAAGCTGCTGTTTGTTTGATCCATCCGCATCCATTTTCCAAATTTGCATTGTCCCAGTACGATTCGAATTAAAGTAGATATACTTCCCATCCGGTGAGTACTCAGAACCGTCATCAAGTCCGGCCGTATTCGTCAGTTGTGTTTCTTCCATCGTTTCAGTGTTGGCCGCATAAATATCATATTGACCATCCCGATAACCGGTAAATATCACAGTCTTATTATCCGGGGAAATTCCATGCAGATAAGATGCACCGAGTCCGGACTGTGTCACCTGCTTTGGATTATCGCTCCCCTCAACCGGTAGCGTATAAATTGTTGATTCGCCTCCGTACTCTTCTTTATGATGGCTGATTGCCAAAAGGGTACCATCAAAAGAGATTACATGATCGTTATTATTATTAGTTGCGAACCCTGTATTGAGCCGTGATAATGTTCCATTCTCCAAATGATAATTATATAGGTAGCCGTTAGAATTTATGATCAATTTTTTCCCATCGTTTGTCCAGTTTGGAGCCTGGATAGAGTGCTCGGTCTCATACAAAACCGTACGGTTGGGTTGATCAATATCTACTATTTCGAGCCTGCTGCCCAAATAATTTTGGTAAGTTTCCATAGAATCCGGTGCAGGTTTTACTATACGAACGTTACGAAACGTCAGCTCCGCTTCTTTGCCCGGTCTGTTTTTTACAAATAGTCCTGCAAAGAGTTGATTCTTCATAGTATCTGAAATTTGTCGAATCGTCTGTAAGTGGTCACCAAATTGAGCCATTTTGAATGTAATCTGATTGCCCACACGGGAAACCTGTAGGACGAAGATGGTGTTTCTGCCCGATTTGTCCTCACTTCTGTTGGGTTTGGTTTCACTGAGCAATTCTGATGGATTTATTCCAAATAATAAATCATCGTCACTCTCTTCTTCTGATATAGAATTTCGCAGCATCCAGCCGGCCATGGGGTATTCCTTATTATTTTTATCAAACCCTATTTCAGCCCTCAGAATAAAATCGCCCTGGATCGCTTTCCATAAAAAAGGAGGTGCGCTTTCATGGGACTCTGGTTCTCCGGATAATGCAGTTGCGGAGTATACGTCAGATTCAGAGTCGTATGTAAAGAAAGAATCGTTTGAAATGTAGCTGGGAATTGATTGCTGATCGAAGGTTCCGATTTTCGAAAGGCGATTAATCTCCTGTGTATTTCCGTTTTGAATCATAAGCATTGGTATAATGAATAGTAGTAAAACAGCTTTTGCATTCATATCTACAGTAATTCGTTTATCTGACATAGGTTAATAAATATTGATTTTTCTGGAAAAAACTGCATCGTAAGTCAACAAGCGAAAAACCAATTGTAGTTTTATATGTAAAGAATTCATGCATCAAAAAAAAAAGATTACTTACTTAAAAACGGGTGGTCAAAAAGTTGCTCGCCTCCATTGTTATAAAACTCAATGCGTTTGGAACGGTCAGGGTAGTAGCGCAGAATGGCAAAGCCCCGTGTTTGGTAGGTGTATACAGGGCCATCTTTTTTCCTGACGTAAGAACTCCGGGTGCCGGATCCGCTCACGATCTGGTGAAACTGTTTTCCATCTTCTTCAACCGGTATAAAGCTGAGGCTATGCTCGTGGCCACCCACAAAAATGGTGCTTCGGTTGTCGGATGCAGCCGCCAGGATTCCCTCTTTCATCCGGCTGTAATGTTTATGCGTGATGTCATTCGGGTATCCCCACATATTCCGATACAGAGCGTAAGCTGAGCCAAAGACCGGCGGCATGAGGTGTGTTTTCAGCGGGAACTTGCTGCCGTGCCGCCCAAAGGAGTAAAGCGGATGATGTGCAGAAAAAACCAGTTCCTCGTCTGTAAACTGGCTCATCTGTTCAGCCAGGTTATTCAGAACGAGCTCTTTGGCCTGCTCTTCGGTTTCAGCTCCTTGCGGCAGCGGTTTGTCGTGCGGATGAATCCACCAGTGCGTATCCATAATTATCAGCCCGATGGAGTAATTAATACCTGCTGATTCATTTTTATCCAGAAGCGTCACAGACACCGGCCCCGGGTAGCCATCATCGGGCAAAAAGCTGTTGCCCCGTCCCATGCGCTCTTCTACAAAATCTTCCTGCCGGCGGATGTATTCCAATCCATCTTCGCCTGATGATTCCCAGTCGTGGTTGCCCGGAATAAAATAGACCGGACCTCCAAAATCTTTAACCGTTTCGATTTGAGCCAGAAGCCGTTCATCAATCTCAGGCCGCCTCTCAGAATCTTCAGGCGGAAGGCCGTGCGGGTAGATATTGTCTCCAAGGAAAACCACGGCGCCGCTGGTGTCGACCTCCGCGAGTTTTTCCCCCATCGCCCGAAGCGATCCCGAGAGGGGATCAAGTGTTGCGTCACCTGCATCACCTATCAAAAAAAGTGAGTAGATGTAGCCATCGGGGCGCTGACTGGCATCGCTGGCTTCAACTTCTTGAGTATCGCCGGCTGCTGTGTAGTTCGTGCTGCTGCAGGCTGAAAGTGTAACCAGCAGAAACAAGGTTGTGATCAGATATGCAGGGACATGCTGTTTATATAACTTCATCGGATACCTCAATTAATTTTCTGATACGTTTTACAAAATACTTTAAGAGTCCGCGGCTCAGATGAACGCGGTCTTCAAGAAGGTCGAAGAAATCGAGCCGGTCAATTCGCAGAAACTGGCAATCCGCGCTGCAAGTGATGGTGAGAAGCCTGTCGCCATCATCAAAAAATCCCCATACGCCAAGGGCTTCAGGTCCATCAAATTCTTTATTCTCCTCGCCGTTTCGAGTGACGTTAACGGTGCCGTTTATCAGCAGATAGAGATGCTGAGATTTTTCTCCTTTGGTGAAGAGCACCTCATCTTTTGAAAGTGTAAAATAGTCGGTTATGCCCGCAATCTGCGCCAGCTGTTCTGATTGGATATCAGCAAACAACTCGATACTCTGTAAAAAAATGACCCGTTCAATGGTGGTTTTCATGACTGCTGATGATTTTCGTTTGCTTGTTTTTCAGACCCGTTGTACCGCTGATTTCGCTGCTTTACCATCCGGGCGGTCTCGCGGTAGAGCGGATCGTCCGATTTGGTGTACGTTTCAACCCTCTCCTGAAGGGTTGCCGGGCACACAGGCGATACACTGTAAATGGCACATGTTTTCAGCCATCGGTCATTTCCATTAAATAGTTTGATGAGTGCCTGGTCGTATTTAACTTTTTCGATATTAAAGAGCTCATAGCCGGTTTCCATCTTTTTTTCCTCGCTGATGTCGTCCACAATCGGAAAGACCAATTTGTGATCCTTTGGGTCCAGTATGTTATCAATAAATTCTACCGCGGCAGAGCGTTTGTCCCGCGAGATGCTTTTCAGCGCCAGGTAGGAACTGTAGAGATCTTTTTGATTGTAAATGAGCCCCAGCAGGCGAAACATCCGCTCCAGGGTTTGATCCATTTTTTCAGACAGAGCCTTCAGTAGGATGCTGTTTGGACGGCTTTCAGGCTGAATCGCCTTGATGGCCAGCAAGTTAAAATAGTTGCCGGATTCAGATCTCAGGCAGCTGTATACCCGTTCACGGTTTGGTTCTAGACCGGGATATTCCCGGTGAATTTTATTCAATGTTTTAATGACGTGATAACGAAGGTCGGGCTCATCAGCTTCAATCATATCTTCGAGGTGGCGCATGGATGTTTCGTTGGGACGGTGGTAGAAAATGCCGGGAATCTGTTTGCGAACCATCAGTGGCAGAGAGGCATCCAGAAACTTGCTTTTGTAAAGCGTCAGGTAATCGTTGCCATAGGAGCCAAGTGTTTCCCTGACCTCCGGGGTAAACTTTTTGGTGTTGAGCATCTGGAGCAGATCAGGGACCATACGATCGAGTTTAAGTTTCGCAATGCTTTGTAGTGCTTTTGTAACCACGGTACGGTTGCTGTCCTGGATCAGGTTTGACAAGTGCCTGCTGGCCAGCGACCGGCTTTTAACAAACCCCAGCGCATCAGCAAGCTGTGCCTTTATGACAACCTGCTCTTTTTCATCATCCGGAAGATTATTCATGATGTCGTCGAACAGTTTTGGGTCCGGGCCGTCATCATCTTGCTCACCATGCTTACAGGTGCAGCCCAGTGCGGCAGACTGCATCTGGGGCTGATTTGTCTTAAGGTACGACTGGATGACAGATGACGGGTCATCGTTTGAGTGTATGCAGAGATAGTAAATCGTCTCAACACGTATTTCAGGACTGTCATCGTTTAGCAGGTTCTTAACATCCTCCAGCCAGTGCACACTCTCTACACTCTGAAGCAGCTTGAGTGCATTCAGGCGAATCTCAGTATTTGGATGGTTTAGCAAAACCCGTAATTCGCCGGCCACAGGTTCAACATCTGTATTCTCGAGAAGGATTAGCGTGTGAAGAACCTGGTTGTCATTTCCGCTTTGAAGAGACTCTTTAATAAGCTTCAGAATAACCGGTTCATTCAGGTCCAGTTCAATGCTATCCGTATCAACCAGCATCCGCTGAAGGGATGTTCTGAAGGTATCGATATACTCTTTTTTAGCCCTGTATCCCAGGAATATCCAGCAGGCGATGGTGAACAGGAGAATGATGGTAATTAGTGTGATGGGTGTCTCCATCATGTATAATAGCAGAAGAAGAATTGCGCCGCTCAAGCCTCGTGAAAAGCGGTCTACAAACAGATCAATAAATAGTTTCGTGCGCTCTTTTATGTGCTGCGATAGCGGCAGGAACAGGAGCTCGCGGCCTGTTTTATCGATGGAGTATCGCGTGGCACTGTCAAATCCGTTGAGTAACACAACAGATGCTAAAACCGGCTCAACAGCCATTAGCAGACCGCCAAGCATCATTCCCAGCGGACGGGTTAAGACAGCCCCGGCAACGCCAAATTTTTTGATGATGCCCGATGAGAATAGTACCTGGATGCCAAGAGATGCAAGACTAATTCCCGCGTAAAACGTGCCAATAAACGCCGTTAGGTTCTCTGTTTCGGGGTATGCGTTAAATGAAAGTGCTTTAAACTGGTAATCGGTAAAGGTAGTGGCAATAGTGGTTAGTCCGATGATTCCGGCAATCAGCAGCTGATATTTTGAGCCAACGACTGTTTTTACTGCTGATGGCGTTTTGTCGTTACCGGTAATCCGGCTTTCAGGCCGGCCTTTCCGATCATTTTCTGAATTTACCCCGGGAATAAAGTAAAGGATCAGTACGGCGAAGCAGAGAATACCAATGCTGATATACAGAAGATCTTCGGTGATAACAGGGGTATAAGAAACCACAAGGCTTGATGCCTGGCTTCCAAATATGGATCCTACAATGGCTGCGAGTGTCAGCAGAGAGAACAGACGTTTTGATTGAGCCGCATCAAAAATAGAGTTCGCCAGCAGCCAGAATAGCGAAATCACCAGGATGCCAAAGATTCCTACCCAAATATAAAACGCCATGTAGATAAGCGGGTGGTCAAACAGAAAAAGCCACCTGAGAAGCATCAAATTCAGTGTTAAAAACCCAAGCACATATCCGATGACCTGCCGGGTTGGAAATCTCGCAAGCACATCAGATACCAGATAAGTGATCGGCAATGAAACCAGCGCCAGGACAATGTATACAATTGGAAGCTGATCGGGGCCTGTTTCCACAAGGAAAAGACTATCACGTGCAGGTTTCAGAAAGTATAGGACTACCATCAACAAAAAGTGCAATCCCACCATCAGGAAGACCGGCTTCCACTCATTTTCGCGCACATCGTAAAATATGGATACCAGTTTTTTCAACAGGTTTGTGTATTAATTATAAGTGGTTTAATTCCCCAACCCTCTGGATCGGAATGAGATAAAAGTCCCCCTTTTCCCGCAAGGGATCCCTTCGAAGGGGGACACTCCATAAGAAACTACATATTGAACAAAAAGTTATGGGTTCAATGTTAATACCTTGTGACTCTACCCCGAGGTAGTTTATTCCATATCTCAAAATACCATGGCCAGCGCTCAGAACCACTCTTTATCCTTCATTTACGCTCGGTATCTCTTCCGGATCTGCTTTCTTCTTGAACTCCCTGCCCGCATAGCGCACAAGCATAATCCAAAAAATAAGGATCATTAAAGTTGCAAGGGAGAGCCAGTGCACCTGCCCGAGCCCAACCAATGCCGCAACCACAAGGTTCAGAACAACAGCGAGAACTTTGGCAAATCGCTGCACAAACATATCGATAAATGCCTTCGCTTTGTACTTGGCATCCTGGCTCAGGGGCGTATACAGCGTCTCTTTTGCCGACTGGTTGATGGAGTAGTTCAGGCTATTATCGCCGGCCGACATAATGGTGACAAATAAAAGGCCGGGCACAATCAGGAAGCCGATCGTGCCAAACGTGATGGCCACCGGCAGAAAGAGCAGTGCCACTCCCACACCAAATCGTTTCATCACAAAGCTCGTGAAAAAGAGCTGCACCACCAATGACAGAATACTTGTGATCTGCCCCACAAACCCAAAATAGGCGTCCTTTTCTAAATCACCCTGGATTTCCGATGCAATGACAGCCGACAGCTGAAAGTCAACAATGTTTGAGACCATTTCATAGAGACCGAGGATACCAACGATGGTGAGCAGATACTTTGATTTAAATACAATATCGGCGCCCTCAAACAAAGCATTACAGCGTTTGCCTTCTGCACACGGTTCGTTCGGTTCTGCTTCTTTTTTCTCTGTGCGGTTGTGCACCCAATAGCCGATGGCGGTCATGATGACGAGCGGAAATATACTGGCGATCATCAGAGAGGGGCGACCCACCTGGTCCACAAAGCCCACAACAACGGAGGAGCCGACAATTCCGCCTATGATGCCGCCAAGTCCTACGATTCCATACGTTCGCTTGGCCTGATCAGAACTGAAAAGATCGTTGCTGTAGGCCCAGAAGAAGGTGACCATCGCGGAATTGAAAATATCGCCAAGGATATAAAAAGACCACGCTGTAGGTTCTCCGGGGTCATTCACCAGAAATGAAAAAAGTACGAATAAGCTTGCAAAAAAAGTGCAAAGGACCAGGTTCATCTGCTGACGGGGCAGCTTTCGCGAGAGCAGTGTAAAGGCGATCACAAATAAGTACACGACAAACATATTGGCAACTTTTGCAAGCTGCTCTACCTCGGCCCCGGCAAAACTGATTCCCCAGACCATGAGCGGCACTTCCTGGTATAGGTTCACAAGGATGCCTCGTTTCATGGGCTTTAGAACCCAAAAGACGGCAATAACCAGGAAAAAATAGAGTGACATCATTAATACGTCCGGCCACTCTTTTTTCCGGATATCAAAAAAGTTTTCTTTTACCTGCTGGAGTAGTTTCGCTGCCATGGCTTAGTTCTTATTCTTCCCTGTGCATACCGCCGATCCGTATACCGTTGTCGTCCTCAACAACATACACATCCACATTTCTTTCCGGTGTGTTTACGTCGTCTCTTATAGTTTTGATTTGATAGTGAAGCACAAGTGTATCATCCTGATCCGGAGAGGGAACAACATCCTGTAATGAGGAATCATCTGAGGAACGATTTACCGCGTAAGTTGTCCCGTCTGTCGTTTTTAGCGTGTAGATGTAGCGGGTTGATTCGCTGTCGAAGATCCCTGTTTCACTCCCGAGATCTGTAAATTTTAAAGTGAGCTGATCACCCTGCCGTTCTGCCGAAAATTTGTCTATCGGGTTGATTTTACTGAACCAATACCCGCCAATCATATTCCGCCGTTCAATGAGTGTCTGGACCAGGTACTCTTCAGCACTTTTATTGCTGAGCTCTCCGGTTTCCACAATGGCGCGTATATCTTCATCACTGAAACTCATCACGTGTTTCGCGCCCCAGAATGCATCCCGCAGCGTCATATTCTCAAACGCGGGAATGGGGTGAACCGGCACCCAGTCCCCGGGAAGAAATGTTTCAGACCTAAAATAACCTACTGAGGGATCCGGGATATAGTTCTCTACGTCGATCTCTTCCCATGGATGAACTTTTAAGCCGAGCGACAGCCCGGAAACAAGCATATAGCGCGGATCAACCAGGTACGCCTGCCCATAGATCGGGTAGTGAATAGATGCTCCGTTCGCACCAAGTGTGTTGCCAAAATCCTGGACCAGGTGCCGGATGTATCCCTGATCTGTATAAAGCGACATCGTATTAGCGTCGCGGCGGTCGGTATCGTTCAGCCAGGAGCTGATGACACGCATGCCCCGGATCTCACGGCGGTGTTCATGATCTACGCGGTCGTTTGGATCATCACTACGGGTCCCCTCAAAATTCCATGGGCCGAGCGGTACACCGTCCACGAACTTGCTGGCAAGCGCCCGAACCTGTCCCTTCTCGTTTCTCGTGGCGTTTGAAATAATCCCGCGAAAATCATCCTGGGTCATCTGCTGCTCCTTGCAATTTTCTTCAATCATCACGCCATCGCCAACCTCAACCCTGTCCGGGTCGAAATAGGTGATGGTGGATTCCGGTACGTAATAACCTGAAGCATAAAAAATTTTTGTGCTGATGACTTCGGCTGAGGTAGTCAGCTCGGGATAATTGGGGCCATCAAATTTGATGAGGAACCGATTGCCTTCTGAATCTTCGGCAAAGAATCCGGGGTTCATTCCTTCGAGCTTAGCGGAAAATATGGTCCAGTTTCCGCTTGTATCGGGATGAGTTGTGTTCGGGCCGCGCGCAAGTTCGTCGGGCGTCATCGGGTTGTAGTAGTGGCGGAAGGTATACCAGCTCGATTTGGGGGCTTCATCGAGACGGTTGATATTATCGGCCTGTTTAGCTCCTGAAATGCCGAGCGTTTTACCCGCAAACCGGAAGACACGGTTCAGGTCCAGTGGCTTTTCGATCTGATGTAATATAGTGTTGTCAATACGATCCCAGTACTGGTAGGAGGCAGCTTCGCCGGGCTGGTCGATTGCAGACGTGTCGGGATCAAACGTCTTTATGGTTCCGGTAGTGTATGGTTTGGAGGTGCCACAGCCGCTCAGCAGCACCATCAAGCCAAACAGCAACTGCAGGAAATAATATGAGTGATTTGTCAGAGTGATTGATTTCAAATCAGAGATCAAAAGTTTGGGGAAATTAAAAGAATAAATCGGGATGTTTCACGGCTGAACGCAAACTCGGACCGGAATGCAAATCCTTTGGACGAAATCAGGTGAAAGCCAAAACCGTAACTTGTGTGAAAATCGTTAATTCCAATATCAGAGTACTTGTTAAATACCTGACCTTCATCAATAAAAAGAACCACGTCAGAAAAATCCCAGAGCGGATAGCGGTACTCGAGCGTAAATAACAAGCTTCCGCTTTCACGAAACCGGTCGGTTGAAAAGCCTCGCAGATCACGGGAGCTGCCAAGGCTTGGATTTTCGAAAAAGGGAACTTCTTTTCCCCTTAGCGGTTCTGCTTTCCGTAGTTCTCCTTTGAATGCAAAACGGCGGTTATCAGGCAGAAAAGGAATCGGGATAAACTGGTTCCACTCGGCTCGGTAATTGAAGTAATGAAACCTGTTATTCATGAGTGACCGGCTCCACTGCAGGTCGGTAATCAGCCGGTAGCCGCGGTTAATCCTCGGCACACCCCGGGCATTATCAAGCGACACCTGAATGCCGGTGGAGAGAAGAGAATTTGTAGTGAGAAAGGTGGTGGGAAACGCCGGCGCATTTTCCTCTGTGACTCTATCGCTCTGTGTGATTTTACGTCTTAAATAGTCTGCGTTAAACAATAAAGCGGCTCTGTCTGACATGCTGTAACCGTAACGGATGCCTGCTTCAATATCTTCCCGGTCAAAAAAGCTCCGGTCGCTAAAAGGAGCATCATTTCCAAAAAGGAACGTGCGGTCAGGACTGTTGCCGTATGTGGCTTCTATTTCAAGTCGCCCTCTGTCGGACAAAAAGCGGTTGATATCGTAATCAAAATCAAAGTCATTGTAGTCGCTTGACCCGAACAGGGCTTCAATGCGCGCACTATGATTTTGATAAAACGGGCGATTGTGAAAGAGCAGCAACCCGTATGAATACCCAGTGGCACCACCCAGTTCGAATAGCGGAAACACACCATAATCGCCACGTTCGCCTTCAAGCAGGTAGGGGAGAAGATTTGTCTCGGCTTGTTTGAATCCTGCCTCTAATGGCCAGGTTGACCACTGAAACAGGTACGATGGCAAAGCCAGCAGGTGACCGCCGAGTGATTTCCCGGATGTATAAGGTTCATTCTCAGAACGGGTTGTATCAGCCGGTGCGGCAAACGAGTTGGCAGCTGCCGGATTTGAGAAAGAATCATTTGGCAGAAATAGAAAAGTAAGGGTGCAGACGAAAGCAGTTAGTATAACGGTGATACGGGTGAGAACCATAATCCGGGTCAGATTTCTAATTGGATACCGTTTTTTCGTGCTTGCCTGGTGCGTGTTCATGAAACCAAAAGCCTGATAGATAAATACTGTTAGCAGAAAATCGATAAATCAACAGCCGTTATTGATAACGTTTGTGTAATGTTTCCCGGCAGGGAATAAGGATATAAGAACCCGATTGATTGGTTTCGAGTTCGGGAAGGGATTGTTTTATCCGGTGATAAGAGGAGGGGAGCAATTATTGATGACTGGTCACGTCGCGGGGTGATGGTGTGCTGCAAAGCAGTGCTTTTGGCAAGAGGCGCAACGTGGGCTTATTGCTCGCGGCCGTCTACTCGATTATAGCTCAGACTCACTTTTGCACAAGCTCCCAAAACTCCCTTGGTGTTACAATTCTCAATTGTGGTACTTGTTTTGAAATAGTTAAAAGGTCTTTATCTCCGGTAACCAGTATATCTGCTTTTGCTCTTAATGCTGATTCTAATACCCATCGGTCATCTTCATCCCTGACTTTTACTTTAGAAGGGTTTTCAGGTATAGGTTCCACATGATGATTTCGAAGGAATTGAAAGACATCGGATACTTTTCTTTTAGGAACCTTGAGTTTAGTTGTCAGTACCCTTTGTAACTCTTGTAATACAAATTCTCCTGTCATCAACTGGTGGTCAGCAAGTATAATTTCAAGCAGATCTGCACACAACCCCCTTGCCGTAAATGCACTCACCAATACATTGGTATCGGCAAAAATTTTCATGATACACTCCGGGATGAGAATTGATCATTGAAGTGTTTAGTGTTTAAAGAGTGCACCGTGAGACCAATCAAAATCAATAAAAAGAAGCTCACGAAACTTCCCTGAAAACATCTTCATCAGTTAACCATCCTTGCGCTTCTCCGTAGGGCAAAAGTTCTTTACGCAGTTGTTGAAAGGATTCGATAGATAACTGACGCCTGATGGCATCCCTAACCAATTCACTTTTGGGGCGTCCGGTACGTTTGGCGGCCTGCTCAAGAAGTTGTTCAAGATCTTTGTCGATGCGAATTGAAAGTGTTGTACTCATAGTAGTAAATTAAATGTATTACAATGTAATACAATCAAAACGAACGGGCAACTGCAGTAGTATTTAGAATGGCAATAACATACAATTCAACGAAATTTCATTCGCAGTATGTACCGTCGCAGAATAGATTATTTCAGGGCTGTTTGCAATACACTGTTTTCCAGGGCGATGTTCTGCGACTCAGCTTATTGATCATGAGTCGCAGAATAGAATATGCGGGCCATCTTTGAACATCTGCGGATCATGTGTTTGCTGGCTCAAGAGGATGGTCTTGAAAAAGCGGGAGTTTTTACGGTGCGTCTGCCGTTATTAATGGAGAAGCAGACACATCCATTAATGACATATATATGAACACGGCCCGGTTTGAGTTCGAAGGTTCTTTGCAGGTTTTCACAGGTCAGCCGGAGGTTGAAAAGTCATTTCACCTTAATCCATCAGCCAAAGACCTGGTTGAGTCGTGTGGCGTGCCGCATGTGGAAGTGTTTGGGTTGATGGTGAACGGCAGAGAAAATCCGCTCTCTTATAATGTTTCCGGCGGTGACAGCCTGATGGTGATACCGAAAGAGATCATAGACGGTTCAAATTACCCAGATAATATCAGGCCGGTTGATGAGATGCCCGAGTGGTTTGTAGCGGATGTTCATCTTGGTAAACTGGCGCGGCTGCTTCGCCTCACTGGAATCGACACTCTCTACAACAATAGCGCCAGTGATCCTGAGATAGTAAAAAACGCTGTTCAGGAAAACCGTGCTGTGCTCACCAGGGATGTGGGGTTATTGAAACACGGCAAACTTTCTTATGGTCACTGGCTGCGGTCGACAGATCCGGATGAGCAGCTTTCAGACGTTATTCGATATTTCAATCTCTCATCAAAACTTAGCCCCTTTTCAAGATGCATGAGCTGCAATGGTCACTTGAAGTCGGTGGAAAAAGCAGATGTGGAGGCAGAGCTGCCTCCGCGGGTTCAAAAGAGTTTCGAAGAATTTATGCAGTGTGACCAGTGCGGGAAGATCTACTGGAAAGGCTCGCATTACGACAAGCTGGTGGATAAGGTGAGGGAGATCAAGGGGACTTTGTGAAATCCGCTGAAAGTTGCCATCTTCATCTTCATTCAGAACAGAACCGATTTTAATACCCTATGAAACCACTCTCTTCTCTTACAAATAATCTGCATCAAAGTGATATCCGGTCGGTGACCGCCCGTGTAAATGCGGTGAACGGCATCAACCTGGGGCAGGGAATTTGCGATATGCCGGCCCCGGGCCCCATCAAAGAAGAAGCAAAGAAAGCCATCGATCAGGACAAATCCATTTACGCACCGTTTGGCGGAGCTGATCCGCTGGTTGATCGCATTATGGATAAGGTAAGATCATTCAATCAGATTCCGGTGAAGGGAGCTGAAAATATCCTGGTCACCGCCGGTTCCACCGGGGCGTTTGCAACCGCTGCGTTTGCATTGCTTGAGCCCGGCGATGAGGTGATCCAGTTCGAACCGCTTTACGGCTACCACAGTAAACTGCTTGACCTTCGGGGAGTGACACAAAAATCACTCGCTCTCCAAAAACCTTCATGGGAGGTAGATTTTGACAAACTTGAATCGCTGATCACGCCAAACACAAAAGCGATTGTGCTCACCACGCCCAACAATCCCTGCGGAAAAGTGTGGAGCCCGGAGGAGCTTGAAACCTTGCTGGAATTGCTGATCAAACATGATCTCTATGCCATCACGGATGAAGTGTATGAATATATGACCTACGATGGCCGGGAGCATCTCTCGCTGGCTTCACTGGATGGAGCTTTCGAGCGGACGATCACTCTGAGCAGCTTTTCCAAAACCTTTAACATGACCGGCTGGAGGCTTGGCTATGCAACCGGTCCGGAAGAGATTATCGAAAAGATGGGACTGCTGAATGATATCCTCTACATCTGTGCGCCGACCCCGCTCCAGTACGGCCTGGCCGAAGGCTTTGCCACGGGCAGCAGCTATTACGATCAGCTGCTCAAAGATTACGATAAAAAGCGGACGATGATGTGCCGGGCACTGGAATCAGCCGGCTTTGATGTGCCGTGGCCGGAGGGAGCTTACTATGTACTGGCAAATTTTCGCCCGCTGGCCGGTCAGCCCGGGTTCAGCAACGACCAGGAAGCCTGCTCCACACTCATCGAACGGGTGGGAATAGGATCCGTTCCGGGTGGTTCGTTCTATTCAAATCCCGACGATGGCAAATTCCAGCTGCGGTTCTGCTTTGCCAAAAAAGAGGAGGAGCTAAAAGAAGCGTGTCGCGGGCTTGAGGGATTGACGTAGCTCGGGTCGCCGACCCGAAATGGCTATGAGCCATGCAAGAGTCAGTAGCCATTTTCCATCACCGTCGATTGTCACGAACCAGAATTCAGGTGCTTCATATTGGGAGAGGGGCTTTCTGTATCCACATTCCTGCATAGATAGTTAAATACTGGGCGTTGAGTTAATCATCGAAGCGGGTCAGCGACCCGCTGTACGTAGCTCGGGTCGCCGACCCGAGAGGGCCATGAGCCATGACGGTATTGCTAAGCTCTCTTGTAACAAGTTTACAATCTTCTCACACGTCATCGAGGACTCCGATCCGCGATCTCCCGTCTTTGTATTGGAAATTGATCTTCCGCTGGCAGAGTTAAAAGATTGAGCCGGAATAGGAGATGACGTTTCGAGCTACCAGTTTTGTCCAAAAACGGGCAACACCATTTGAGGAATGAAAGAAAAAATCTCCCAGAGGGGAGTACGGCTTTAGCCGGGAGGGGTGTCTAACAGAACTTATTACCAATCTGAAAACCTGGCATCGATTCCGTCATCAAGTCTCTCAACACCCCTCTTACCCTGTTCTAAACGAACAGGATGATCTCCCCTCGGAAGGGAGATCTGACACATAGCCGTTGGAGTAAAAGGTATATCGATTAACTAATTTACAATCTGTCACCGGTAGCTAATAATCTTGCCCTAAATAAGGGGCAATACCATCTTGAGAGGTGTCAGATTTTAAAATCCCCTCTGGAGAGGGCTCATCTTTTGCACGCGACAGCGAAAAAGTTTAAACGAAACGGCAACGCCGGATGAGTGTTACGAGGGGTGTGTTTCAGAGCCTTGAAGAAAACTATAAGCATATTCCAACTCCTGGCCATTTCAACACACCACTCGGTTTGAAAATCTGCGCTCCGCAGTTTTCAATTCCATTTCCCCTCTCAAAGAGGGGATTTCCCTCAAGAAATAAAACTGTCCATCGATAGCTAAAAAATGTCGCGAATCAGATATTTTCTCCCAATACCGTGGAAGCGGTGCCACCTTTATTTATCAGTTACTTACAAGGCATGAATCACCCTAACTTATTGAATTTCAATAATTTTCGGATTATTTGCCTGAGATTATCCCTACCTTTTACAGCTCAAAAATATCATCAGAACACACTACAGGCACGGGCTATTATAATTTATGTATCGGCATCATTCAGATGCGCGTTCATGATCATTCAACCTCTCTGGCCAGTCAACTTTTAGATTTTTAATGAAAAAGATTTTTTCGCTATTCGAGTTTTCTACCGATGTAAATTACAGAATTGAAGTCCTTGCCGGTATTACCGTTGCAATGGCGCTTGTCCCGGAGGCGCTGGCATTTGCTATCATCGCCGGACTCTCACCGTTAACTGGCCTTTACGCGGCGTTTGTTGTGGGACTTGTTGCCGCTGTGATGGGCGGACGGCCCGGCATGATTTCAGGTGCAACAGGCGCCATTGCGGTTATTATTATAAGTCTGGCGCTATCGCACGGACCGGAATATGTTTTTGCAACTGTGGTACTGGCTGGCATTTTTCAGCTGATTGCTGGCGCTCTGAAACTGGGAAAGCTAATGCGCCTGGTTCCTCACTCGGTCATATTTGGATTTGTAAATGGCCTGGCCATCATCATTTTCATGTCTCAGTTGAATGAATTTAAAAATCCTGCGGGGGAGTGGCTTACCGGCCCGGCGCTCTACATATTGCTTGGACTGGTACTGATGACGATGCTGATTATCTGGGGCCTGCCAAAAATCACGACGGCACTGCCGCCATCACTTGCCGCCATTTTGATTATCTTTGGAATTGTCACCTTTTTCGGAATCGATACCCGAACGGTCGGCGATATCGCGTCGATACAGGGAGGATTTCCGCCGTTCCATATTCCGCAGGTTCCATTTACGATGGCCACCTTTATGCTGATTCTTCCTTACGCCGCAATCATGGCTGCCGTTGGGCTGATTGAAAGCCTGCTCACGCTCAACATCATCGATGAAATTACCGAAACTCGTGGTCGCAGTAACAAAGAGGCGATTGCACAGGGCACCGCCAACGTGATGTCGGGTTTCTTTTCCGGGATGGGCGGTTGTGCCATGCTTGGACAAAGCCTGATCAACGTCTCCTCAGGTTCACGCACAAGAATTTCCGGGATTGTAGCCGCCCTCATGCTGTTGGTCTTCATCATGTTTGGTGCAGGTGTGATTGAACTTCTGCCGATGGCTGCCCTAACCGGTCTGATGATTATGGTGGCAATCGGGACGTTCGAGTGGGCCAGTCTGAAAACCTTCAATAAGATGCCAAAATCGGATATTATTGTGATGGTGCTGGTGACACTGGTGACGGTGATCCTGCACAATCTTGCGCTTGCGGTTATTATCGGGGTGATTATTGCGGCCCTCGTCTTTGCCTGGGATAACGCCAAGCGTATCCGCGCCCGAAAACGATGGGATGAAGATGGCGCAAAACACTATGAGATTTATGGGCCGCTATTCTTCGGCTCTGTGTCAGTATTCAACGATAAGTTTGATGTGCTCAATGATCCCGATGATGTTGTGATTAATTTCAAGGAGAGTCGCGTGGTGGATATGTCCGCCATTGAAGCGCTGAACAAATTAACTGAACGCTATCATAAAGTCGGTAAACGCGTTCATCTGACCCACCTAAGCAAAGATTGCCGGAAACTCCTGCGCAATGCCGATGCTATTATCGAAGTCAATATCGTTGAGGATCCGACGTACAAGCTCGTCGTGGATGCTGTGTAGTGGATTGACAGTTGCGCTAATCTGATGATAAGATCAGATCAAAAAAGTGGATTAAAGTCCCTGGCAAAAAGTTAAATCGTTTAACTGTTGAATGGTTTAACTGTTTTCGCCAAACGAAAGAGTAGAGAATTTAAAACATGAAATTTAGCCCCTAAGAAATCAAAGAAAACAGATAAGGTTAGCGTGAATTTTATACGTTTAGAATTTCTGCAGATAGATCTATTGTATAATTAGGATTGACTTACAAGATCTCATCAATAAACACCACTCGTTTTTCTTCTGCTGAGGTGTAAAGCGCCTCAACAATCGCAAGAGATTTAAGGCTCTCATCTCCTGATACTACGGGAACTCTATTTTCGGCAAAAGCTTCAAAAATCTGCTCAAACTGGCGCTGGTGATTCAACACCTCCATGCCGCCTAATGGACTCGCAGCTCCGGCCGCTTCTCCGCTATCTTCGGGTTCCTCTGGTTGATCTGCCTCAGGTTTTTTCTGAAACCGGTCACCTTCGAGGAGGGCTGTTCCAGTAGCGCCGTTTACCTCGATGCGTCTTTTCTGGGCAGGAACAATTGAGGTTGATCCCTCGAACACGCCAATCGCCCCGTTCTTAAACCGCAGGCTGGCTACGGCCGTATCTTCTGCCTCAATCCCGTTGTGGGTAAATGTACCGGTCAGACCCGAAACAGATTCAACATCGCCAATAAACCACTGGAGCAGATCAATGGTGTGGATGGACTGATTAATGACAACCCCGCCGCCATCAAGCTCAAACGTGCCGCGCCAGAAGGATTCGCTGTAGTATTCCTGGCTGCGAAACCAGCGTACAGATGCACTGGCTAGAATCGTTTCCCCAATCTCGCCGGCATCAATCATCTGTTTCATTTTCTGAACATCATCGATAAACCGGTTCTGATAGATGACCGCCAGCTGCACACCATTCTCTTTGCAGCTGTTGATGAGGGCCCGGCCGCGCTCTACGGTCACCTCGATAGGTTTTTCCACAATCACATGTTTTCCCGCTTCCGCTGCCAGTATGCCGTAATCGAGATGGGTGCCGCTCGGTGTGCAGATGGAGACGGCTTCCAGCTCAGGATTTTCAAGGAATTCATCATAAGAGGTTGAACCAGAAATATCATAGGTGTCACAAAAGGCTTCCAGCCTCGATTCTGTTCGGCTGTGGGCTGAGAAAAGCTCTCCGCGTTCAGAATTGATAATAGCCTGCGCATGCATATCCGAAATATTTCCGCATCCAACAATACCTATTCTAAATTTTTGAGACGTCATGTTTTTTTGGTTTCTATTTGATTGTTATGAACTGAAATAAACTTATGAGTGTAAAAGCCCCACTTAGTTAAGAGTACGGAAGGGAATGTTTATCAGATTTTTCAACATTCGATAAACAACCCTCTCGCCGAACGCCCACTTTGGATTAGGGCAGATTTTTTTGAACCGTGACACCGGGAGGATATGAATAATCGTTCCACAAGCCATCAAGTTCATCTGCATCCGGCTCGCCATCATATGTTACGAATCGATAGCGTGTAATGTAAGGAGATCCCGGCTTGATAGACATCTCCCCAAGCTGAGTAGGAGCAAAGTTATAGTAGGGGATATCCGGGTGGATTCGGATCGTTTGGGGATGTCTGAAATTTTCCGGGTGGCCCATCATGGTGAGCCCCGCAATCTGACCGTCAACAATTCCGCCAACGTGGCTCCAGCGTACGCGGGTGGCGTTGCCTTCCCGGCCAGAACCGGTTGAGGTCAAAAAAGTCACCTTCTCCGGATCATCCCAGTCAGCATGCCCACGTACACCGAGTCCGCCATAGTGATATTCAGGAAGATGAAGCGGTTTGCCGGTATTCGCTGTCTGAGTGATGGCCAGATCAAACATTAAATAATCACCACTTTTTATTTCAGGATATACTCTCAGTTCCCACTCCTCATTGAGGGCTACGACAGGATTATCATCCGGGGCAGAATGATCGATAAACTGATGATGACTTTTAAATCCGGCGTGAACCGGGCCATCCCATTTATCACCAAGTGAACCGGCAGCCCGCACATTCCCGGTGTTGTTATGAAAATTCCAGAAGTCGGGTGTCCGTCCCTGGAATTCCGTGTTTGTCCATGCCGACCAGATTCCCAGGTGATGCGGATGATGGTCCACGTTCAGATGACTGGTCAGCTCAACACCACCTGGCGAATAAACAGGATGGATGTACCCGCCGCGCTTGTACCGGTTATCCAGTGATTCAGGCGGACTATTGTCCCGGTAAAAATAGCTTAGCACATTTTTATTTCCCGTTTGAAACGCGATCGAAATTTCGTCAATGGAATACTGAACGTACTCATACTGATTGTCCATAAATTTTGTAGTAAGTGTATAAGTGCGGTGGCTGCCGGCAGACAATGAATCCAGGATAAACCAGCCGTTGGTGTTTCCATCAACCTGAAGGGGCGTAGGTTTTCCAGACGGAGCTGTTAGTTGATAAACTCCTTGCTCAATGTCATCAGGAAAAGTAAAAGAGACAACTGTTTCAATCCGGTCAAACCCGCCTGCGGATACGGTGATAGTATACTGCTGGGCATTGGCAGTGAGAGGTAAGCTTCCTGAAAAGAGAAGTACGCATAATATCTTAAAACAATGGATCATGAAATCTGTCATCAGGAATTTTTCAATAAGTTTGTATTAAGAATACTTGATTCAATTCATTAATCTAAAGTGGTTTAATTCCCCGACCCTCTGGGTCGGAAAGGATAAAAGTCCCCCTTTGAAGGGGGATGGGGGATGACTTCTGAGTTTAGAGAAGTCCTGAACTTGATTCAGAAACTTAACTGATCATCCCCCATTGCCCCCTTCGAAGGGGGACACTCCAGAATAAACTCATTATTGGACCTAAAGTTATAGGTTCTAAGTTGATGCCTCGTGGGCTCTGCCCCGAGGTAGTTTATTACTGATTCTATTGGTAGCAAATCTGCTCCATCACCAAGTTTGTTCGGGCCCCGGAAATGCCTGTACTGGGGCATTTACCAGTTCCAAGCAGATCATTTACAACGGATTGAATCAGAGGCTGCTGAATATGTCCGGGAAGCTCAAAATCGAATCTTTTCCGTCCATTTTGACCGGTTTCCAATATGACGTGAGATCCATCAAATGTGGGATAAGTGATTTGACCTTTGCTCCCCATAATAGTTGTATGGTCGATGTTGGAGATATCTCCTGCCGTAAAGCACCAGCTTCCGGAGCCCATCACCCCACTCTTAAAACGAAAGCTTCCGGTCACGATATCATTGGCTTCGTATAACCCGGCCTGGTTCCCGGCAAATCCAGTTGCAGTTTCGATGGGGCCTAGTAGAAAGTCAAGAAAATCAAGCTGATGAGATGCGAGATCATAAAATAAACCACCTCCGGAAATTTCCGGTTTCACCCGCCAGTTATCGTTAGTTGTGGCGACAATATCCGGGTTTGCAGGTTTGTGGAGCTGAATATCAACCAGGCGCACCTCGCCGATCACGCTGCTGTCGACAAGTTCTTTAATTTTTAGAAAATTGGGAAGTGCCCGCCGATAATATGCCACATATAGCGGAAGGTCAGCCCTTAAAGATGCCTCAAGCATCGAACGGCATTCCAGGAATGTACGGGCCATCGGTTTTTCCACATATACCGGTTTACCAGCGGCAAAGGCTTTTCTTGTAAGATGTTCGTGGGCATCGGGCGGAGTGGCAATGTAAATTGCATTGACGTCAGGATCATTCAGCAGCTTGTCAGAATCATCAAACCACTTTGGGACCTGGTGGCGCTCGGCATAATCCTTGGCTTTATCCTCGGATCGTCGCATAACGGCAACCAGCGATGAACGCTCGATTTTATCCATAGCTGGTGCGCTTTTCATTTCGCAGACATCTCCTGCACCGAGGATGCCCCAGCGCACGACTGAATCAGGAAAGTTTTTCATGATATCGACTTATTATGAATTAAGCTTTGGCCCGAGAGTAAGAACGTGTTCCCAGGTATCTTTATCAACAGGAACGCCGTGTTCAAGGTTTTCCCGGCGGCGGGCCAGGGTGGCTTCGCCGGGATATCGTACCTCAGAATCCCCAAACGTTGCTGAGGATTTTAGGTTATCAATGATTGCGTCAAGTTTTTCATCCGGCATGGGAGAGGTACCAAGCGTTGGCGGATAGAAGCAGAGAAACAGCTGCGAGATGGCGCGCTCTTCTTCCATCTCACCAATATCATGGGCGGCATTTCCGCCTGATAGGACGGAAGCAATCATATCCAGCACAAGTGATAATCCGGCTCCTTTCCAGAGCCCGATCGTAAGTGCCAATTCTTTGTCAATAATTTTTTCCGGGTCTTTCGTGAGGTTGCCATTCTCATCAAACCCGCCTTCATAGGGAAGCTGGTCACCGCGATTTTTATAGGAATGCATTTTGCCATAGGAATACTGCGCCAGCGCCATATCAATGACCACGTGGCCGTTTGCGCGTGGCACAGCAATCACCACTGGGTTGTTGCCGAGTACGGGTTCGCTGCCGCCCCATGCAGGCATATTTGGTTTTGTATTTGTGAAGCAAAGTCCGATACAGCCATCATCTGCTGCCTGCCATCCATAGTTGCCGCCACGCATCCAGTGGTTGGTATTTTTCAGGGCGAGACACCCTATACCATGTTCTTTAGACAGTATAATCGCGCGGTTCATGCAGTGATGTGCATTCAGATTTCCCGGCCCGAGGTTGCCATCCCAGCGTTCAAATGGTCCAAAGGAGTCCGTACGTTTGGGTTTGGCTTTCACATCGATATAGCCTTCCTGTATATTTTTCAGAAAAAACGGAAACCGGTTCAGCCCGTGCGAGGCCACTCCGTCCAGACTGGCTTTGGCAAATAGAATTGCGCAAAGCTCTGCACGTTCTTCGGTGAAAGCATATTCCAGGAGGATTTCCCTGAAAGTATCGATCATGGTTTGGTAGGGTATTCTTAAATCGTTCATAAGCTATGTTGGTTTGAAAAGCTCATCTTAATTAATCGATAAGTATATCAATTCGCAAAAAGTGAATTAGATGAATGACGGTTTCAGCCTGGTTTAATTATTAACGAAAGCTAAGTTAAGATAGGTGGTGTTCATGATCTGAAATTCATTTATCAACCATCTTCTCAAGCAGATTCGACAGCTCTTTTTCAAGTAAATGATTTATGTCGTCTGCCGGTTTTTGACGATTTACAGACACCTTACGGCCAACAGTTATTTGGAGCCTGGGTTTGTCGCTCTCCTGAGTGTGGATATAGATTCCAACCGGGACCAGATCCGTGGCTGGTATTTTTTTTGCAAGCCACCCAATCCCTTTTTTGAATTCTAAGTCTTCTGTGGTAAACGGTTTAATTTCTCCCTGTGGATAGATATAAAGCGCTGCATTTGGCCTGTCCATCGATCGGATGGCATAGCGGAGCGACTGCATCGATGAGCGCGCGGAGCTGAGGTCAATTGAGAATACTCCCAGCCGCCTGAAAAAAGTATAGCGATTGAGCTGTTTGTCTTCCATCATCCCGCGGGCATTTTGATGGAATAACTTTTGGTTGAGCAGGAACGGAATCAGTCCGTCCCACCAGGAGTTATGGTTAAGATAGTAGATGGTTTTTTGCCCGTCTGCAGGTTGATAGTTGCATTGAATCGTGATTGAATCAAAGCGGCGCCAGAATAGCCATCGGCAATACCAGTCAAAAATAGTGATAAACAGCCGTGATTCCTTTGCTGGCAAAAAAGGTAGAGAATCAGATGTGGCAGAACTGGATGTGCTCAATGCTGTCCGTTAGTTGATCTGTTGCAATTACAATGATGATATTTTCTTAAAGTTTTAGGAACGCGTCTCCTGTAAAATATAATTCCGGTGCAGATCTTTGGCCAGCCGGCCCGATTTGTTGAAAAGCGAGTGATAGAAAAAGAGTTGTGCATTTTCTTTAAAGGCTTCTTTCAATATCAGTGTTTTGGCCTTTTTCGCCGTGAGAGGAGAGTGGTCGATCCGCTTCATAGAGTAATGGTTAAGATGATATTCTGTGGGAATAAGGTCCCCCAGAAAATATGCGATATGCTCACCATCCTCTATTTTAACCACCTGGTGGCCTGGTGTGTGACCGCCGCTATGTATAAGTTTGATGGATTCCGTGGGGGAATGGTTTCCTTCGATCATCTCAAATCGGTTGTCAGCTTTCAGACGATAAAGTTCATCCAGCCGGTAATCGGCTCCCGGTGCCTCTTGTTTCGATTGCTGTTCAGAAAGCGCGAAATCCCATTCTGATTTCTGTAATAAATAACGTGCATTGGGAAACGTCGCCTCTGTGGTGAATTGGTCCGACACCCGGGTACAGCCGGCGGAATGGTCGAAATGGAGATGTGTTAAAATGACTAAATCAATATCCTTCGGCTGAATTCCGAAAATGCCGAGATTGGTTATAATATTGGAGCTCTCGGCGTAGCTGCTTTTGTGATCTAAGCCCCAGCCAAGTCCTGTATCCACAATGGTATGATTATCGCCTTCTGATATCAACAGGGGATCGATACCGATTGCCGAAGAGAATCTGCCCAGTGTGGGATCGTCTCCCGGGTTATTCAGGCGGTTGGGATCCATCTTAGCAAATGTGCCATCTTTGAAGAGTTCAAAAAAACCTTCACTTAGCTGCTCTATGGTAAATCTGCCTAGCCTCATGGTTTATATATATGGATTTGTCTTTGGGACCTCTGTCATTAATATATAAAAAAAGAGCCGATGACATCCGGAAATTTAAAGCGGATGCCGTCAGCTGTATGAACTGTTAGATTGACTTAGAATACTATTTGAATATTTGCAGTTTTTCAAAGTCATCGCGGACTTTTACCAAGGGATCCATTTGGTAAATCCGCGATCTCCCATCATTCTTATGATAAGTAACCAGCCTTATGATAAGTAACCAGCCGCTTATAGCAACTAATTTTGCCCAAAAACGGGCGACACCATTTGAAAAGTGACAGCATACGTACCCTAATTCAGGGATAGTATGCGATCTTCCGGGTAGACTTAACGCTCAAAACGCACATACTCAGGCCATGATAAATCCACGGATTAGATCATCTGATCCCCCTTCGACTGGATTGGTTTCTTCTGCGAAATCAACTGCCTCGGGGTGCTTGGAACGTCTACCTTCTCTTACCCCGCACTGCGCGCCAAAACAACACGGCGCTTGTGCGGGGCTACTGAGCTGTCGCTCCTGTCGGGGCTTTTTGTTTCGCACAGGCGCGAAACCGTTTATAAATGTTCAAATGTTTAGATTTGTGCTCAAAAAAATAACATCGTTATCTAAAGCCTAAAGCAACACTTTTTACAAACTGTCATTGGTAGTGATTTGCATTCGATCAAGAATAGGAGATCCCGGTTCAGGACCGGGATGACCAAATTCAGACCCAAACTCAATTCACATCAATTCGAAAGGGTAGAATCGCCCAGTTACTTCCTTTGGGCTGATTCATCAGCATCATCAGATCTTGAGTTTCCTCACGCTTGAGAGGCTCGGGAAGCAGGTTCATCATAAACATGTGAAGCTGAGCATTACCGGAAGCAAACAACTGCTGGTAGAGATCTTTCTGTTTGGGATAATTATCGAGTATATATGCGTCAATGCCGGCTTTTTCAGCGGCAATTTCAATGGCGCGATCAATACCGCCAAGTACATCCACAAGGCCGCGTTCGTGCGCATCAACACCGGTCCATACACGGCCGCGCGCTACTTCGTCGATCTCATCGTAGGTCATGCCGCGTGACTCTGCCATTTTGCTGACAAACGTTTCGTATCCGCGCTCCACATTCTGCTGAATCACTCGTTCTTCAGAACTTGTGAAGGGACGTGTCAAGTCAAACAAATCGGCATATTCGTGTGTTTCAAATGTTTCAAACGCGATCCCGAGATTTTCATTGAATAGCTCCTGGGAATTAAATAACAGGTTGAAGATACCAATGGAGCCTGTGATTGTATTTTCGCCGGCAACGATGGTGTCAGCCCCGGCTGCTATGTAGTATCCGCCCGATGCTGCAACGGAACCCATCGACGCGATGACCGGTTTTTTCTCGGATGCACGGCGAATGTCGTGCCAGATCAGGTCGGAAGTTGTGGCTGCTCCGCCCCCGCTATTAACGTGAAAAACAATTGCTTTTACATCGTCGTCTTCTAAAACAGACTCGAGCTGCTTTCGCACAGATTCTGCAGTAATTCCCGTTTCAGACATGAACGGCGAACTTCCGAGGTCCGGCATGATAGCTCCTGAGGCATAAATGACAGCAATTTTATCGCTCGTTTCAGGCACATCCATACCGGCATTGCTCTGACTGACCCTTGAATACCGGCCAAAACTGATCGTTTCCAGGTCATCATCTTCCTCGACGCCAACACGTTCCTTAATTATGGCTTCAACTTCATCATGATAGGCAAAAGCATCGATCAGTCCATTTTCGAGCGCAAATTCAAGGCGGCCGATGGGGGCTGAGCTTAGCATCTCATTGATCTCACCAGCAGATTTACCTGTTCTTTTTTCTATGGCTTCCACAAATCGTGTTGATGCCGCATTTAAAATGGCGCGCAGCTGCTCTTCACTCTCATCTGAGCTTTCCATTTGCGTGAATGGCTCAACAGCTGATTTATATTCACCCACTCGGAAGATTTCTGGCTCAATCCCAATCCGATCGAGCATTTCATTGTAAAATGTGATCTGGGTGACAAAGCCATCGAACTCAAAATTGGTTTCAGGCGGTGAAAAAACGGAATCTGCAAGAGAAGCCAGGAAATAAGATTTTTCATTCATGCCGATGTCGTCTGTACTGAAGTAAAGAAACTTGCCGCTCTCCTTGTAATCTTCGAAGTAGGAATAAGCACTTTCAAGATTCGCCCATGAGGCAGAGACGAAATTCGTTTTAACCCAAACTCCTTCAATATTTTCATCGGCTGCCGCTTTACTCAGATTTCCTTTCAAAGATTGAAGCGATAGTTTTGCTCCTAATGAAGGATTAAGCAGTTCCTCAAACGGATCTGTTAGCGTTCGAGCGGGAATATCTCCAGATAAACTAAAAGACAGTACTGTGTTTGACCGAACATAAGGTTCCGGTTCTGAGGAACTGCTTACCACGATGCCGAAGCCAATAAGTAAGAGAATGACAAGGGCGGTGATTGTCCCTAGAATAGATGCTAAAAAGGTCTTTAAAAATTGCATATTCGTAGTAGTATCTTTTTTATTTTGTGAAATTGAGCCGAATTGCTGTGTCAGATATCGCGTTGGAAACTTAAGAAAAGAAATGAACGATTACACTTCATAAAATTGCTATACGCAGTATGAAAAAATATGATGCACTAATTATCGGTTCCGGCCACAATGGACTCATCACAGCCTGCTACCTTGCCAAAGCTGGTATGAGCGTATGCGTTTTGGAACGGCGGGATACCATTGGAGGTGCCGTATGTACTGAAACGATGTTCAAAAGCGAGCAGAATCCCCATGGATTTAGGATGGATGTGGGATCTTCTGTCCATATCATGATCCATCAAACCGGGATTATTGAAGAGCTTGGGCTCACAAACTACGGGCTGGAATATATCGAGATGGATCCCATCATGAGCTACCCTGTGCCGGACGGAAAAGGAGTGATTCATTTTTATAAAGATCTGGAACGCACTCTGGATTCGATTCGAAAAGTTGCTCCCGAAGATGTAGAAAACTATCGTGAATTTGTTGAGTTCTGGGGGCGCATCAACAAAGGCGTACTAAAAGCATTTATGGTTCCACCCAGCGGCAAGAATATTGTCTCAGAATTGATGAAAGGGCAGTTCCGAGACGGTTCAATGTTCAAGAAAGGGGAACAAATCGATGGTCTGCAAAAGATTTTAGGGAGTTATGGAAGTGTTGTGAAAAATGCCTTCGATAATCCACACATGCAGGCAGCACTTACCTGGTTTGCGGCACAGTCAGGGCCGCTTCCCGATCAGAGCGCAACGGGAGATTTTGTGGGATGGCAGTCGATGCTGCATCAAAGCGGTGCTAAGCACCCAAAAGGGGGGAGCGGTATGCTTACGCAGGCGATGAAGAAACTGATTGAGGAAAATGGGGGAGAAGTGATAGCTGATCATCCTGTAGAATCTATCGAGATTGAGGACGGGAAAGTCCGCGGAGTTATAACAGAAGACGGATCGTATTTTGAAGCCGATCTGATCGTGTCAAATGCCCACGTTCAAACCACTATGATGAAACTTGTTGGCCGGGAGCATCTGGATGACTCGTTGCTGACCAAAGTTAAAAATATTCAGGTTGGAAATGGATTTGGGATGGTGATCCGGTGTGCGGTTGAAGAACTTCCGGATTACACGGCATGCCCGGGTGATCCGCACGTTCACAACGGCATGCAGCTCCTGGCACCGTCGGTTGATTATATGAATCGTGCAATAGGAGACTATCATAAAAAACTTCCACCTGAAGAACCGGCAGTGCTTGCCATGACGTTTTCAAAAATTGACCCAGAAGTGGCCAAAGATGGAAATCATACGCTGTTTGCCTGGGCACAGTGGCATCCATACGAGCTTGCCAACGGACTGCATTGGGATGATATCCGCGAACGAGAAGCTGATAAAATTTATGGCGTAGTGGAAAATTACGCGCCAAATATGAAAGGAAAGCTGATTGATCGCTATATTCAGTCGCCGCTCGATATCGAGCGAAAACATGGACTGTTAAGAGGAAACGTAATGCATGTGGAAATGAATTTTGACCAGATGTTTATGTTTCGTCCAACTCCGGAATTGAGCCAGTACGAAACTCCGATTAAGAATCTGTATCTAAGCAGTGCTTCGTGCCACCCCGGCGGTGGCGTATTTGGCGCTGCCGGTTATAATGCAGCCCAGATAATTCTAAAGAAACATAAACGCAAAAAACTTTTTGGAGCCGGCCGTTGAAACTTCATTTCCCCAATTCTTACGCCGAAATAGATCTACAGACAATCACAAAAAATATCAGAGAATTAAAGAAGCGCACGGCTGCTAAAAAAATTCTGTCCGTCGTTAAATGCAATGGTTATGGTCATGGCGCAGTGCGTGTTGCGAGGGAGGCTGAGCCGGAAGTGGACTGGTTTGGGGTTGCTTTTGTTGATGAAGCTATTGAACTGCGCATGGGCGGCATCAAAAAGCCAATTCTTGTGTTTGAGGTGCCATCTGCCCGGACAGCGGCAGCCTACCAAACGCACGGTCTTACCGCAACAATAAGCGATCTGGCACACTTTTCCATACTTATGGATGGGACAAAGTACCATCTGAATTTCGACACCGGCATGAATCGGCTTGGTTTTTCTCCATCTAAGGCTCCTGAGGTTCGGAAGATGGCTATTGTAAACCAACGGCTTATCTGTTCGGGAATTTACTCGCATTATTCAATGGCGGATGATCCCGGATCAAAAGAGGTTGAAAAGCAGCTAAAAGCGTTCAGAGATGTCCTTAAACACTTCGATGAAATACCACTGGTACACATCTGCAATACCGGCGGAGCAGTTCACTACGATTTAGAAGAGTTTGACATGGTTCGAACCGGACTGACGCAACTTGGATATGCAGCCGGACGGGTGCAGCCAGATTGGCTTGAGCCGGTTCTGACATGGAAGTCAAAAGTCGTACAGGTAAAGAAAGTTTCGAAAGGTGAAAGCGTGAGTTATGATGCAACCTGGACGGCTCCAATCGACTGCTTCATCGGTACTATTCCCGTAGGATACGGCGACGGAATCCTGCGCTCTTTGAGTAATAAATTAAAAGTGTCGGTGAACGGTGCGATGTATCCTGTGGTGGGGAATGTAACGATGGATTACATCATGATAAATCTTGGTAATAAAAAAATACCCGTTGAAACGGAGGTTACCCTTTTGGGTGGAGATGCCTGGAGTGCTTCGAAATGGGCAGAGGAAGCCGGAAGCAACGTGCACGAAATTTTAACCGGCCTGTCTGACCGCATGGCAAGGAGTTACACGAATTATTGAGACTTTGTGAAGGGTATTAATATCTTCTCTCCATATCAAGTCCCGCCAGGGCGCGATAGAAAAGGGAAGCGATTGACCAAAGAGGGCAGGTAGTGTTATGTTTGTAACTTCGACCAATATTTTTAGCCATAATTTTATAATCTGGAAATCAGATTAAAATATGTTTCTGCAGGAATGTTTTGGAGGCAAAAAATGATCCTGTGTACAGCTATTCAAACAGTCTCATTGAGCCAGATGTATCATACAGAAAGATAACATCAGACATTTATGCCAGTCGATAGGACAAAATGTGTTGCTTTTACAGATTCTTTACACAAGGCAACCCAACGGGGATCAAAACATTGTAGTTTATGGCGCAGAGAAGGATCTTAAAAAATAAATTCGAGTTCCACGTCATACCGTAGCGTGTCCTCGCGGTAAGGGTCGTTGACAGATCCTGCCCCAATAGGCGCAAACCCTTGGTCGGGAGGGACAATAATGACGCGCTTTTCACCTTCACGCATTCCGATAAGACCTTTTCTGAGTCCGTCAGTACGTGCGCGATCAAATGCAAAGTTCCGCACGATATTGGGTGGGCGTGGTGTCGTTATACTCTGTATAGTTGATTGAATCGGGTCGCTATTATCGTTCTGATAAGAACTGTAAATAATCGTCCCGTCTATAGTGCGAAGCGTTAGGAACATCACTATTTGGTCGCGGATAACCACTTGATCTTCACCGGAGCCTTCCTCAACTGTATATTTTGTGATTCCGTCCACAACCGGTTCCTCTTCCACGTTGCTGATATCAAATGGGGGAGGGACATTTTCGAATGTTGGTTCCTGGATGGTAAAACCCGAGTCGGTGGTGCAGCCAGACATTATAGTAAGAATGACGATAGTGGCTGTTATTGTAATTACTGAAGATATCTTCATGAAATAAAACTGTATAAGGTTAATTCAAATTCGGGTAACACGTCTCTTTTTTTGAATATAGACGGTTAATACCGTCTCAGACAAGAGTCGTAAGATCGTGATTTATTTTCTCGGGATAAAATAATAGACCTAAAGATTTTAGTTATCACTTTCTCCTAACGCAGCATCGATTTCTTTCTTGCGTTTCCGGTTTGCAAATCTGCTCAACAATATCGAAAACTGGTAGAGTACAATGAGCGGCAGGGCAATCATAATTTGCGAAACTGGATCAGGTGGTGTTAAAAAAGCGGCAATAGCAAGTGATGCCACAATAGCATGGCGTCTGTATTTGCGCATACCTTCAGGTGTTACAAGCCCGACTTTTGACAGGAAGTAGCTCACAACGGGCACCTGGAATACAAGACCGCAAGAGAGCGTCCATATTGCAACCGAGGTAAAATATTCGTTGATATCAAACTCATTGCTGATGACATCAGAAATAACAAACTGAGTAAAAAACTGTACGGCAAAGGGGACCAGGATAAAATATCCGAACGCCACGCCCAGAAGAAAGAAAAAGTTTATAAAAAGAGCATTTAAAATAGTTGTGATTTTTTGACCCGATCCCAGTGCAGGCTCAACAAAAGACCAAAGCTGGTAGAACAGAACTGGTGAGCCTATAATGACGCCGATAATAATCAAGGTCCCCCAGTATGTAAAGAACTGGCCCGGCAGGCGCCTTGAAATTAGAGAGAGCTCTACTGCATCAATCGGCATGATTTCATACATGAAGAAATCGGCCCGGGTTGGCCCGAGTATGAACTCCTGGATGAAAAAATCTGAGAAGATAAAGGCAATGATTACGCCAACGCCCACGCCAATGAATCCTTTGATGATTCTCCAGCGAAGCTCCTCAAGGTGATCCAGAAATGACATGGAAGCAGTAGGATCTATCTTTGGTTTTTTCGCCCTTGGAAGAATCGATCCCATTATCTTGCGTTTTGAATTGCTTTCTTCGGGGTAATCACTCATCGCAGATCATACTTCATATTACAATGGGACAATTTAAACCGAATTGAAAAATACTCTGCCAGCGGTAAATTTGCGATCATTTATACCTTATTTAAATCGTAAAGGGGATATTCAATGCAAAGATCTTTCACTTTTGCTTTAACGGAAATTTGAGTCTGTTCATCGGCAGGGTTTTGCAACACAGTATCAATGAGATCTGCTACCCGTACAAACTGCTCTTCCCGAAATCCACGCGTGGTAAGAGCCGGGGTGCCAATACGGATACCTGAGGTGACAAATGGGCTTTCAGTGTCGAAGGGGACCATGTTTTTATTTACGGTAATTCCCGCTTTATCGAGTGCTTCCTCGGCAATTTTACCGTTCAACCCTTTGTTTCTGAGATCAACCAGTATAAGATGGTTATCAGTACCACCGCTTACGAGATTGTATCCTTTATTTGTGAACGTATCGGCTAATTTTGAGGCATTCAGTTTCACCTGGCGCTGGTAGTCCTTAAACTCCGGACGCAATGCTTCACCAAATGCCACTGCTTTTGCGGCGATCACGTGCATCAGAGGACCGCCCTGAGATCCCGGAAAAACTGCTGAATCAAGAACTTCACTCCAGTTTTTTACACGTCCCGATTTCCGGGCAGTTACACCGAGCTTATTTTCACCATCCCGTCCAACAAGAATCATCCCTCCGCGCGGACCGCGAAGTGTTTTGTGTGTTGTAGTTGTGACTACATCACTAATCTGAATAGGATTATTGAGTTCACCCGCGGCAATTAGTCCGGCTGTATGCGCCATATCCATCCACAAGAATGCACCTACCTCGTCCGCTATATCCCTGAAGGCTTGATAATCAAAATCGCGGGGATAGGCGCTGGCACCGATAGAAATCATTTTGGGCTTAACCTCTTTGGCTTTGTCGCGCACTTTGTCCAAATCGATTCTGCCTGTCTCTTTTTCTACCCCGTAAAACTCAGCGTTATAGGTAATGCCCGAAAAGTTAACCGGCGAACCGTGTGTAAGGTGGCCGCCGTGTGATAGATCGAGCCCAAGAAGGGTATCTCCCGGTTTCATAAACGCCAGGTAAACCGCGGCGTTTGCCGATGCGCCGGAGTGTGGCTGTACATTCACCCAATCAGCATTAAATAGTTCTTTTGCACGGTCACGGGCAAGGTTTTCAACTTTATCAACTACTTCACAACCACCGTAATACCGCTTGCCGGGATATCCTTCAGCATATTTGTTGGTCAGGGGTGTGCCCATTGCCTCAATAGTTGCCCTGGAAGCAAAATTTTCAGAAGCGATCAGCTCGAAATTATAATTTTGGCGCTCTGTTTCCTGCCGGATAAGATCGGCAATCACAGGATCTTTATGATTCAATTCGTCCATGGAGTTAGTTCTGCTTTTTATCTGTAAGTGATCGTATTTTATCGACACGCCGTTTATGACGTCCGCCTTCAAATTCTGTTTCGAACCAGGCATTCAATATCTCTTCAATTTGCGCACGGTCCAGATTTCGGCCGGGAAGGCAGAGGACATTCGCATTATTATGCTGTCGGGTGAGAACTGCGGAATGCTTATCGTACACGAGCGCTCCCCTGACGTTTGGATATTTATTTGCCGTCATGCACATGCCCTGACCGCTTCCGCAAATAAGGATGCCCTGATCGTGTTCCTGTTTATTCACTTTGTCAGCAACCTGAATAGCATAATCCGGGTAGTCTACTGAGTCAGATGAGTGTGTACCGAAATCAACAGGCATATGGCCCATTTCTTCAAGAATTTTTTTGGTTAGTTCTTTTGCCTCGAAACCGGCATGGTCACTTGCGATAGGAATAATCATAAAATCTGTGTTAAGAGATCATGTGTGTGATTTTGGTACAGCTTTAAATATCTCGAAAAAAACGGTCACGAGAAAACCTATTTAAAGGAAAAGTGAATATGATGACGGCAAAGATGTCGAGTCTGATGAAAACGTCATACCGCACTCGATGCGGTATCTCCCAACTACGTTCAGACAATGAGTCTCAAAAATACCAACTTATCTGTCACTGAGGTAGAAGATCACGGATCGGGGTCCGGGATGACGAAAAAAAATCTGTCTTGTGATCAAGTTACTGAGTTTGTGGCCTGGTGAATTTTGTGATTAGAGTATCAGTAGAAATACTTCCAAAGACTCCTATGCCACCCTTCACATCATAAATCAGGTTAGGGATTTCTCCTGGCGGAAGGGTAGAGCCTCCCAGCTGAAGCTCTTCAGACCGGACAAGATCCGCGAGATTCGGATCTGCAGAGTTAATCACAACGGCATTTTCGCCAAAAAAGGCAACTCCAATCCAGGGAAACCGAAGAAGTATGGTTTGATCGTCATTAATTTCAAAATTCCCTTCATTGATAAGGCCTGATGAGTTGTTTAAAAATTCCTCAATATCGCTGTTACCATTCACAACAGCATCGAGATAAAACGGTGTCAGGTTATCGATATCCGGTTCGCGTGTTATTGTATTGAACACGTACACATTTTGATTTGCATTGGACTCGGTGGCCGTGAGCAAGATTTCCAGCTGATTTTCTGACTGATAGACGTAGGATTCGTTAACATCGCTTAGGACCTCAAACTGCTGTGGCACTACGGTTTCGGCGCTAAGCTGCTCCTGCCTGGAATCGAATTGCACCTGTATTTGGTACCTTGTGCCGGGCTGAACAAACGTGGAGCGATCATCGGCCCTGTAAACTCCATCCGATCGTAGGGAGTATGAGAAATCAGCGACAGTCTGCCCGGTGCCGTCAAACTGCGCTATCACAACGATGGCATCGTTAAGGGCAACATCCCGGAAATTGTACTCCTCGGTCGCGGGGCTTGTAGTGGATAGCCGAACATCAGGCAGCGGACGACCCGCAATTGCATAAGCTTCTAAAACAACAAGTTCCTGGTAGTCATCCTGCTCATATACATCACACCCGAACATTACGAAGAGCACAATGACGGCATAAAGATTTATATACGTTCTCATAGTCTAAAAGTTAACGGTGTAAGATAAGGATGGAAGAATGGGAAGCAGGGTAACTTCCGACCGCTCTACGGGGTTTTCATCAAAATCATAGTTGTAGAACCACGTATTTCGCCGTGAGTATACATTAATTATTTGAAATCGCCATTCTGCCTCGCCAAGTCCGAAAAAATCACCGGCACGGCTGAATGACAAATCAAGCCTGTGGTAGGAGGGGAGTCGTGAAGCATTTAATCGGCCAATAGTAAATGATTCCCGGTTAAGGTTACCCCAGGGCACGCCAGAAAATTCAGTGCGTCCCAGCGGTTCTGTGTATGCCTGACCGGTTCCATAGCTAAATACGGCTGATGTACTCCATCGCTGAGAGAGCCGATAGTTTGCAACAATATTTACGTCGTGAAGGCGATCATATTTTGGCGGGTAAAACCTTGCATCAGGGTTTGATGTTGTAATGTCAGTGTTAAATCCGGGAAATTTTCGCCGAGTCACGCCAAACGTGTATCCCAAAAACCCGGTGAGCCGGCCGATCTGCTTTTCAAAAAAGAGTTCTGCTCCGTAGGCGTATCCATCACCAAACCGAAACAGTTCATTATAGTCTAATCCAGCTGCGTCACTGGTAAATGGGTCAAGTTCAAACAGGTCCCGCATCGTTCGGTAGTAAAACTCAATGTCCAGACCGTAGCCTTCAAATGGAATGGTTTTAGCGCCCAGTACAAACTGATCACCGTAGGCCGGCGGCACTCCATCATCCGTGGTCAGCCACAGATCAAACCCGGAAAATGCCTCGTTTGTGATAAGGGTGAGAAACTGGTAGTACCGTCCATAAGCAGCCTGCAGCCTGATGGAGGAATTAGGCCTGTATTCAGCGGAGAGCCGCGGGGCAATTTTGAAATAATCTCCTTCCGAGAAACGGTTTAGCCTCACGCCACCATTGAAAATCCACCGATTGCCCGGTTTCCACTCATCTTGAAGATAAAACGAGGCATAGCTGCTTTGAATGCGGTTAGCAAACGTTTCCTGGCTGTCGAAACTATCGTTAAAACGCAGGATGAGATTTCCGGCCCAAAATCCTGTAGACAGTGTGTGTTTTTCGTTTGGTATATACTGCAAATCGGATTTCAATGAGATATCGTACACATTGTTATTGCGCTCGAACGGAGTGCCGCCAATACTAAATTCGGGGTTGTTAAAGTAACGTGATCCGGTAGCTGTTGTTTTCAGGAACAGCTTATCGGATAAAATTTTCCGCCACTGACCGCTGATTGTCCGGTTACCGTAGTTCAGGCCGATGGACGCATCATCACCAAACGGGAAAAGAACATTGTCTGTGCCGGTGTAAAACGCCAGTGAGAGACGGTCGTTTCGGGTCGCATCAAAATTTATTTTACCGTTAATATCGTAAAAGTAGAAACTGTCAGGAACGTTATCCGTTGTTCCTCTGAGTACGGCAAGCACAGGTTCAAGTGTGGATCGCCGAAATGCGAGCATCCACGAACCAAACCCGGTTGGCCCCTCTGCACTTACTCTTGAAGCAAGCAGACCCAGGCTGACCGATCCGCGCGTTTCGTTCCGGTTCCCATCTTTATTGAAAACAGTAAGTACAGAGCCCAGCCGTCCGCCGTAATTGGCAGGGTATCCTCCTTTGTAAAGACGCACATCTTTAACGGCATCGGGATTAAACGTGGAAAAGAACCCAAAAAAGTGTGATGGATTGTACACGGTCGTTTCATCCAACAATATAAGAGTTTGATCGGGGCTCCCGCCGCGCACATACAGGCCGCTCGAAAAGTCGTTGGCTGCTTTCACACCCGGGAGAAGCTGAATCGAGCGAAACACATCGGGTTCGATGACGGGGGGGAGATCTTTAATAAGCTCTGTTGTGATTTGAGCTGTTCCAATATTCCGCTGCTCTTCACGCTCAACATCTGACTCTACAACCAAGGTTTCAAGCTCCACGCCTTCAGGGATCATTTCAATATCAATTCGCTTAGTTTCGCCTGCAGAAAGCTCAATTTCTTGCTCGTATCTGCGATAGCCAATGTAGCTTGCAACGAGCGTGTATGTTCCCGGGGTCAGGTTTGTAATTGAGTAGTAACCGGACGTGTTCGCCGAGGTACCCCGGTTCAGTTCTAAAATGGCAATATTTGCTGATATAAGCGTCTCACCTGTTTCAGAATCGGTGATATACCCATTTACCGATGATGAATTTTGTGCAAATAGTTCTGAGATATTGCCGGTTGAAGCGATCAACAGCATGAGAAAAACGACTCGTTTCAATGAAATGGAATTTATTTTAACTGGTGTGTGACCTACGAACCTAAATTCGATATGTTGCATTCCGCCATAGGGTATGAACAAAATAAATGATTATAAAACCCGTTAGTTAGTCTTTGGATTTGATGGGTTGATTGAATGTTGATTATCGCTCTTAAATCATTTTGTAGCATTATGATAAACGATTCAAACTAAGAATACTAATTAGCAGAATTGTTCGTTATATTATTAGTCTGTTCGAAAATAAGCGAGCAGGTATTTGTACTTTGACATATTGGGGGTGTAACGGATTCGACGGGCTGCGTACAATTGCAGGCTGCATGCCGAGAGTGACCGATGGTTCTCGTAAATCAACCATCATGGATAAAAAGTAGTTGACAACAATTACTCATACCGACTGGCTGCGTAAAGCAAGCCGTCCGTTCTCACAGGTGTTCGTCTATTGACCCTGTCGTGAGCGCCGACTTAGATAGACTTTTCCCAAGTCCATGTCTGCTGGATGGAAGGAGAACTTAATGCAGAATAGGATGAAGTCGCTTTGCTATTGAGCATTGCTTCATCCGAAACTTTAATCAATAGCTAAGCATGTAGATGCTTGACGATTTACCTTCCCGGACCCGGGTTCAACTCCCGGCACCTCCACTTTACTTATCTCCCCGCATGTATCTTTGCATGGACGGGGATTTTTTTTGCCGTAATCACATTGTTGGTCTGTGATTCACTCATCAGAAACAGCGGGATCTGAGCGTTGCTCTTGCGAAGCAATGCTCCGCGGTTCAACTCCCGGCACCTCCACTTTACTTATCTCCCCGCATGTATCTTTGCATGGACGGGGATTTTTTTTGCCGTAATCACATTGTTGGTCTGTGATTCACTCATCAGAAACAGCGGGATCTGAGCGTTGCTCTTGCGAAGCAATGCTCCGCGGTTCAACTCCCGGCACCTCCACTTTACTTATCTCCCCGCATGTATCTTTGCATGGACGGGGATTTTTTTTGCCGTAATCACATTGTTGGTCTGTGATTCACTCATCAGAAACAGCGGGATCTGAGCGTTGCTCTTGCGAAGCAATGCTCCGCGGTTCAACTCCCGGCACCTCCACTTTACTTATCTCCCCGCAATGTTAAAATCTTTGACGGGGATTTTTTTTGCAATCATGGTTCAGTGAACTTAAAAACGATTTATGTAGGTCGTAGTTCTGAGCTTTGTTGTTGCGAAGCAGTGCTTCGCCCCGGCACCTCCACTTATATATAAACTCCGCAAGATTATTTTTCTTGACGGGTTTTTATGTTGGGAGACATATTTGATTAAGAACTTTTTGTATCATTTAAGCATGACGTTAATCTGAGATTTGCTATTGCGATGCAGTACTTTGCCTGCAATGTATGATACTTTCTGTGAGTTTTTTTTAGATCGTTATCTATCGCTAATCGATCCTTGCGTTTTAGCTTCTTCACCTTCATTTTCAAACTGTTTGGTGAACCCGTACGAAAGAAATGAAATAGTGATGGCCAGCAGGTAGGCGAGATAGGTTGTTTTAGAAACGTCCATACCAATCACCTCATACTGCTCAATGCTATTTGATGTGAAAGTGATAATAAAATCATACATGAAAATAGCCCCGATGATGAGTGCCCCAAATGTTTTAATTCTTTTCATATGTTGTTCCTCATGTTTTCTTGTTGAATGTTATTCTCTATGCTAAAACCGGTTATTTGGGTTTGATGATTATTTGATTTGAATACCAATTGGACTGTCAAAATATTGATTCACCATTATCAAAATCATCAAACCCGTCAAAATCATCTAAATCTTTACACCGGCAGAAAGATTCGGGAAAAGGGCATCTGCTTGGCTCGTAATCGCAAAACTCAAAGCAGGTTATGTCATCGCCTGTGTACAAAAATTTGTCGTCCCAACTCTGTCTGAGCAGACTGTATTTCTGTTCTACCGGCAGGCCTTCAGGAAAATCAGCATAAAACCCGAAGGCGCTCAGCAGCCGGGTCATTTCATCATATAAAAAAATGGTCTGTGCATTTGTCATTTTATTGCCGGGAGGAATGGCCTGCGTGTCGATGCTGGTTATAACTGCTAATGGCTTTGCTTTTCCGCGGATATATCGTTCAGCATATGTAAACATTTTGAGTTCCTCGGGCAGACTCTTCTCATCAAACTCCGACTTTACGTGTGGACCGGGTAGGTTTTGTGCCGATTCCCTCATGCTTTCAACAAGCTGTACTATATAGTTATCAAGATCTCGCTTTTCATTCATCATGTATCTCCCAAGATTTTTTTAATCATGATGGGTATTTTTTGATTTACATAGATTCAGGCAAAGATTCAATCTAAAAAAGCTGAGAAGGTGTTATTTTAATCGGGGAAGGGCGTAATAAAAAAGTCCGTCAGGTGTTGAAACCGGACGGACTTTTGGCATATATATAAATTTAAGTATTTAGGCAGTTCAATACGAACGGCAATATGTCTATTTTCCTATTTCTACAACGGAATCCTCTGTTCCAAATTCATTGGGGATATAAGTATCCGCGGCATCGTCATTTTCCCAGACTTCGCCATCGATTAAATATTTGAATCGATATTCATTTTCAGGTTTCAGGCGTTTGGTGATCTCCCATTTCCCTTTCTTTTTTTCCAACTCATCTGCTTTTGTATCCCAGTCGTTAAAATCTCCAACAAGTTTTATCTCGGAAGATGCCCACTCTTCAGGCACTGCGAAGGTGACTTTGCAAACGGTTCTCTTTGGTGTGTAATTTTTACTAAGCATAGTGTACAGGTTTATTATATGGTTGTTGAATGCAAAATTAATCTAATTAAATCAAATAAAAAACTGTTATAGGGTAATTATTACATCTAAAATTAATATATAACTTATTAAATAAGGTATAAAGTTATAAATAACTGATAAATAAATGCCTGGAAACGTTTCCCGGTTTTGCAGTGAATCCTTATTGGTTAAATATATTAAAGAATGATGGAATATTGATAATTAGGTTGTGTATTGTATTGATTCAGGCCGATTTCTGCAATATGTGGCCCAAGATCCTGGTGTTGTCACAAATTCAGTTCATTTAATATTCTCAAGCGGAAGTCCGATAAAAAATTAAACAGACATTATCATGCTATTGATAATATGGTCTGTTTTAATTAGCGTTAATAAGCTATTACCTAAAGATCATCACATCAGTTTGCTATGAAACAAACCAGCCGTTTATCTCTCAATCTCTTCACAAAAGTTCAGGACGATCTTGAAAAACGTCAGTATGTCATTCTCGCTGAGCTAAAGAAAATTTCAGGAGAATTTCAATATTACAAGGTGTATCCGCATCTGAGTTTCCTGGTGGATCTTCATCGAACACTGAAGGAAGTTATCGGGCATATTACTGATTTGCGAAATCGGTTTCCGAAACGCATCAGTAAGATTGACTGGGTAAACCAAACTATTGAGCATGATGTGGTATTTGTGGATGGAACCGACCTCAAAAGTGTGGAGGAGCTGATACTCTGGGCGATTCCCCATATTGAAAAAACAATCCAGGAGGGAGCTGCTATTCACGAATATGTATCGGAGGGGTTAACTGTAGAGCATGTAGGCATTGTGCCAAGTTACAGGGATGAGGGATACTTTTTTCTGCCCGATAACAAACAAAAGAAACTGAACCTGTTCCGTTTTGAAGTGTCGATATTTCAAAGTGCAGAGGATAAATATCGATCCTTAAAAACGAAACTCTTGAAATCCCTAAACAAAGAATTGGCGGAAATATCACCTAATTCTGTGAAACTGGATCTCATCAAAGAGCAGCAGGAGCTTCCGAATCCCGCAACATTTTCTTTCTATACAGATCTTGACTTTTCATTTGATAACACTATTCTACCCATTGCCAAACGCAAACTGATGCAAAAAATCTATTCGTAGATTGCATCGGGGTAATAATAAAAAGAGTTGTAAAGATGGGGTGCTGTGTCAGTCGGGCATGATGAGCGCCAGGATAAAGTAGAATAACACCATTGTGCCAAACGATGAGAATATAAGGATGAGGAAAATAATCCGCACGATTGTAGGATCCCAGCCGAGATATTCTCCAATACCTCCGCAGACACCCGCGAGCATTTTATTTGTGCGTGATTTTTTGAGGTTCGCTGCCATAGATGGTCCTTCTTCGTTGTTTAAACCTGATTAATGTGCCGATACGTGATGTTTCCGAAAATGTTGCAAATATGTGGAAAATAATTTTTAAGTGCTTCAAATTCGTAAGAAAACAACGTCGTTGCTTTAATATTAAAGAAAATGATGGGATTATTGTTCCAAGCTGGAAGACAAATCTACTAAATCAATAAAAAGGGCAGGCATAAAAAAAGCGAGTCCTGTATGAACTCGCTTTTTGTAAGCAATTTCTATAATTCTACGAACAACTCTTAATTGTCAGGTCTTGTCTGCATTAAATTAACAGATTGAGTTACAAATCCAACGTAACTGATAATCAACCGCGCAGAATCACTTTCCTGATAGTTAAGAGTAAATTCACCATTACTGTTTGTGACCGTTCCAATATTAGTACCTTCAATTACCACATTTGTGCCAGAAAGAGGCTCTCCGGTTTCACCGTTGGTAACTGTACCACGAATAATATTATTGTCAAAACTGATATTCGAGGTCATTGATTTTCTTGACATCTGAGGCTGATTTGATTCTACATTTTGTTCTGCAGAATTACCCAATCGAAAAACAACAGGCAGCGAATACTGAACCCGAACAGGTTGTCCGCGCTGTACACCGGGCTTAAATTTAGCTTGACTTACAGCCCTCAGTGCTTCTTCGTCAGCACCGCCGCCAATACCACGAATAACACGTGCATCCTCTACGTCACCATTTTCACTGACAATGAACTGAACAAAAACGCGTCCCTCAATTCCGGCGCGGCGGGCCATTTCGGGATACTGGATGTTTGTCTGAATTGATGAAAGCCCACCAATCAATTCCGGCATTTCTTCAACGACTACAAAGTAATCTCCTTCATCAGAAGCACCGCTTCCGGGTCTTGGTGGTGTCGGTGGCATTTCAGGCTCCATTCCCAGTGCTTTCAGCGCAGTATTGTAAGACTCTGGATCTTGCTTTGTCCGTATTTCTAAAACTCCGTGTTTAGCACGATCGCCATACTTTTCGGTGGCGGTTTCTCCTTTGAGCACATTGATAGACTCAATATACTCGGGCCGGAGATTGCTGAGTTTTGCCATGGCATCTTCGTGACGTTCTGACTGTCCCTCTTCACCCATGAAGATTAATATTTGATGGTAGCCGCGCTCACCGGTTTTATCCACATCGGTCATCAGGTCCAGTTCTTCATTATCAAACACGGCCTGTGTTTGCATGTCGGTACATGCCATGCCTATAGTTAGGGCAACAAGCAGTGTTGCAAGTACGGTCAGACTCGATCGGTACGGGTACACCTGGTTGCCGGACTGGCGGGTTATTCGGTCTATTCGTTCTTTTAGGTTTGATGATTTCTGTGCCATGTTTACGGAGACTTTTTGGTTAAGATTAGGCATTGGCAGAAGCTCAAACAGGAGAGAGGCGTACTCTTTCCGTGAAACAGAACTGTCGGCAATGATGAGGCTGTCGCAGCGCATCTCGCGATATTCCACAATTTGATTGGCGAGCAAGTGAACCAGCGGGTGGAACCAGAACACCGATTGAATGACCGTCACAAACAGATGAGTCCCAAAATCATGCTGCTGTATGTGCGTCAGCTCATGACGAATGGCCAGGTTCATTTTATGAGGAGTGTCTGTGAGAGATTCCGGAATGAGTATGACTGGCTGCATCACACCAAATGTAACGGGAATGTAATCTTGTCCGGAAATTCCAATCAGGATCGGTTTGCCCGTTTCTTTGGCAAGACGCTTGTTATCACTTGAAAGCTGAGGATGGTCGTAAATCGGAGAAAGGTTCAGCGATCGTCTGAGAGACTGCAAGCGAGCCCACTGGATAAAACGTGATCCTGAATACCAGAGCAACCCCGCTACAAGCAGCATCCCGCAAACTAAAAAGAGAATTTCAGTGGATGAGTAGGTCTCGGAGTTATTTGGTCCAATCCCAACTTCAATGGGTGAAATCATTGAGATAATAGTGAGTGCCGCAGGTTCTGTAAAGTAAGCAGCGGCTTTATCGGCGAGCCAGGCGGACATCAGTCCAAGCGGAAGCCCCATAATCAGCGCCAGACGAATATGGTAGTGATATTGCGGGTGGATCCTATTCGCAGCTTTAAGTAGCAAGGTTATGCCACCGGCAAAGAGAGTCCAGATCAAAACGGGCAGCCACGCAAAATGTATGAGGTTTTGAAACTGTTGAATGAAAAAGTCCATATCAATCCTCCATTGACTGAATCAGTTTTTTAATCTCTTCGCGGTCTTTATCTGACAGGTTCTCATTTTTGACGAGCGTCTGAACCAAATCTTTTGGTGATCCGTGAAATACCTTGTCAACTAATCGGTCGACCAGGTTATAGCGCACATTCGACGGGTCGATCGCCGCACTGTAAATGTAGCTGATGCCTTCTTTCCTGTATTTGAGGTAGCCTTTATCAGCAAGATTTTTCATGACCGTCATGATGGTGGTATAAGCAACTTTTCTGTCCTCCAGAATCCGTTCACGGATATCGGCAACGGACGCTTCACCTGCGTTCCAAACGTGGTGTAAAACTTCCATCTCTGTTTCGCCAAGGGGTGTTAATGATTTTCTCATGAGCTAATTGGTTTAAGGTTTAATGAAGGGTTTATTTGCCGGCGGCAAAGACGACCGGACTGCATTGAGCAAAGGGCCGGTCTGCTGTTTGTGAAAATTGATAATCGCTCAGATAGGGCTGAAGCAAGCTGTTAAATTGTTGTTCTTGTTCACTGCTAAATCCTGCCTGACCGCTGCTGTAAAAAAAGCAGTCAATGGTCCCCTTTTAGTTGAAATAGATGCGGGTAAACATTCGGATATTACTTTCAAATTTAAAACCATTTTCGCGGAGGTGTGATGAGATGTCGTAAATCAATTGGCGATAGCTGCTGATGAACTCATCCTGATTGTTGTTGAAAATTCCCTCACAAGGCTCTGAATTCAGTGCATCTATGTACTGTTCTTCAATCTTTGAAATGTCGATAGAGCCTTGTTCTGCAGTTTCTATTGACTTGACAGCGGTTTGAGCACTCAGGGTTGTTGTGGAGAGCGCTATCAATAGTAAAAGTAGTATGAATCGCATGGGTATTGGTTTATTAAAGGTGTAGTACTAATAAAGTAGTAATAAGTATAAATGTCAATAGCTACTAGAAAATTGGTTGGAGATCACCGTTGGCGGGCTGATTGTTCGGTTTAAATAAACTATCCTTAGATTAGAAGGAACGACTCAGGGTAAGCACACAGTTTACATTGTAAAAACGGACACATGCCCCGACAATATTTATCTCAGGTTGATACTAAACTCAGCAAAACAGATCTCAAATCTCACGATAAAGCTGTTTTCATACTTCATGACCAGCTCAACCTTGAGGCATGGCCCGCATGGATAAAAGATGAACATCCGCTCCTGATTTTCATCGAAAGCCGTGAAAAAGGGGAGGAGCTTCCGCATCACAAAATGAAGGCGACTTATGTGCTGAGTGCCATGCGACATTTTGCTCTTGAATGCTATGAAGAGGGATTTCCTGTTTTATATCATTCAACAAAGGGACATTTTGATGATGGGCTTACAGACCTTTTACAGGATTTCGATGGAGAACTTACCTACATGATGCCATCTGAGTGGGATTCCAGGCAGTGTCTGCGCGGCCTTGATGAATCCCTTGACTGCGATGTGAGTGAGATTCCAAACTCATTCTTTTTTGCTGATCCGGAGGAGTGGACAGAGAAGATTGAACCCGGGTATAGAATGGAATATTTCTATAGGGACATGCGACGTAAAACAGGTTATTTGATGGATGGCGACGAGCCTGAAGGCGGGGAATGGAATTATGATGATCAAAACCGGGAGTCACTTCCGAAAAATCATCCCGTTCCAGACATCCCCGTAATTGAGCCGGACAGCATCACGCAAGAGGTTATTGAAATGGTAGAGGACTATTTTCCTAATCACTTCGGTAAACTTGAACACTTTCCCTACGCCGTAACCCGCAGCGATGCTCTTGAAATGCTGGATCAGTTTATTGAAGAGAGGCTTGATGAGTTCGGGCCATATGAAGATGCATTAAAACTAGACGACCACCAGCTATTTCACTCGCAGCTGTCGCTCTACATGAATAGCGGACTGTTGACGCCGCAGGAAGTGTGCGGAAAAGCGCTGAAAGCGTATGATGAAGGCGATGCGCGCCTTAACTCCGTTGAGGGCTTTGTGCGGCAAATCCTGGGCTGGCGTGAATTTATTCGGATTTATTATGAGGCAATGATGCCGGATGTGAGAGACGCAAATCACTTTGGTTTCACCAATAAACTGCCGGAAATGTTTTGGAGCGGAGAAACCAAGATGAAGTGCATGGAGCAGAGCATCAAGCCAGTTATTGAAGAAGGATATTCTCACCACATTCAACGACTCATGATACTGAGTAATTTTAGTAACCTAACCGAAACGGATCCGCGTGAACTTAATCGCTGGTTCTGGTTCGCCTATGTTGATGCCTATGAATGGGTGGAACTCCCCAATGTGCTTGGCATGAGCACATTTGCTGATGGCGGCGTGCTGGCATCAAAGCCCTATGTGTCGAGCGGGAACTACATCAACAAGATGAGTGATTACTGCAAACATTGTGAATACAGCATCACCCAAAAAACGGGTGAGAATGCCTGTCCGTTTAACTACCTCTACTGGAATTTTGTAGACAAACAAAGAGAGACATTTAATGACAGCGGGCGGGTCAATTTTATGGTGAATATGTTTGATAACAAAAAATCTGATCAGCAAAAAAAAGAGATCCGGGAGTCGACGGAGGCCTTTTTATCTGAGTTGAAGAGAGATGAATAGAGAATCAATATGTTCCCATCTGTAGATTTCAACCACAAATATTTGATGGCTTGAAGCTAAAAAAATGGCTACCCCCAATAACCAATCAACAAATAACTAAACAACCGGTTTTCACCTTAAAAATGGAGTGATAAATTAGTACCTTCTGATCGTAAATTATAACTGAAGCGTTACCTGTTTGCCTGCATCAACAGGGGCAAGTGACTACTGATGTCGACAGCCCACAAGGTGATGGAATTCGATAGCAGAGTATACGCGCGATCACAGACCGCTAAAAGAATATGAAGCAGGATATTGTACTGCGAACCAAAGGTATTTTACCCGTTCAAAAACTAAAAGAACTGGTCGATGCCGGTGTCATCTCGGGCTCAGAAGATTACCCGATTGAAGAAGATCAGTTTCAGCCCAACTCCATCGACCTTCGTCTTGGGGAGAAGGCATATCGCGTCCGGAGCAGCTTTTTACCGGAAAACGAAACAGTGCATCAAAAAATTGACAAGCTTCATCAGTATTCCTTTTCTATTACAGATGGCGCTGTGCTGGAGCCGAATTGCGTATATATTATTCCGCTGCTCGAAAATTTGAATTTGCCGGAAAGCCATTTTTCTACAAATAAAACATCGCCTGCCGGTTCACCTGACGTACGAGCCCGCCTCATTTCCAACGAAAATCTGACGGCTAAAGCCAATCCAAAAAGTACAACCGGCCGCCTTGATATTTTTACACGGGTAATAACAGATTATTCGCATCGCTTCGAAGAAATTGAACCGGGCTACAACGGGAATCTGTACCTTGAAGTAGTACCAAAATCGTTTCCCATCAAAGTGAAAACCGGTCACAGATTGAACCAGCTCAGGCTGCGCCACGGGTTACAGGTATTGTCTGATGAGGAGCTTCTTCGCATTCACGGAGCCGATCCGTTACTGTTCAATTCTGATGGGTCACCCTTGGATATGGACAAAATTAAAGTCAATAACGGGCTTTTTATGAGCGTGAATCTGCAGGTGGAATCAAACAATATCTTGGGTTATAAGGCTAAAAAGCACCGCGATCTCATCGATCTGGATCACATCAACCACTATGAGATATCCGATTTTTGGGAACCTATTTATTCCGGGAACGAGGATCATCTGATCCTTGAGCCCGAGGCGTTTTACATTTTTGCATCCCGTGAACGCTGCAGAATTCCGAAACACCTTGCCGCTGAAATGATTGCGTACGATACCGGATCCGGTGAGCTTCGAACACATTACGCCGGTTTTTTTGACAGCGGATTTGGCGGGGATATCAAGGATAAAGGAGCCCGTGCCGTTCTCGAGGTACGGTCGCATGACGTGCCATTTTTAATCGAAGATGGGCAGACATTTTGTAGCATGAGATTTGAACCCAACATGGAAACGCCCGAGTTTACTTATGGCTCCTCAATTAAGAGCAACTATCAGGGACAGGGACTTAAACTTGGAAAACATTTTAAAAGTCCGGCGTAGTCGATATGGTAAACAGGTGTATTTGCAGCAATATATCCTTTGCTGAAGTGAAAAAAATTGCGGATAGAGAAAACTTAGGAACCGTAGAAGAGCTTCAGGAAAACCAAGTGTGTTGCAGGCACTGTGAACTCTGTCGCCCGTATGTTCAGGAGATGCTTAAAACGGGGGAAACATCTTTTAGCCCTAAACCAATATCAAACCAGGAATTCGTTGGCCGCAAAAAGGTATGAACCAGTTCTACGCTCCACCAGCACAAATTTCAGAGACCGAAATTATACTCACGGAAAGTGAGGCACAACACGCGGCCAAAGTGATGAGAAAAAATATCGGCGAAGAAATACTAGTTACGGACGGGTGCGGCACACGTTACACTGGACTGATTGAACATGCATTTAAACGAGAGCTGCGTGCATCAATTCTTGAAAAAAAAAGATTTCCCAAACCCAAACTGAACATAGAACTTTGTCTTGGCCTGATCAGAAAACGTGACAGGCTTGAGTTTGCCGCAGAGAAAGCTACTGAATTGGGTGTCTCTTCAATTTCACTTTTTCATGCTGATCACACAGAACCATTCAAGGTTCGCGTTGATCGGGTGGAAGCTGCTGTTCTAAGTGCGATGAAACAATCTCTCAGGGTCTATTTACCGAAAGTCCGTTTGTTTGATTCGCTCGATGATGTCCTCGACAGAGACCTCACCCGGACTCAAATCATACAAGCTGACGTGGATGGTGGGACCAAGGTTGATTTAAGTCGAGAGGATACCGAAGATGTATTGATGGTTGTCGGGCCCGAGGGTGGACTTTCTGAAAGGGAAGAGAAACTTCTAAAAAGAAAAAATGCCCGCAGAATCTCGCTCGGCGATTTTCGGCTGAGGGCAGAAACTGCAGCAATGATGATGGCTGTAAAATTTGGCATTAACAAAGCCGACCCGGATAGGTCGGCTTAGGAAATGTAGTTGTCAGAAAAACCCAAACAGAAGTTATTTTATTGAGCGATTCTTTGATCAGGGTTTTGCACCGGCTGTGCTTGCATAATCTGAAGTGATCTTATCGGCTTCATCCCATAGCTTCATCGCCTCATTTAAGGTATCATTAAAGAGGTCATTTGTGATGTAGTAGAACTTATCACTACTCCAAACCTGGCGGGCAAGTTCTGCCTTCATTCGCCCGAGATTGACCCAAAGATTTTCGTTGTAAGTCTCTTCCGAAATTCGAAGTGTATCACCTTCAAACTCAGGTTCGCTGATTGAATTGTCGAACACGAGGCCGTTATCCTTCATTTTTGTGAGAAGTGTTTGACGCTGATCATCACTCCATTCAAAATTATGCCGGAAATCACTGAAATCATCTTCCCACTGGTTCCGGAACTCCTCGCCGTTTTCATCAAGAAAATTTCTAACGAAGTCGAAATCAATCCGGTTCGAAATAAGGAAGCTGAAGAGTTCACCTGAGACGGTTGTATCTTCCTGTACTACAAAGTCAGGGACGATTCCGCCGCCGCCATAGACAATTCGGCCGCCGGTTGTGGTGTATCGAAGAGAATCGGGCACGTCTTGCTTAAATTCCTGGGTGTCGAGGGTTGCATCTTCAGCTCTGTGGTAAATTTCATAGGCATAATCTTCATTTCGCCCTTCAAATGGTTTTTGAATAAGGCGTCCGGAAGGAGTGAGGTACCGGCTGATGGTAACCCTGATATTACTGTCATCAACCAGCTCATACTGCTGCTGGACGAGGCCCTTGCCAAATGTTCGACGTCCCACGATGAGTCCGCGGTCGTGATCCTGAATAGCGCCGCTCACAATTTCACTTGCAGAAGCGGATCCCTCATTGACCAGGGTAATCACCGGCATATCCTTGAGGAGACCATCGCGTCTTGAATAGACTTCCTGGTTAAATCGCTGATGCTTACTTTCAGTTGAAACCAATAGAGTGTTTTCCGGGAAAAACTCTTCGGATATTGCTATTGCCTGGCTGAGGTAACCGCCCGGGTTATTCCTTAGGTCAAGCACAAGCCGTTCCATTCCATTTTGATTTAAATCGTTAACGGCAGTTAAAAATTCGTCGTGAGTAGTGGCGGCAAACCGGTTTATTTTAATGTAGCCGGTTCTGTCGTCCAGCATGTACTGTGTGTCCAGAGTCGTAATTGGTATATCATCCCTGATGATATTAAACGTGAGCGGATTGCTTCGGTTGGGTCGTTTAATCTGAATTGTTACTTCTGTTCCTTTTTCACCACGAAGGCGATTCACCACATCCTGGTTATCATACCCGATGGCGCTGCTGTCGTTAATACTGATGATGCGATCGCCCGACATAATTCCAAGCTGATCACTTGGACCTCCGGAGATCGGTGTAATTACTGTTATAGTGTCCTGTATAATATTAAACTGAATACCGATACCCTGAAATTTACCATCAAAACTTTCCTGGATTCGTTCGCTGTTATCCGGTTCAATATAGACGGAGTGGGGGTCGAGTGTATCAAGCATCTCGCGAATAGCATTTTCCGTCAGCTCATCCATATTTTTATCGGGGTAGTTATTTGCGACATACAAATAAGCACCTTCAAACCGGTTGTAAGAATCACGCAAGTTTGTAACATTAACCCCGTTAAACGTGGTATCGATGGGCGTTTCTTCAAGGGTGAGAGTTGAATCGTCCATCGCGTTTACAAGCCCTGCAATACTTCGCTTGTAGAGCTCATTGAGGTTTGTATCGCCAAAGTAATTATCCATCACCCGCCGCTGCACCTGCATATATTTGTGCAGATTTTTTCGGTCGTTGTCATTATTAACAAGAATGGAATCAGCTCCTGCGAGCCAAATAGCAGATAACAACAGTAAAACGACGAGTTGCGGAGCAATAAACTTTTTCAAGGACATATAAGTTTTGTTCGAATTCAGGATTGTAACGTCGGTAGACAAGCAATCATTATGTTATAACCGTAATTACCCAAAAACGTTTCAGTGATATTTGTTTTTACAAAATAAAGTGGCTCAAATCTTTGTCTTTTACAAGTCCGGCCAGTTGTTTTGTTACGTAACTTTTATCGATGTCAACCGTGCCACTGCCGATATCGTCAGGCACGGCAAAGAGCAATTCTTCGAGCAGTGACGATAGAATAGTATGAAGGCGCCTTGCACCAATATTCTCCACCTGGCTGTTAACCTGCGCAGCTATGCGGGCAATTTCCCGTATGGCTTCTTCATTGAAGTTGACTGTTACGCCTTCTGTTTTAAGCATCGCCTGATACTGTTTCGTGAGTGCATTCTTCGGTTTTGTAAGAATGTTATAAAAATCTTCTTCGGTAAGAGAATCAAGTTCAACCCGAATGGGGAAACGACCCTGGAGTTCAGGAATCATATCGGACGGTTTGGAAACGTGAAAGGCTCCTGACCCAATAAACAGAATGTGATCTGTTTTAACGATCCCATGTTTTGTTGATACAGTACTTCCTTCCACGATTGGAAGTAAATCACGCTGTACACCCTGACGGCTCACATCTGGCCCTCCTTTACCGCCACCACCACTTGACGAGCTTTCAGCGACTTTGTCAATTTCATCAATAAAAATTATTCCCTGGTTTTGTACCCGTTCAAGAGCTTCCTGAACAGCGGCTTCGTGGTCGATCAGTTTTTCTGCTTCCTGATCGAGCAGTACTTCCCGCGCCTCGCTGATAGGCATGGTTCGTTTCGTCTTTTTACCTCCTTTGGCCATGTTTCCAAGCATATCCTGCAGGTTAAAACCCATCTCTTCCATTCCCTGGGGGCCAAACACCTGCATCATATTTTGCTTCTTGGCTGCAACCTCAATTTCAATTTTACGATCTTCCAACTCGCCATTTTTCAATTTTTCTCTGAAACGTTCGCGAGTCCGTTCATTGAGCTCGTCATCAGAAGCCTCTTCCGCCTTAAAGCCTACTTCATTGCCGGATGAATGGGTTGTTGAGCTGCGTTTTTTTACCGGGGGAATAAGAATATCAAGAATCTTGTCTTCAACAATTTTCTTGGCTTTTTCTTTAACACGCTCCTGCATTTCGAGTTTTACCATATTGACCGCAATATCGGTAATATCGCGAACCATAGATTCTACGTCGCGGCCTACATAACCGACCTCGGTAAATTTTGAGGCCTCAACTTTTACAAATGGAGCTCCCGATAGCTTTGCCAGTCGGCGTGCTATTTCTGTTTTACCAACACCGGTGGGGCCAATCATCAAAATATTATTGGGAATAATCTCATTCCGGATATCAGGTTCTGAATTGAGCCGTCTCCAGCGGTTGCGAAGTGCAATGGAAACCGAGCGTTTTGCGTCTTTCTGCCCGATTATATATTTATCAAGTTCGGCAACGATTTGCCGGGGTGTTAATCCTTGTTGTTCAATTAATTTCATGGGTACTACTCGAGTTCTAAAATGGTCAAATTGTGATTCGTATAGATGCAAATGTCGGCAGCTATATTCAGAGACTTCTCAACAATTTCGCGGGCAGTAAGGTTTGGTGCTTCAGCTTTTAGAGCCCGTGCTGCCGCAAGCGCAAATGATCCGCCTGACCCAATGGCCAGAATTTGATCGTCGGGTTCAATCACATCTCCCTGTCCGGAAATAATAAGGCAGGTATCTTTATCCATCACAAGAAGAAGTGCTTCAAGCTTTTGCAGATATTTATCTTTACGCCACTCTTTGGCAAGTTCAACGGCCGAACGCTGAAGCTGGCCGCTGTAACTTTTAAGCTTTTCATCAAATCGTTCAAACAGTGTAAACGCATCAGCTGTTGAGCCGGCAAATCCTGCTAAAATAGTTCCGTCCTGAAGCTTGCGAACTTTTTTAACCGTCGATTTCATAACGGTTTTATCAAGTGTTGCCTGCCCGTCGCCGCCAATAGCAACCGATCCGTTGTGCATAACGCCCAATACGGTTGTAGCATGCAAATTATCGAAGTTGGTCATACATCTTACCTATTCTGTAAATGAAATATTGTTTCAGTCTAACTTTGTCGGCTGGGTCTCGGACGTTTACTCCGGCTCGGCTTGCTGCCTTCGTTATCATCTTTTGAATAATAATCGAGGCTCTCTTTTCTTTTTTGCTCCGCAGTGATGTCATCCAGTTTAACTTCGTGTGCCTCCAGGATTTTATCCAGCGGCTCATCGCGCAGAACAGCATCCGTGATGTCGAGTTCCGAGCCGGAAAGAGTGGCCTTGAATTCATTCAATGAGATGTTATCATCAGCCACCAGTGTGACGCGTACTTTGTATTTCATCATCCATTTCACACGCTGGCTGAACATGCCTTTGGTGAGAAATGATTTCAGGAACGGGTTGACGTAGATGTCTACCGCGCGGTATTTGGTGCTGTATTTGAGTTTGCTGATCCAGCTTTCGATATCAATGACAATTGTATCCTGGCTGACCACAGATCCAGTTCCGCCGCACATCGGGCAAACTTTGGAGACAGAGTTTACCACGCTTGGCCGGATTCGCTGTCGCGTAATCTGGACAAGCCCAAAATCACTCATCCCAATAATGTTCGTTTTAGCCTGATCTTTTTTGAACTCCTTCTTTAGCTCATCATAGATTTTCTTTCGGTTTTTGTCGATTCTGAGATCAATGAAATCTACGACAATAATTCCCCCAATATCTCTCAGGCGAAGCTGTTTGGCAATTTCACGTGCCGCTTCGAGATTGGTTTTCAGGGAGTTATCTTCCTGTTTCTGTTTAGCTGCATAGGGACCGGAGTTCACGTCCACAACGTACATTGCTTCGGTCTGTTCAAAAATCAGGTAGCCGCCCGATGGCATACGCACACGCGGGCTGAATATCGAATTCACATCATTGCCAATCCCAACGCTGTCAAAAATGTGATCTTTGCCCTTATAATGCTCAACATTCGGCAGCATCTTAGGTGCAATCTTTGACACAAAACTTTTAATGTCTTTGTAAAGCTGATGATCGTCGATCAACACACGGTCGTAGTGTTTTGCAAAGAGATCTCTGATAAGGCTTTCCGTAATGTCGAGATCTTTGTAAAGCCGGGTAGGAGGGTTTGACTCTTCCAATTTGTTGAGCATTTTGTCCCACTTAGTGAGAACAGTACGCATATCTTCTTCAATCACATCTTTGGTCTGGCCCTGCGCTACGGTACGCACAATAACACCAAACCCTTCGGGCAGCATCGAACCCACAATGCCTTTCAGCCGACGGCGCTCTTTGTTGTTGTTGATCTTTTTTGAAAGTGCGATATACTCGCCCATTGGAATCAACACAAGAAACCGTCCCGCAATTGTGATGTCGGTAGACACTCGAGGCCCTTTGGAGCCGATCGGTTCTTTAACAATTTGAACCAGTAAGTTCTGACCGCTTCGAAGCATCTTTCCGGCAAGCATTTGCTTGTCGTAATTGGAGAGCTTATCAAAGTTTTGAAGGTCTTTGTTGGCGTGTTTTGGAATACTTTTTTCGCCATTCATCATTTTGATGTAATCACCAAGATGATCACCGGCATCGGAAAAGTGGAGGAAAGCGTCTTTTTCCATTCCAACATCAATAAAAGCAGCACGGATACCGCTCATTACTTTATGAACGCGGGCGTGATAAATGTCCCCAACGGTTCGTTGGTTATCCTCAGATTCAATAAATATTTGTGCTAACTCATTGTTCTCTAAAAGCGCTACCCGGGTCTGTTTGCCCGAGGAGTGAATAATTATTTGATTTTTCATCTACTAAAAAAGGTTTCGCCAGCAGCTTCAGACAATAAAATATAAGATGTGCAGGATTGTACAGGTTTCGCATGTAATCGTGATTATTTTTCAGATATGCGCCTGCTCCGTCTCCGGGAAGTAGGGAAGCCGTAACGTTGTTAAAATTTTTATTAAAAAAGGAAATTGACGATCTCGAGAGGGTGTCCCGCTCACAGGTTGGTGTGCCCACCGCGCGGCAGACCGCGTCAAATGGGTAAATCAAGTATTGGAGAAGAATTTGTATCGTGCTGAAAAACAAAGACTTAAGGTATTAAATGCAGTTAAACTCTAAAATCCATCAATTAGCACTAATATAACTGAAAAGTATCAAACATTAAATGTTGATCTTAATAGTTTCAATTCATTGATGATGTAGTAAATAATGTGCTTATTTATTCACTGTTTAGTCGCCATCCTCTCTGGTGATGGATGATCCTGACTGGTTGAGTTTATCTTCAAGGTCTTCGTAACCGCGATCGAGATGGTAGACACGAAGCACTTCGGTTTCGCCATCGGCAATCATACCGGCCATCACAAGGCTGACGCTTGCCCGAAGGTCTGTGCTCATCACAGATGTTCCGGACAGTTTTGAAGGGCCGCTTACAGTGACACAATTTTCTTTAACGGAAAGGTTCGCGCCCAATCTCTTTAGTTCGGGCACATAGCTGAAACGGTCAAAATAGATATTATCCGAAATCTTACTTGTGCCCTCAGCCTGCGTCATGAGTGTTGCCCACTGCGCCTGGAGGTCGGTAGGAAAACCGGGATAAATTTGGGTTTCAATACTCACAGGTTTGATGGACTCCGGAGCGTCTACCTGAATCGTATCATTATTGATTGTTACAACGGCCCCTGTCTTTCTAAGTTGATCTGGGAATGACCCTAAATCTTTTGGCTTACATCCGGTGAGTGTCAGGGAGGATTCTGGATGCATGGCGGCCGCAATCATGTAGGTGCCCGTTTCAATACGGTCCGGATCATTGGATGTCTCAATACCTTTGAGGGATTCAACACGCTGTATCGTAATTGTGTCGGTTCCCGCCCCCTTGATGTTCGCGCCCATTTTGGCAAGCGTATCGCAAAGAAGAACTACATCGGGTTCTTTAGCCGCATTTTTAATGGTAAAAGATTCAGCACGCCGTACAGCCGCTAAAATCAGGTTCACGGTAGCGCCCACACTGCTTGGATTGAGCTCATATACACCGCCGGGAACAGATTCACCAGGAAATGAACCCATGACATACCCTTTTTCAAGCCGGATGTCGGCGCCCATCGCTTCGAGGCCTTTTAAGTGAAGATCAACAGGACGAGGGCCCCAGGCACATCCGCCCGGGAGAGATACTTTTGCTTCACCGGTCTTTCCCATAAGCGCTCCAAGCATATAAAAAGAGGCTCGCATCTTGCGTACGAGTTCATACGGCGCTTCGGCAAATCCAAGATTTCCGGAGTCGATGGTTAGAGAATTATACTCCTCATCAAACTGCACAGATGTTCCGGTTACGCGAATCACATTATTGAATGTGTATATATCTTTCAGTTTGGGAACGAGGCGAATAGTGGTTGGTGAGTCACCTAAAATTGCGGCTGCCATTAAGGGAAGTGCGGCATTTTTTGATCCGCTGATTGCAATACTGCCCCTCAGCGGTGTGGGGCCATTAATAATAAATTTATCCACGTGGTTCTATTTCTAAAATAATTTGATTTTTTTCTACGCTTGCTCCGGTTGTAACTGAAACTGACAGGATTGTTCCGGCACAGGGGGCTTTCAGCTCGTTTTCCATTTTCATGGCTTCTAGTATAACAACGGGATCGCCGAGCTCTACATCATCGCCTTCAGCTGCAAGGAGCTCCAGAATTTTACCGGGCATCGGCGCCTGAAGCGAACCGATAGATTTTTCAGCGGCGGTTTTGAATCCAAGTTTTTCAAGGAGCAGCTGCTGCTCATTTTTCAGCGTTGCTGCAATCCACTTTCCATCAACGGTGCATTCAACTTCACCGCCATCAACCCGGATATTCCTGATTTTATGGAGGGTTGTCCCAACTCTGAAAAGAATTTGAGAATCACTGTGATCAACAATCTCAAACTCAATTTCATCCTTATTTATTTTGGCGGTTGATTCGTCAAGATTGAGGGCGACATCAAACACTGAGTCACCAAAAGCGGCTTCATATTGCATAATTTTGCATAGTTTTAAGTCCCGATTTCGTAGCCTGGAAACTGTATTGATCGATGTTATCAGAGTCGTAAAAAGGTGATAGTAACCTCAGGTCATCCTGAGAGTAGACGGCTATAAATCCATGGTTAATCAGATTGATTAAATCATCTCGGATCATACCAAAGGTGTATCCTGTCTCAGAAATGATATGAGAAAAAGGTTCAGGGAAGATCAGTTCCCTGAGAATTTTGCGCTCTGATGGAGAAAGTTTTCGTGCTGCCATAGTTTTAAAGATAGGGGGTGACGCTTTGAATGACAACGGAGATTTGCGAATCAAATTTTAAGGAGATGCTCATTTATTACCGCTTGAGAAGCTCCATCGCATTAAATGCCGATTGCACCACCAGTGGAATGCCACCACCGGGGTGGGTACTGCCACCAACAAGATACAAATTATTTAAATCGCGGAGTTTGTTTCTGGGGCGCACAAATGCCGAGAATTTATCATTTGACGCGGTACCGTATATGCTGCCTTTATTCGATCCATATCGGTTCAGAAAATTTATGGGAGTGATGACTTCCTGAATCTCGATAGATTCTTTAAGGCCGTCCAGCCCTTGTGCTTCAAGTGTCTGAATAATTGTTTCCCCGTATATTTGCTTTAAAAGATCCCAGTCTTGCCCAGCAACGTAAGGTGCATTTACAAGCACGAAAAGGTTGGAAGAGCTCTCAGGTGCATGTGCCGGATCAGAATAAGATGTGTTGGCAACATAAATTGTTGGATCAGCAGGCAGGCGTTGTCTGCTGAAAATATCCCGGAACTCCTTGCGGTAGTCATCCGAAAAGAAAATATTGTGATGCTTTAACTGAGGCCATGTTGTTGAGCATCCAAGAAGCATCACAAACCCGGAGCATGAGGGCTCAAGTTTTGACTGTTTTTTACGCTTCTGTTTTGAGACAACATCGCCCGGAAGCAGGTTCAGGATGGTGTCTGTTGCATCTGAATTAGCAAACAGCAGATCGCAACTTATTTTTTCTCCATCTGATAAGGTAACACCACTCACATCTTTGCCTGAAACATCAATGCGTTTAACTTTTGATTCAAAATGGAAATTTACGCCCTGTTTTTTGGCGAGTTTATGCAGCGCCTCAGTGATACCGTAAAGCCCGCCTTTGACGTAAAAGCCACCCTGGTTGAGCTCAACATGCGGGATTACATTCAGCGTAGCCGGTGCCTGGTACGGCGACGACCCATTGTATGTTGTAAAGCGCTTAAAAAATTGGCGGAGGTAGGGTGATTCAAAATAGCTATCTACTTTGTCCGATACAGTTGAAAATGCATCGATACTCAGGAAATCAAGCAAATTTAATTGCTTTAAATCTGACATATCGTACAGCGGGTTGAATAGAAAAGCGTCGGCAGTTTTGCTGTACAAATTTTCGGAGTAATCGAGAAATGAGGCGTATACTTTGGCGTCATGTTTGGAGAATCTCTCGATTTCGGCAACTGTTTTGCCGCGATTGGAATAGTTATCGAATCGTGTGCCATCCCTGTAAAAGTAGCGGCAAAGAGGAGATAGCTCTGTCAGCGTAAGATAGTCGGTAAGTACTTCTCCGCAATCAGTAAATAGTTTTTCTAAAATAAATGGCATTGTGAGCAGGCTCGGTCCCGTATCAAACCGGTACCCGCCACATGTAAACTGCTGCATTTTTCCGCCCGGATGTTCATTCTGTTCGTTAACATCAACGGTGTACCCACGGGCCGCCAGGAGCGACGCGACAGCCAGCCCGCCGATTCCTGCACCAATTACAACTGCATGTTTAGTAGACATAAAAACGAAAAAGATGGTATAAAATCGTTAGAACCTGGTTTCGATTTAAAAAATGGCAAAAACAGTCCAAAATGGTCGTTATCCAGCACTTTCCAGCAGGGATGCATGATCTGCTGTCCTTAATAAAGGCAGGAGATGCCACGCCGAGGCGTGGCATGACATAAGTAATGACGAATTAACTTAATTAAAGCCCATTTTGGACTATTTTTGTTGATTTTCAATAAATGTAAGAATCGAACACAGGTTTGGAGACTGCAGTGAATAAATGCAGATAAACATCCTTTCGTTCGGGATCTAACCCTTCTTAGTCAGTTTCGCGACCGCTTCGATATGATATGTTTGCGGAAACATATCTACCGGCTGTACAGACTCAACCTCGTAAACCTCTTTTAGTAGTTTTAGATCTCTCGCCATTGTTGAAGGATTGCAGCTGACATACACGAGTCGATCGAGTTTTAGATTTGATAGTTGTTTCACAACATCAGGGTGCATTCCGGAGCGTGGTGGATCTGTAATCACACAATCAGGATGGCCATGTTTTTCAAGAAAAAGCTCATTGAATGTGTCCTTCATGTCGCCAAGGACGAACTCCGCGTTCGTTACATTATTCTCTTTTGCGTTGAACCGCGCATTTTCGATGGCGACATTAACAAGCTCAATGCCGGTTACTTTATCAGCTTTATCTGCCATGAACAATGAAAGCGTGCCCACGCCACAGTAGAGGTCGAACAGGTGACCGCCATTATCAAGCTCTGCATATTGGCGAGCTACTTCGTAAAGTTTTTCGGCCTGTTTTGTATTTGTTTGAAAAAACGCGTTGGCATGGATTTTAAACGAATGATTACCAATTCTATCAACAATATATCCAGGGCCATATAAAACATTTTCAAACCGGCCGATTGCAGTAGGATTTGGCTGATCATTCACATTGTTCACTATTGTGGTGATGCCCGGAAATTGGTCGAGTAACGCATCCGCCAGTTTTTGAACCGTTTCAGATTCGTCGCGATAGGTCACGAGATTCACCATCAGGTCGTCCGTATAGTCTGATGTGCGCACAACAAGGTGCCGCATGAACCCTTCATTTTTATGTGTGTCGAACGCCGGGATGTTATGTTCAATACAATGATTGCGAACAAAATCCAGCAGCCGATACGATATTTTTTCCTGGAGGTGACACTCTTTCAGGTTCAAAATTTTATCGTAGCGTCCCGGAGCATGGAGTCCTGCAGCAAAAGCGCTGTCGTCGACAAACTCATCTTGTTGAATCTCTTCTTCACTGAGCCACCGCCGGGTACCGAAGCTGTACTCCATTTTATTTCTGTAGTAGAGTGAGTCGTCACAGGGAATAATAGGCTGGACTATATCAGGGGATAGATGAGCAATTCGTTCAATGTGATCGCGGACGTGCTGCTCTTTATATTTCACTTGCTTGTCGTAAGGAATATGCTGCCAGGTACACCCGCCGCATGTGTTGGCGTGCCTACACACCGGTTCCACCCGAACGGGAGACGGCTCAAGGAGTTCTAGCATTTTCGCTTCCCGGAATGATTTCTTTTTACGAGTGATCATTGCTTTTATCTTGTCGCCGGGGGCTGTGCCGGGTACAAATACAGCGAGGCCGTCAACCTTAGCGATTCCCTTACCTTTGAAAGCGGTAGACTCGATGTCGAGTTCTAAAACAGTTCCTTTTTTTAGCGCCATAAAAATATGCTTTTACTCGGTTTCGTGGGTATTATCTTTGGATTCATCAAACCGGTCGTAGTAGGTTTGAAAGTGGATAGAAAATGCGTTTTGCGTACTTGTCACAGCTTCCAGCTCGCGTACGGTACGCTCAAGCTGCCGCATCGCAAGTGTGGATACGGATTCAAGGAACTTAACGGCTATCTTAGGATTTCTTTTCTTGAGGGTTTCAAAATCGGGATTGTAAAAACCAAGCAGGGTGCAATCTGTAATACATCTCGCAGAGGAGAGCCGTCTTAAATCATAGCCGATGGTGAGGGCACCAAAGCTTTCCGGAGGTTCCAGTTTAAAAGAAACATCGCCAACGTCTTCATTACTTGTATCACCTGTTACAATAAGTTCCACGGATCCTTCCTCAATAAAATACATGCCTGTACCGGGATCATTCTGATAAAAAATATATTCGCCATTGTTGTACTTTCTGCGGTGGCAAAGCTGCAAAAACTCGTACCGTTCCGTTGTGGAGAGATCTTTCAGAAATTTTGAACTGAAGATCATGCTTGTCTGATTTTTCAATTTTGAAAACTGACGCTTATTAAACATGTCCTGTGCATTAAAAACTGTGGCCGATACCAAAACTAAAGTAGGCCGTTTTATTTTCGAACCATCCCTGCTGAAGATCGTGTACGCGGAAGGTGAAATCGATACGGGCTACAAGAAACTCCCAGTCTAACCGAAGCCCAATACCTGATCCCACCGCAATTTGATTATAAAATTCGTCAATATAAAATCTGCCGGGATCTAACAATTCATTTCCTTCTTCATCAACCAGCGATGATTTTGGTCCGTACCATACGTTTCCGGCATCTGTATGCCATGCAATATGCCAGTTTGCGCTGAACACGTTACGAAGGAAGATCTGCCGGAGTTCTTTGTAGGCTGAAAGTTTAATTTCCCCGCCCGGAACCGGTACCTCTTCCGGTTTCAGATCGCCAGGACCGAGCCGGAATGGATTCCAGCCTCTGATATCGTTACTGCCCCCGGCAAAAAACCGCCGGCTGAGCGGAATGCTGTTACTCTGGAAAATCGGGTGTGCAATACCAGCGTACCCGCGAATTGCAAAAACGGTGTTTTTAGACAGACTGAAATAGCGCCTGTAATCTGCAGAAAATTTAATGAACCGGCTATATGCCAATGCATTTGTTGAGATTCCAAAGGGTGATGGTAATGTTTCCTGAATCTCACCGGGACTGACTAAAAACCGGTCGATCAAGTACGGAGTATTTCCTCCAACGGCTGCTGAAAATTCTCGGGAGTACCCATAATTGCGTTTGATAATATTGGTATCGCGGTTCCGGAGCGCGTATCGGATGATGGAAGAAAATTGCGGCCTGAAATCCTCCCTGATCCTCAGGATCTCAATCGAGCCTTCGCCATATTCGTTGATCAAATTCAGTTCGAACTGAGACGATGGATCTGTATCAATGATGTCCATCTCAATCAGGTCGAAAAAGCTCGTGAATCGGTCGTTGTGCGTTACCTCGTACCGCACGTTAAAACGTATATCTGAATTGATATCAAAAAAGAGCTGATCACTTTGGCTGTATGTAAGACCATACCTGGTTCTAGCTGTCTGAATCCAGGAGCGGTTTCTGAGCGCATCAAACGGGAAATTAAGCCTCGGAACCGTATACTCAGCCCGTAGCTCGTAGCTTTGAAAGATGGCAGAACCAGTACTTGTGCGATTGCCGGTATCTTCATCACGGGGAGCTATCTCCCGGAGCGTCCCCGACGTTACGTATTCGAGGCTGGTATTTATTCCGAGCGATAAATTGTCGGCCCGGCCGCTAAGATTATTGTTGTTATAGTTAATGCCAAATCCTGTACCAAATCCATATCGCCTCATCCCGAAAAATTCGGTGCGAATGGAGTGTTTAGGGATGGTTTCAAGTTCGAAGTATGAGGGGATTTGTGATCGTGAAAAATCGGGGACGCTATTGCTCTCATGAAGTGAAAATCTGTTGGTGATCATCATTCCGAGATTCTGGAACGAATTGACACTTCTCAGGTATGCGGACTGATCAAATGTCTCGCCCGGCATATAGCGAATTTGTTCGGTTAACAAGCTAAATCGTGTTTGAGCTTCGGTCTGTTTTTTTGTGTAGATAGTAAACCCGGGCTCGGTATACGGTTCGCCACTGAACGTGCGGTTCTCATCAAAAATCGTAGTATCCTGCTCAGACGGGCCGGTGAGTTCAATATGCACGTCACCAAATATGTACTTACGGCCGGATCGAATGGTAAAAAGGATGTCGTACAGATTTGAAGTACTGTCAACCTGCTTTGCCAGTGCCTGTACGGAATCCCGCTGTACCGAGGCGTATCCGTGATTTTTCAAAAATGTAATGATGCGCGTCTGTTCGCTGCGCAGCTTTTGAAGCAGGTAAGGTTCGTCAACTTCAAATGTGGAATCATTCAGGAATGAGCTGTAAAATTCACTGTTGAGATAGAATCGATTCGTCAACTCGGAACTATCAAACTCCGGCAGCCCTGTGTAAGATACCGACCTGAGTCTCGACCGGGGACCTTCATTAATGATAAAGGAGACCTCTACTCTGTCTTCCCGGTATTCGATGATTGAGGTGTCCACTTCGGTCTCAAAATAGCCAAGATTTTCGTAGTAGATTTGAATTCGCTCAATATCGTTAGCTACCATATCCCGATCGAGATAGGCCGGCGATTCTCCAACTCCAAATAGCTGCCAAAAATAATACCAGGGGGTAAAGCGTGGTATGCCGAGAAATTCCCTGTTATTATCGGTTCTGACCAGGGTCCTGAGTGTGCCGTCTGATATATTTTGATTTCCTGAAAACCGTACGATCCTGACAACAAGATCGCTTTCAGTGTCTTCATCATCACCTGACACGTTGTTTTGTGCACTTACAGCTTGAGAAAAGAAGGGCTGTGTGAGTATGATGAAAATGATAAAACCCAAGCAAAGAAAAATATCTCTCATAGTAGGTTTCCCGGCAAAGAACGGTGCTTAGGAATTATCATATATGTTAGTTTACGGATCGCTTATACGTCGTCGTAATCAAACCCTTCGTCTTCTTCGCCATGGAAAAAATCTTCTTTTCTAATATAGTCGGGCCAAATATCTTCAATACCTTCATATACGGTGTCTTCACCTTCCGCAATTTCACCGAGCTCGTAAAGATTGTCGATGGCTTGCTGAGGCAGGCCTGTTCGTTCTGCCCACTCTATAAGCTCTTCCCTGGTAGCGGGAAACGGGGCTTCGTCCAATACGGCTGCTAATTCTACTGTCCAAATCATAATATTATGTTCTCTTTAACGATTAATGATAAAACTTATTGACTGTTATAAACTGTTTGTAGATGACAAATGCAAATAAATTGAGGCCCAAAGGTACACTTTTTTTTACCTGCACTTCAAAAGGTCAGTGAAATTTTTTTTATCTTATTTAAATGCGATCTTGATTTACAGCTCTTTTAGCCCATATGTTCCTTTTTTAAAAAAAGAACTAATCTCAGGCTGATCGAATTTCATGTTTTTCATTTAAACGCTTCAGTAAACATATAGTAACCTAAATATTATTTTCTTATGGGAATGCCAGGCGGTATCGAAATTTTTATTGTAGTATTAATTATTCTCCTCCTTTTCGGAGCCAAACGTATTCCTGAACTTGCCAGGGGAATCGGGCAGGGAATCCAGGAATTCCGCAAAGCTTCAGACGATATTAAAAAAGAGATCGACAAAGGAGCTGATGACGTAAAAAATGCTGCTTCAAGCAAAAGAAATGAAGAAGCAGAAACAGAAACAAAATCTGATAAATAATTACAAAGCGGTTATTACATGAAAAATTTGCTCTCTATCCAGGACGAGCTAAACTCCGGTTCACTCAAACTACCGGATCTTGTCGAACAGTATATTAACACTATTGAAGAGAAAAACGGCACCGTAAATGCGCTGGTATCATTCAGTGCTGACGATGCAAAGAAACAGGCTGCCGACATCCAAAAAAAAATTGATGCCGGAACAGCCGGCCGGCTTGCAGGATCGGTTGTAGCTGTTAAAGATCTTATCTGCGAAAAAGGAAAGAAAACCACCTGTTCAAGCAATATTCTTAGAAATTTTGAAAGCGTGTACGACGCCACCGTCATCGAGAAACTGGCGGCGGAAGATGCACTTTTTATCGGGCGGGCGAACATGGATGAGTTTGCTATGGGCTCATCTAATGAAAATACGATTTTTGGCCCCGCCACTAACCCTCATAATTCTGAGTTTGTAACGGGAGGATCAAGCGGGGGCAGCGCAGCATCAGTGGCAGCTGGTATGTGTAACTTTTCACTTGGGTCGGATACCGGCGGATCTATCCGTCAGCCGGCGTCGTATTGCGGCGTTGTGGGTTTGAAGCCTACATACGGCAGGGTCTCTCGTCACGGACTGGTTGCGTTTGCTTCATCATTCGACTGCATAGGGCCATTTGCAAACAGTGTGGAAGACGCGGCTATTATGCTGGAGTTTTTGTCAGGCAAAGATCCGATGGATCAATCCTCATCAGACCGACCGGTTGACACATACAGGGACGCAGTAGAGAATGATGAAAAACTGACGATTGGCGTTCCCAACGAGTATTTTGGAGAAGGTCTTGACGATGAGATCAGATCGAAAATTGAAGAGCAGCTTAAACAGCTTGAATCTGATGGCCACACTTTAAAAGCGATTAACCTGCCTCATACGGATTATGCTATTGCTACATACTATATCCTGGCTACGGCTGAAGCATCGAGCAATCTTGCCCGTTACGATGGTATTCGATACGGCCATCGCGCAGATTTTGAAGAAGTAGAAGAAGAGCTGAAGAAAGAACAGATTGCCCGGGAAAAGCGACTCGAAGTTGCCACCGGGAAAGAGCATGAGCGTCTGATTGAAGAGATTTCAAAAGCAGATTCCCCCTTAACCAGGCTCTACAAAAATTCCAGGACGGAAGGATTCGGGAAAGAGGTGAAGCGCAGAATTTTGTTGGGTACGTATGTTCTCAGCTCCGGCTATTACGACGCCTATTTTGCGAAAGCACAGAAAGTTCGGCGCCTTATCAAAGAAGACTTCAACAAGGCTTTTTCTGATGTTGATGTAATTGTATCGCCTACTGCGCCCACAACTGCTTTTAAACTTGGTGAGAACCAGGATGATCCCGTGCAGATGTACTTGAATGACATCTACACTATTTCGGCCAATCTATCCGGAATTTGCGGAATCAGTGTGCCAGCCGGTACTCATTCAAATGGTCTTCCATTCGGTATCCAGTTTATGGGTGATTCATTTAAAGAACAGAATATTCTGAGAGCCGGACGGGCAATCGAAAATTTGCAGGGCTAATTCATTATGATCTCAACAGACCGGTTAAAAGACAAATGGGCAGTAATAACCGGCGCCACGTCGGGTATCGGGAAGGCCTGTGCGGAACTATTCGCTGAAGCAGGCGCACATTTAGTTCTGACCGGCCGGCGTCAGGATAGGCTTGAATCGCTGAGAGATGAACTAAAAAACTCTCATTATATTAATGTTGAGATCAGTTCATTTGATGTTCGTGATCGCGACGCTTGCTCCAACTTTGTAGACAACCTGTCTCATCCGGTAGATATTCTCATCAACAATGCCGGGCTCGCTGTCGGAAAAGATCCAGTTGATCAGGCCAAATTTGAGGACTGGGACCGGATGATTGATACAAATTTAAAAGGTCTGTTGACCATGACTCGGTTGGTCGCACCCGGCATGAAAAACAGGAACAGCGGTCATATTATCAACATCGGATCGATTGCCGGGCACGAAGCGTATGCCGGCGGAGTGGTTTACTGCGCCACGAAACATGCGGTTGATGCCATCACCAAATCAACAAAAAAAGATCTGCACGGCACCGCCATTCGGGTGGGTTCTGTATCACCGGGCCTGGTGGAAACAGAATTTAGCAATGTTCGTTTCAAGGGAGATGACACCAGCGCCGATCAGGTGTATGAAGGAATGAAGCCGCTTACCGGAAAGGATATCGCAGAAATGGTTTTGTTTATGGCAAGCAGGCCGGATCACGTCAATATTATGGATTCAATCGTTTACCCCGTACAGCAGTCGGCCGCAACGATGGTGGACCGCGGCTCATGAAATCCATACTATTACTGCTATTAGCAACAGTTTTATTGATCTCTTGCGGAGATCAGGAAGCCAATCTTGAGTTTGAACGACAGGGCAGAAACGTACCTTCGTTTGATTCTGATAACGCCTACAATTTTATTGATGAGCAGGTATCGCTCGGGCCGAGAGTTCCAAACTCTGAGGCACATGTTCAGGCAAAAGATTATCTGAGATCTGAACTTGAGGCGTCTGCCGGAGAAAACAGTGTGTTTGTCCAGGAGTTTCAACAGGTTGTTTATGGCGATACACTAACGATGTTTAATATTTTAGCCGGATTCGGACTGCAGCACCAGGATCGAATTCTGCTGGCGGCACATTGGGATTCCCGGCCACGGGCTGAAAATGACTCACTAGACTCCGGAAGCCCGATCCTGGGGGCAGATGACGGCGGCAGCGGCGTTGGCGTTTTACTTGAATTGGCACAGATTTTTAAAGAGAATGACGTACCAATTGGCGTCGACATCATCCTTTTTGACGGAGAAGATTACGGCGAAGTCTCCGATCTCGATAACTATTTTTTGGGTGCCCGCCACTGGAGTAATAACCCGCCTGTTCCCGGTTATAATCCGAGATTCGGTATTCTGCTTGATATGGTAGGTGGCGAGGATGCCGTGTTTTACAAAGAGAGTTATTCTATGAGATCCGCTCCCAACCTGGTTAATGAGATCTGGCAGATTGCTGAAATAAAGGGTTACAGTGATTTGTTTATAAATAAAAGAGGTGGGGCGGTGGCAGATGATCATATTATTGTACAGCAGCAGGCGGGAATAAATATGATTAATATCATCCATCACTCAGTAAATGAAAATGGTTCTGTCCAATTTCCCCCGTACTGGCACACCCAAAACGATACAATGGAAATTATAGATCGAACCACTCTCCAGGCCGTGGGTGATGTTCTCCTTGAATTGATATATAACCGGATTCCCCGATGAACTATTTAAAGTTAGTTGTAACTGTTCCTGAGGAGACGCAGGAGTACGTGATTGCAGAGCTGATGGATATGGATTTTTATGGGTTTGAACAGGTTGGCAACCAATTGATTGCATATGTCGAAAAGCCGCGTTTCAATGATTCCAACCGGGAAAGTATCGAACAGATGATTGCAAGACTGCCCGGAGCTAAGTTTGTAGAATTTTCGGAAGTTGCCGAGCAAAACTGGAATGAATCCTGGGAGGCCAGCATTCAGCCGCAAACGATAGGAGATTTTTTTGTGCGGCCAACGTGGTCTGAAAAAGAACCAAACGGGGAGCAAATCCTTCTCGAGATTGATCCAAAAATGTCGTTTGGCACAGGCTACCATGCTACAACCCGGTTGATGCTTCAGCAGCTAAGTAAGATAAAGTGCCAGGGGAAACGCGTACTTGATGCAGGAACCGGAACGGGAATCCTCGCTATTGCTGCCTGCAAGCTGGGCGCTTCCCATGCTATTGGTTTTGATTATGATCCTTGGTGCGAAAAGAATGCCACCGAAAATGCACTGATCAACAATGTTGATTCCAGATTGTCGATTAGGCTCGGCGGCTTTGAGACCGTCGAGGACGAACAGCCCTTCGATTTGATCCTGGCCAACATCAACAGAAACGTTATTCTTGAGTTTATTGATCAGATGATCTCCTTGCTGGATCGTGATGGAAAACTTTGTCTGTCGGGCCTGCTTAGAACGGATGAAGACAGTGTAATGCAAAAACTCAGTGAGTATCCGGTAACTGTGACAGATAAACAAACGGAAGACGAATGGATGCTTCTGCAGATTGAAATCTTGAAGTAAAGATACAATGATACGTTCTTCGATAGATATAGGTACCAATTCTGTTTTGCTTCTTGTAGCGGACTGTTCAGATGGTAATATCGACGTGTTACATGAAGAACAAAATATTCCACGGCTGGGACAGGGGGTCGACCAATCCGGTGCGCTTTCAGAAGCAGCCCAGCAACGGGTGTTGGATGTGCTGAACTCTTATAAAACATATCTCGATGAAAATTACAATTCGATATCATCTGATACAATTGTAACTGCGACAAGTGCAGTCAGGGATGCATCGAACAGACAGGAGTTTCTCAGACGCATTAAAAGCGAAACCGGCTGGACCGTCAGACTTTTGTCGGGTGATGATGAAGCCTGGGTAACGTATAAAGGAGCCTTGTCTGTAATTGAGAATCCCGGCAGCAATTCGGAAATCATCGTGCTTGATATAGGTGGCGGCAGTACAGAAATTGCCCGTGGAGTTGGAACAAGCCTGAAGAATTCCGTGTCACTGAATATGGGAAGCGTCCGTTTTACAGAACGTTTTTTGAAACAGGATCCGCCAACAGATGATGAAATTAAGTCTGCCAGACGTGAAGTAAAACGAATGCTGACAGATTGGTCCGGCAATCCAATTTCATTTGACCAATTGATAGGTGTAGCAGGCACCGTTACGTCTATGGCCGGCATTGATTTGGGGCTGGATATCTACAATACTGAAAAAATTAACGGGCATCGCTGCAGCCGTGATTTTATTGACCAGATAATCGAGGAGTTCCAGAATCTTAAAGCAGCTGAAATTGAGAAAAAATATCCCAAATTTTTAAAAGGCAGGGGAGATGTGATAACTGGCGGACTGTTGATCCTCTCAGAATTTATGACGTGGACAGGGCATAATGAGGTTGTTGTGTCAACCGGTGGAATTCGCCATGGTATTCTGTTGGACGATTAACGTATGAATCATGCACATCTAATGCACATCTAAATCCTATCCCAGTTGTGCTTGGGTAATCAAATAAAAAAAGGCGCCCGAATTAACGGAACGCCTTTTTCTGTCTTGATAGGTTGAGTGATTAGCTCAAATAGGAAATCGGAGGCCTGCGCCCAATACAAACTGATCGGCATCTCCACCGAGACCACCTAATTTAACTTCAGCAAAGAAGTCGGCAAAGTCGAGTACGTATTCAAGGCCGGCACCGAGGTTAAGGCCAAATTCAGAATCACTGGAAGAATTTACGCCACTACCCGTAGGAAATTCTTGAGAAAATCCTGTAATATTTATTCCTCCGATACCGTAGGCCATCAAACCATCTTCTTCGAGAAATATATAATTACCGTTGAAATTTAATTCCCAGACTGTTAATTCAAAGTCTCCTTCACTTTTGGGAAAATAAAAAGTGAAATCACCACCGACACGAATCTCCGGTTTGAGTGTGTAGTAACCGTCAACTCGAATTCCTAAATCATTATCTAAAGATCCGGCTGCTACTCCAGACCCAAAAGCCAGCCCGGCACCGATTTTAATGTCACCTTCTTCAGTTTGGGCAGATGCGAAATTAAATAATGATGAGGTAGTGAAAATTGTCGTGGTTACAATTAGAATCGTGAGTAGTTTTTTCATAGTGCTATTCTTATGTTAGTTTAGTTTTTAAATTAGTTATAATAGCCATTTGCTTTTAATGCGTATGTCTTTTGATATATGTGTCACGAAATTATTTTTATTTTTAAATGAGTTCAAATCCAGATTCAGAAAACGAATCCAGGCGAGAAGATGCATCCCAGAGCAGCTTGCAGGATGAAAAGTACGTTAAGAAAGCCCTTGAAGGTGATCAACGGGCATATCAGCAGTTAACAGAAAAATACAGGCGGCCGCTTGAGTACCATGTAAGGAAGATGGTGAAAGAGTCCGAACAGGTGGAAGACCTTGTACAGGAAGCGTTTATTAAGGCGTTTAAAAATCTTGAATCCTATAATTCAAGTTATGCATTCTCAACCTGGCTGTATCGTATCACCACAAATCATACGATTGATTACCTGCGAAAGAAGAAATTGAAGACAACCTCAATCGATAAACCGATTAAAACCCGGGAGGGTGAGATGTCGTTTGAGCTTCCTGATGAACAGGCTGAAACCGACCGTGCAATTATTCGCAAGCAGCGTAAAAAAATCATTACTCATGCGATAGATAATCTGCCCGAAAAATACCGGCAGGTAATTCAAATGCGACATATTGAAGAGCTGAGCTACCAGGAAATTGCCGATAAATTAGATTTACCGCTTGGCACAGTTAAAGCCCATATTTTCAGAGCTCGGGAAATGCTATATAAAGCTCTGAAGGATAAAAAGCACAAATTTTAAGGACTTTAATCATGGACTATTTCAATTCAATGAACTAGTCTATGATTGATCTTGTAGTCAGAATACAAGAAGTTGAATTCCTCTTTTAAAGAATCACTCGTTGAAACTTTTTTTGAAAAGAGTATCATTTCAAGATGGATTTTCAAAATCCCCTTCAGATAGTAAAAATCTCAATCAAGCTAATAATTTTAAACTCTAAAACACTCTACAAATGAACGCGTACTTTAAATCTTCAAGCTACTTAAGCCTTATTCTACTCTTTGTATTGGCTGGCTGTGGAGATGACTCCTCCACAAATACAGGTCAAACTGATCCGCCAGATGTTCCGGAAGCCATTCCCGCTGAAATTAATAAATCCGTATTCGAAAATAACAACCCGGTTGGCGAAGAGTTCGCCCTTTTCAATGAAGCGGCAATATTGGCTCAAACTGCATCAGCACAAATAAATGGGGGTACTGCACTGGGACAATCCTATTTAGAATTTACGCGCTCACGTGACGCTGATTTTCAGGATGGTACATGGACCTGGTCATTTTCTTCAAACGAAAACGGTGTTGATGTGTCAGTCCGAACAACTGCAGAACAACTTCAGGATGGTTTTCAATGGAATATCTTTATCAGTGGCACTTTTAACGGTGAATCAGTTGCCGAATTTCAATTTCTGTCAGGATTTATATCAGAAAACGGGAATAGTGGAAACTGGCGTTACTTTTCGCCAAACAGTAGCGATCAACCGATTCTTGAATACCAGTGGGATGTGATTAGCGAAACAGAATCATCGTTTACATCTATATTCAGAGATACTGATGGAAGTATCAATCAGCAAATAGAATATGTGCGAAATGGTGCTGATAACACTCTCGAATACACTGGATTTTCTTCCAATGACCTGGTTCTTTATTGGAATTCTGAAACCAAAGCAGGATACATCGACCGGGAAGGAGAAGACCGCCGTTGCTGGGATGAGTCTTTTGCTGAAACGGCGTGTAGCTAAGATAATACAAGTCTTAGCCTTACAGGCATCTGAAATAAAAAAGGTTCGCAAATAAGAACTCTGATTTAAAAACCCTGATAGTCGATGATAACTGTACGGTAAGTGAGTGCAGTGATCACTATCAGGGTTTTCCTATATTTGTTGCCTTATTTGTATTCAGAAATTATAATTGTCAAAAATTACTATGAGTTAGATTTCTGAGGTTGGTTTGATTTCAGGTATTCATCAAGCCATTTCCTTGCCTCGTCTCTGGTTATATTCTCTTCTTCAAGTTTTTCATGGAGAAGCCGCTCAATTCTCAGTGCTTCTTCTTTAGTAACTATATCGTGCATATCGGCATATTCATTAATAAATGAGAGAACATTTTCACCTTCATTAGGACTGAACAACTCACTTTTACTCTCACTCTCGGTGGTGAACTTTCGCGATTTTGAGGCTGGACTCGTTGACCAGTTATAATCGTATTTAAGATCACTTTTTTGAATTATTGACATGTCTTGCACCTCTGTTTGATCAATTCAAATTAATACATCTCTGTATAAAAGTAACAAATACAAGTACAGTAATGTTTCCATACTGCTGGCATCAAATGATTTACACCACTAATCGGCAAGTGATTGGTAAGAGGTGTTTCCGGATGATTTCAGAATAGACTCATTTAAGTTTTTTTGATCAAATCGTAAAGGTCAGTTCGACGGTCTTTAAGAATTCGAACACTTCCCTGAACGTGGAGTTCTTTTAGAAGGTCGAGATCCACATCAGCAATCAACATCATTTCTGTGTTTGGTGTTGCTTCCGTTTTAATACCGGTCGTAGGAAATGCAAAATCACACGGTGTAAACACGACCGACTGACCGTATTGAATATCCATATTATGGACTTTTGGAAGGTTCCCTACGCTGCCGGCAACAGCCACATAGCACTCATTCTCAATAGCTCGTGCCATCGCACAGTTCCGAACCCTGGAATATCCATTCTGGGTATCCGTCATGAACGGGACAAAAAGAATGTCCAGGCCTTCATAGGCAAGCAATCGCGTCAGCTCAGGAAATTCAACATCGTAGCAGATCAGGATTCCAATTCGTCCCGCATCTGTCTCGTACGTTTTGATAGTATTTCCGCCATTCATTCCCCAGGCTTTTTTCTCGTCGGGTGTAACATGGATTTTCTCATATTTTTCAACTTCGCCGTTACGCTTACAGAGATGCCCTACATTATAGAGTCCGTCATCTCGTACTTCCGGCATGCTTCCTGTAATAATGTTGATGTTGTAAGAAACAGCGAATTCAGAGAACGTATCCCTCAGTCGATCGGTGTAATCAGCAAGCTTTCTGATGGATGCAGCTTCTGTAAGGTGATTATATTCTGCCATCAGCGGAGCGTTCACGTACTCGGGGAAGAGCAGAAAATCTGCATTGTAACCTGATACTGCATCCACAAAATACTCAATCTGTTCCACAAGATCGTTGAATCCATTATAAGGACGCATCTGCCACTGAACGAGCCCCATTCTGACTACAGATTTTTCTGAGCTGATTGAGGGCTCTTTTTCCGGCTTCTCATAATAAATATTGGTCCACTCAAGCAGTGCGGCCAGTCCTTGTGAGGCTTCATCTTCGGGCAGGTAGTGACGGGCCAGCCGTTTAACGTGAAAATCATTCGACAGCTGAAAGCTGAGTACCGGATCGTATACCTCCTTTTTCTTTACTTTCTGTATGTACTGCTTTGGCGTGAGCTCGTCCTGGTGTTTATGGTAGTTAGGAAGCCGCCCGCCGAGCACAATTCCTTTCAGGTTCATCTCTTCGCATAGCTCTTTTCTGTAATCGTACATTCGCCGGCCGAGACGCAACCCGCGGTACTCAGGGTGCACCATCATATCAAGACCGTAAATCGTATCTCCCTCCGACGTATGCGTATCAAAGGTATCGTTGGCCGTCATTTCGATGTAGGTATGCTTTTCATCAAACCTGTCGTACTTGATAAGAATGGACAGTGCAGCACCGGCCATCACGCCATCCACCATGACTACAATCTGACCTTTTGGAAATCTGTCAATCAGAGTTTCTACCTGCTTTCTATTCCAGGCTGCATCACCCACTTTTGGGTAGCAGGTGAGCATAAGCTCCTTCAGTTTTGGGTAGAGGTCGGGCGTCAGGTATTCAAGTTCAACTTTATCGTATGAAGCCATGAGTGGGATTTTTTAATCATAAGTGGTTTAATTCCCCGACCCTCTGGGTCGGAAAAAGATAAAAGTCCCCCTTTGAAGGGGGAAGCGAACGGAGTGAGCTGGGGGATGACTATCTGAGTCTTAAATTCGACCAAGTGTTGATTCTGAAGCACAAAGGATCATCCCCCATTGCCCCCTTCAAAGGGGGACACTTTCCAAAAAGCTCATACTTTTTTTGAAAAATTATGAATTTTAAGTTGATACCTCGTGGTCTCTGCGCCGAGGTAGTTCATTTAAATAACATTATCGTAAATAGATACCGTCGTCTTCTATGCGGATCATATCATTTTTATAGAGTTTGCCAATTGCCTGTTTAAACGTCTTTTTGCTCATTTCGAGGCGTGCACGGATTTCATTCGGATCACTTTTGTCATGCAGGTTCAGATATCCATTACTCTTTTGCAGAAGTTCATAGATGTGATCGGCATTGGGTTCCACCTTTTTGTAACCAAACGGCCTGAGGGTGACATCAATTTTGTTGTCCGGCCGGATCTGTTTGATGTAGCCAGTACGCTTTTCACCATACCTCAGGTTTTGGAATATATCATCTTCGTAGATCAGTCCTTCATGTTGTTGATTAATGATTACATTTCGGCCCAAATCACTTTTATTCCAAATGATAAGATCCACTTTCTCCTTCTCCTCAACGGTCAGTGGTGATTCCGTCAGGTATCGCTCAATTTTTGTAGTCCCGGTCAACCGTTCTGATTTTTGATCGATATACAGGTAGATCAGATTTTTTCGTCCCTCCATCATGCGGTTGCTCTGTTCGCTGAACGGCACAAACAAATCCTTGCTGATCCCCCAGTCCATAAAGGCACCGTGTTCAGTGACAGCCTTTACCTCGAGCAGCTCTATTTGATTGAGCTCAATGGTCGGGGTGTGCATGGTGGCAGTATTCCGGCCCTCGTTGTCCTGGTAAATATAGATTTCAATTCCCTCTCCGGGTGTGAGATCTCGTGTTGCTTCTTCGAAAGGCATAAAAATTGTTTCTCCGCTCTCGAACTTAAGCAGATATCCGTTTGGCTGCTTTAGCTGTAAGGTTGCGGTTTGATAGGTTCCGGGCGTAGGCATAGACGTTTTTAGATAAAAAATTAGCTTTATTGAAAATACAGGGAAGGAACCGATTTCACCAACTCTGTCTTTACTAACATTGTTCGGTGATTGATTCTACTATTTGTACATTTGATCAAATAGGCCCTGCATCCAGAATAGATGAATGGTTTATTTTTCGGGAAAGAGCCGACTTTAAAACGAAACCTTGATACCTCTATTGTAAATAACTGACTCTCATGATAAAAAAACTTACGCTGTCACTGTTTCCAGTCATTTTATTGATGAGTGCATGCACTATGCCCAAAGGACCGGTACCACTCTCTGCAGATGCTCCGGAAGCTGAAGGCTGGACTACTGAGGTTGTACTTGATCGACTTACTTACCCATGGGCGATGGTTTGGCTGCCGGGCGAGAAAGGTCATATGCTGATTACAGAGAAGACCGGCCGGTTGCGGAAGGTTGAAAATGGTGTGCTTTCAGAAGATTCAATAGCGGGCCTTCCCGATATGTTTATCAGTGGGCAGGGCGGTCTGCTTGATGTGACTCTTCACCCGGAATTTGCTGACAACCGGTATGTGTATCTTACCTATTCAACCGGTACAGAAGATGCAAACCGAACAACTGTTGGCCGGGGAAAATTGGAAGGAATGGAACTCACAGAGTTCGAAGAGATCTTTCGTGTGTCTGATGATAAATCAGATGATCAGCACTTTGGATCCAGGATGCAATGGCTGCCGGACCGGACATTTCTGCTCACACTCGGTGATGGTGGAAACTACATTCGATTTGAGGGAGACTGGATACGGGAGCAGGCTCAGCAGCTGGACAGCCATCTGGGCAAAGTCTTGCGGCTTACCGATACCGGTGGTCCGGCACCCGGCAACCCGTTTTTAGACCAGGAGGGAGCACTGCCGGAGATCTGGTCGCTTGGTCACCGAAACATCCAGGGAATCACCAGGGATCCTGACAGCGGACGTATTTGGGCGAATGAACACGGGTCAAAAGGCGGCGACGAGCTTAATCTGCTGGAAGCCGGTGGAAATTATGGCTGGCCGGAAGTTACCTACAGCAGGGAATACCACTACCTTAGAATTTCTGATGAGACATCGATGCCTGGAATGGCGGATCCTAAAGTAGTTTGGACGCCCTCACAAGCACCAAGCGGCCTTGCGTTCTATACAGGTGACCAATACCCCGGCTGGAAGGGAGATCTGTTTAGCGGCGGACTGGTTGGTGAACAGGTGCGCCGAATTATACTCGATGGGGAAGAGGTTGCAGGTGAAGAATCTATACCCATCGGTAAGCGGGTGAGGAGCGTGGCGCAGGGTCCGGATGGATACCTATATATTCTCACCGATCACGAAAGTGGTGAGCTGATTCGGATATTGGATAATTAGGTGATTAGTGATTGGTGTATTTGTTATTTGTTGATACGGTCAGCGGATGAGTTTTTGACAAATCGAGGCATGGAGGGATAATTTTTTAACAGCACCAATTTTAAGGCTGCAAGCCTGTAAGAACTCAGCCTGGGGCACTCGCTCCAGGTTAATAAGGAGTTATTCAATAGGGCAGGCTGAATTTTATCAAAATCATTTAGTCGGCTTGTAAGGTCATAGTGAGCAGTAAGATAATATGCAGAGTAAGTATCCTCTTTTTCAGGCTTTTCCAATGGGGCAGCCTGACCGATCTGCACACATCAAATATACTTGGGGCGAGAGTGCCTTAGGTTGAATAACGTCAGGCTTATGGCCTATATATTCCATTTCAGGATAGCAGAAATTGATAATCATTATCGGTTCTACCGAAAAGTTTATGGGTGATGTCAAAAATGTGAATCATCGCTTAGACCATGTTTAAAATCTTCCAAATTATAAGCCATTGCTTTTGCAGATCCTTATCTGCGCCATCAACGACAATGGCTTGCTCAGGATGACGGGCCGATTGGTTAGCACGCGGGCGGCGTGGGTGTAAACGTAGTGTTAAATATCGCCTTTTCGTCACGCCGCCCTACACCCCCAGCCGAATCATTGTCATTCTGAATAAAACGGTGGTTTTCCGTTTTGTGAAGAATCTGCAAAAGCAACATGTGTTGTTCTCAGATAAGTTGTTTAACCTTTTGAGTGATTTATCTAGCTTATTCTAATTATGCTAGATTTATAACATGTATCCATAAACTTTCCGGTAGAACCATATTATCTTTAATTAAAGCCTATAGATTCCTGATGCAACGTACAGTTCCAATTTTCGGTTATCATGGCGACAAAACATCTAACCCTTATTTGATAGCAAATGCCGGAAGGACCTGAGATTCACCGTGAAGCCGATAAAATTAGTAATGCGATTGCAGACTCTCATCTTAGATATATTTACTACTATCACGATCATCTCAAACCGTTTGAAAAGGAGCTCGCAGAGAAGCGTGTTGAAAACGTAGAAGCATTTGGTAAAGGGCTCGTCATTTCTTTTGAAGATGACTTTCATATGTACAGCCACAACCAGCTTTACGGAAAATGGTACATCAAACCGGCCGGCGACTACCCCAAAACTAATCGGCAGCTTCGGGCTGAATTGCGAACGGATCAAAAATCGGCATTGCTTTATAGCGCCAGCGAAATTGATGTGATGGATGGTGAATCTATAAAGGAACATCCTTACCTGAGTAAACTCGGGCCGGATTTATTGAAAGGCGTAACGGTTGATGATATTGTTGAGCGAAGCAAGAGCGACGATTTTAGAAGAAAAATGTTCGCCTCGCTGCTGCTTGATCAAACCTTCCTGAGCGGAGTTGGAAACTACCTGAGAACAGAGATACTGTTCGATTCAAAAATAGATCCGTCAGCAAAACCAAAAGATCTGTCCGATGAACAGCTTATTGAATTCGCCAAATCTGCTCTCACTATCACACACCGGGCGTATCAAACCAAAGGAATGACGGTGGCGGATGACATACTTTCTGAAGCAAAGCAGAACGGTGAGAAAAGACGCCAATATAGGCACTACCTGTTCAATCGGGCTGGTAAGCCTTGTCGGATGTGCGGAACGGAAGTAGAAAAACTGGAGAAATCAGGCCGGCGTATTTATGTGTGCAGAAACTGTCAGGGACTGTAAACCTCAGTTCGATTAATAAATTTTTAATAAGATCATTATAAAAGTCTCCCCTAATAAGGGGAGATTGAGAGGGGTGTCTATCGAATTTCTCAAAGATCTGATCAACATCCCCCTTATTCCCCCTTTTCTAAGGGGGACTCTTTCCTTTATGATTTAATAATCGAACTAAGACTATAACTTTTGCTAATTTAGTGCGATATCAATAATAATTTTATCCTTGGTTATCCCGTTGGCCGAACGTGCAGCGGAATAGGCGAGCCAATAACTTCAGCCATGGCCCGCAGCAGCTCAAGCTCATCAAGCGAAAGCGAATCGTCTGCCATTACGCAATGAATCATACTTTTCATCAGATAGCGCTTTACTGGATTAGCTGAGAGCGAAAATCCCTTCAATGCCTCATCAATATCTTTGAATGTATACTCATCCTCTTGTAAATATTTTAAATTATCCGGCGCGGCTTCTTCCAGAACCTCAACTCCTGTCTGAAATGCCTGCCGCTTGTCAGTGTCGGATGTGTTGGCAAGTGAGGAGAGAATAATGGATAGTTCTCTGCCAAGGGGTTTTAGATGGTGGTGTTTAATTTTTGGCGTTTTTTCTTCCTTGAAATGCTGATCCAGCCGGTGCTCAATCAGCTTTTCAATTGAGTATTCAAATAAGGTGACCTCGTCATCATGGTCAATGATATTTCTTAGATTTTGCCTAAACAGCCCGTATTGACTTGCGCTCATTTGGCGAAGGGCGGGAACTGAAATCTCTGCAAGCGGCAGTGCCCATTCTCGTTTGCCATTGCTCAGTTTGGCCAGTAACGATGACACGTGTTTTTCCAAATCATCAGTCAGAATTTTTTTACTCCACTCAGGTACCTCTTTTAAAGACCTGTTGTTACTCGTTAGCAGCAGTGCATAAATGAGCGCTTCTGACTGAAACGGTTCGTGGGCGGCTTCGCGCAGTTCCTCCGGAATCTCCTTTAAAATATGGGATGCCTGTTTTACACTCCTCTCGTTCATGGTGCCGATGGCTCCCATTAAGATTTCCTGCAGCGGCAGCGTTTCGGATAATGGTCCCGCAGAAGCCCCCGCAGTTTCTTGTACTGAGCCTTTCTCCATGCGGTTTTTCTTCAGGCGTTTATCAATCCGTTCTTTCTGTTTGATGTGCGATGAATCACGGCCGGGCTGAATGGCCTGAATCCTCTTATCCAGCGGAGGGTGAGTTGCGAAAAGTTTGTCCAGTGCGGTATGAAAACTGTTGGCAAAAAACATGTGGCTAAATTCCATCGAGTGCCCATCTTTGATCTCTGCTCCTTTTTTTAAGCGTCCGATCTTTTCGAGAGCTCCGGCTATACCATCCGGATTACGGGTGTACTGAACAGCGGCGGCATCGGCCAGGTATTCACGCTGACGAGAAACCGCAGCCTGGATCATACGGCCAAACAGCATGCCAACGTAACCAATCACAATAAGAGCAACTCCCAGTAAAAGTATTACAAGCTTAGATTTACCACTGTCACTATCGCCGCTTGTAGACCGCCGGCTGCCGCCCATGAAAAATGTGCTTCTCATGAGAAGCATCCCCATAATATGAATAAGCAAGATTCCATTCAGAATGCCAATAAGGCGAATATTCAGTCGCATGTCGCCATTAAAGATGTGGCTGAATTCATGTGCGATCACACCCTGGAGTTCGTCACGGTTCAGCTGTTCAATCGCGCCTTTTGTAACGCCAACGGCCGCATCATCGGTGCCAAAACCGGCCGCAAACGCGTTGATATTTTCTTCACGATCGAGCAGGTAGATGTCGGGCAGCGGTAGGCCTGATGCTATTGACATCTCCTCGACAATATTGACAAGCTGACGCTCATTCGGGTCTTTACTTGATGAGTTCACTTTCCGGCCACCAAGCATTTCTGCAACAGCACTGCCGCCTTTCCTGAGCTGGGCAATTCGAAATAGTGTTCCAGATACAATCAGGATGAGCGTAAAGGTTGTTACCAAAAAGAAAAGAACCGGATTCCATGGCTGCCCCATACCTCCGCCGGCGTAACTGATCAGCAGCAATGTAACTACGTATACCGATATAATAATAAGTATAACGGCGGCACAATAGAGGACAAGCAGTTTCCAGGTAGCCTGTTTGGCACGGTCCTGCGCTTCAAAAAAGTCCATAAATCAGGGATGAAATAAACGGTGCTATTAAAATTCTACTTTTGGAGCTTCCCGCTCATCGGCAACGTCAATTTCAAACAGTCGGGCCTCTTTAAACCCAAATGCATTGGCGATCAAGTTATTAGGAAATTTTTCCCTGCTGGTGTTGTAGGTCATTACCGAATCGTTGAATGACTGTCGTGCAAACGCAATCTTGTTTTCCGTAGATGTCAGCTCTTCGGTAAGCTGCATCATGTTCTGATTGGCTTTCAGGTCGGGATAGTTTTCGGAGAGCGCAAAGAGCCGTCCCATTGCGCCGGTCAATGACTGTTCAGCACCCATCAATTTCTGCATGGATTCTGGATCTCCAGGTTCCTGGGCAACCTCTTTTTCAGTACTCATTGCCTGGTTCCTGGCCTGGATAACTGCTTCGAGCGTCTCTTTTTCATGAGACATGTACTGCTTGGCTACATTTACAAGATTTGGAATCAGGTCGTAGCGACGTTTTAGCTGAACATCTATTTGTGAGAATGCATTTTTGAACCGATTTCTGAGCGACACCAGCTTATTGTAAATCGAAACGGGATAGGCTACCAGTATTATCAGAACAACAACAGCAATAATTGTAAGTATCATATCGAAATTAATTAATGAGTTATAAAACGGTCGGTCACAATGGAATGATAGAATATACAATAACTGAACAGCTCCGCAAATTGAATCGTCAGATCCTGAGTTCGATTCAAAAATATGGAAAAATGAATAAAGCAGTCCGGGAAGTGCGATTGTTTAGCAAATTCATTTCTAATGTGTCATACCGGACGCTGATGCTGTATCTCCTGCCTTTTTTGGGATGGGAGATCCAGCGTCAGGCGCGGGATGACGCACTTCCCGGACTGCTTCGCGTTCAATTCAGTAATGAAAACAATCGAACTTGGCTCAATACGAGGTGATGTATAACCGGTTTCAAAAAAATCTAACAAAAAGTGTAAGGGGATCGGGGATTTTTGATCATACAAGTAAAAACATAAAAGAGATAATTATGAAACGATCACTCATACTTTCCACCTTCAGAACAGAATTCAGAAGAAAAGGGGCAACGTATCAGCAGGAGACATCGGCTCTTCGCTGGGTTCGTAAGTTTTTAGATGAATTTACCGTTGACCATTCATCACAAATCCGCCACTGGCAAACCGACTATTTTATCTCGGAACTGAAGAAACGAGATCACTCGTATGATGATCTTCTTCAGGCGCAATCAGCCCTTCAGTTTTTGATGAAACGTATTCTAAATCGATCTGAAAGCGACGAAATGGCCACGAATGACTCATCTGGTTTTATTCGGATAACGGCATGATGAGTGCCGAACTGTTTCTTAAAACTGAGCTCAATTAACAATGTATTTTGTGTTGTAGTCAAGAATTCCCCTCCTTCTCAAGGAGGGGATTAAGGGGTGGTTGTGCCGTAGGCATCCCGATGAGGAAACAGTATATTGAGTCCAATTTAAATTTAAAATCCTAAAGCTACCTCCCCCGGCCCCTCCTTACACAGGAGGGGAGAATTTTAGTCCTGATTTAAAATCGAGCTCAGGCTAAAAGTTTGTTTAATCGGCAATCTACTCACTATATTTCTCAAACCACCCAGTGATGTACCCAACTTTTCGAATCAGGTTTGAAGGCCGGGCAACAATCCCGTGTGACGCCCCGGTAATCTTAACGAGCGATGCATCCACATCCTGTAGCTTTAGTGCCTGGTAATACTGCTCACTTTCACTATTTGGGGTCCTGTAGTCTTCGGAACCCACGAGCACCATTGTCGGTGTTGTTACATTTCCGACAAGAGATATTGGCGATCGCTCCATATACTGCATGGGATCGTCCCACGGCATTTCGGTGAACCAGTATTTGGCAAAAAACGGGTAGGCATCTGCAGTCAGCGTAAAACTGTACCAGTTGATGACAGGCTTGGCGACTACTGCAGCACGGAAGCGATCGGTCATGCCAATGGACCAGGCTGTCAGCACGCCGCCACCGCTTCCCCCGGTGATGTAAAGCTGATCCTCATCCACGTAGCCCTCGTCCAGTACGTAGTTGACGGCATCCATCAAATCATTGAAATCCTCGCTTGGATAGTTATGGTTGATGTATGCTGCGAATTCGGGAGAATAGCTCGTGCTTCCTCTTGGATTTGTGTACACGACCACATAACCCTGACTTGCCATGAGCTGAAGTTCGGGCGTAAAACGAGGGCCGTAATTTGTGTGTGGCCCTCCATGAATTTCCAGAATCATCGGGTAGTCCTGTTCAGGGTCAAAGTTCGGAGGTGTAATAATCCAGCCCTGAACCCTGAAGTCATCAACAGATGAATCAACCCAAAACTCTGTGGTTTCCCCGACTGATATGGATTTGAAGAGCTCTTCATTTAAGTTGGTTATTTGCCTGGTAGCCATTCGCGTTGGAAAGTGCCCAACGGTCAGTTCTGCAGGGCGTTCCGTGGTTCCCTGAGGCACGGCGTAACGTCCGTTTTCAGATACAGAATACGAACCGCCGCCATACGGCCGACCGATACTTGGAGAGTTCAGATCGCTGACAAGCGTTGTGTACTCTCCGTTTAAATTGAGATTGCCCAGTTTACTGTTCCCTTCCTCATCAAACCGGAAAAACAGAGAGCCGCTGTCGCCCGCCCACGTATGACTGCTGACATCCACATTCAAATTTCTGGAGATGGTTCGTCTGTTGGTGCCATCCCTGTTGATCACATAGAGCTCGGTAAGCTGATACCCAAGGAATTCGTCATCATAGCCGGTATAGGCAATAAACCGGCCGTCTGGTGATATTGACGGGTTGCTGTGCGGGCCTCGTCCGTCTGTGACTTGTGTCAGCTCAAGTGATTCCACACCAATTTCGTAAATCTGTTCGTTATTGGGGTCCAGCGGGGCATCTGCTGTTCGATCGGCCGTAAAAATGATCGTTTCTCCATCAGGAGCCCACTTCGGAGAATTGTGGTTATATGGCCCGGATGTGAGTTGTCTTGGCGCGCCGCCATCTGCCGAAATTACGAAAACATGCGAGTATGACAGATCAATATATCCGCTTGCATCACTCCGATAAAGAACATGATCAATCACTTGTGCCGGCGGTGCCCATTCGGCGCCTTCGGGTGGGCCTGGGAACGATCCGATATTCGGTTCTGGTGCATCGACGCTTTTTGTAAAGAGCAGATGATTCCCATCGGGTGACCAGGCGAGATTGGCAGGACTGCTATCCAGGTTCGTGATTGATGTTGTAACACCCTCATCCATCCATCGGATAAAAATTTGGGACGATCCTTCTTCACTTGACGTGTAGGCAATCCGGCTGCCATCAGGTGACCATGTAACGTTACCATAACTTCCCTTTCCAGATGTGAGGCCTACATGATTGTCTCCGCTGAAGTCAATACGCCAAAGGTTGATAAATCGCCGGTCGCTCATCGCATCAAATTGATGACGTTCGTAAATAACCGTGTTGCCATCCGGGGAAATTTGTGGATTTGCAACCATCTGCAGGTCAAAGACATCCATATAACTGAATGCATCCGGCTGTACCTGATCCTGTGCATGCGACAGGTTAATGGAAATCAGGAGTGTAATAACTAGACTTAAAAAGGATAGGGATCGGTTCATTGGATTTGAAATTGGATTATTTAAAACGTTGAAGCTCAGGAAGAGTACTAAATGATGAGAAGAGTTGAAAATTGTAATGAAGGTATTGATGTAAAATGGTGAATTACAAGTAATCAATATGTCGTGATATCAGCCACGAAGTCTCGAAGACTTAAAGAAACACGAAGGGTATTGGATTGATAACAAAGGCCTTTATGTCTAAGAGACCTTCATGGCAATATTGATTGGATTGGTAATTCTTTCACTTAGTGATATAAAGGGATTTCTTTTAATGATTTATTGGAATTGGTGAAACGATAAAGTCACTCAACGCGAACATCACCATAGCTGATGATATTTTCCCTGTTATCATAAATAATCAACCGGTGAATTCCCCGGGCACTTTCGGGGCTATTAAATCGGCCGAGCTCAATCGGGTTGATAGGAACAGTTGTCAGGCCGGGTGGCAGGGGATTCTGGCTATGGGTATAAAGTGTTCGAAACTGTGCATTTGCAGCATCATTTATCAGTACCGCCACCGTAAGGCCTGAGACGGCATCTATACCCGAAACTTCAATTTCAATACTGAGCTGATCAGCAATGGATACCGGGTTGGAAAATGGGGGGTTTACAAACACAAGCCCCTGGAAAAAGGGAGATGTGCGCCAGTCGTTGGGGTCTTCTGTTATAATTTCTCCGTTTCCCTCCGTTTCTGTAATGCCTTCAGGAAGTTGAAACGCTTCCTGTTCAAATTCTCTCTGGTCATCATCCTTGCCGCAGCTAAAGCAAACTAAAGACAGCATGATTATTAGAATTAAGCGATGTGTAAAGGAGTGGAGCATTCGTCTGAAAAATAAAATGAAAAGTTGAATCAATGACGATGATTTTCTGTTGGCGTAAAAAATCAATAATAACCAATTTATTACATCATATTTACGATCTGGATACGATTCATTGTATCTTTCTTTTGAAGAAAATTGATGAGTACCAGTCAACCAAAATCAAAGTAGAATATAGTCGATTATGCTGAAAGTTTATGGCATCAAAAATTGTAACAAGGTTCGCGACACGTTCAAATGGCTTGAAGAAAACGATGTGGACTATGAATTTATTGACCTGAAAAAAGAGCCGTTATCGGAAGGTAAACTGGATGAATTTGTGCACAAAGTCGGGCTCGACGTATTGATAAACAAACGGGGCACAACGTATAAAAATCTTGGACTGAAGGATAAAGATCTTGATGAAGATCAGCTATTTGATCTGCTGCTGGAGAACCAAACCATGATTAAACGCCCGGTTTTAGAACAGGATGACGCCGTACTTGTGGGGTATGATGAGGATGCTTTTGATTCGTTTGTCTGATATCTCGATTTATTTTACAATAATATTTTGTCTCGGTTTCATGGGCTCTGCATCCGGGCAAGATATTACGTACGACCGGGAAAGTCCGCCGACGGCAGACATGTTAATGGATGTTCGGGAAGTATTCGAATACGAGGTTCGGTACGGATTTTTCACCCTCGGCTGGGTAGATGTAGAGCTGTTGCCGGACACTACCCACCAGGGCGAAACGGTTCACCACATGCGAACTCGAATCCGGTCGAATAACAAGATTCCTTTTGTCGGGACCCGGATAGTGAACTACGAATCGCTGTTCAGTCACAATGAGAAGTGGTTCTATGCACATGAATTCTGGAGAGATGATATTCACGATGAGATTTACGACAAATTACGTGTAGACTTCGACAGGACGGAAGATCTCGTTTACTTCTTTGAGGAAGGTGAACCGACCGATACGCTTGCCCTTGAGGAGCCGGCCAGTGGCGGGGATATTGTGTTTTATTATTCCCGTATGTTTGCTGGTATTGAAGAACCGTATGAACTCCCCGTTTATATTGAAGGAGAGAAAAGCACGCTGACAGCATCAAGCAGTCCTGAAACTGATATGCGGAGTTACGATGCGTTTGACGAAGAAGTTGAAACCTACTATAGTGAAGGGACGACAGATGCGGACGGCCCTTTTGGATTTTCTGGTAGATTTAAATCTTGGTTTATGACTGATGATCTTCGTATTCCGCTTGAGGCACACGTAAAAGTCATTTTTGGAAATGTTAAAGTTCGATTGATAAACTATGAGCGACATGAAAAAACCGATATGTGAATTTAAGAAACTTTCCCATGCAGCAGATCTTCCTCTGCCATCATATGAATCTGATTATGCAGCCGGAATGGACCTCAGGGCTGCCGTACCGGGCACTGTTCCCATCAAACCGGGAGAAAGAGCACTGATTCCTACCGGCCTGCAAATGGGGCTTCAGGATGGCTTCGAAGCACAAATAAGGCCGCGAAGCGGGCTTGCGTTTAAATTTGGTATAACAATGCTAAATGCACCTGGTACAATCGATTCAGATTACAGGGGAGAGATAAAAGTGCTCGTTATCAACCATGGAGATGAAGTATTTAATGTATCATTTGGTGACAGGATAGCACAAATGATAATTGCACCCGTCAGCCGGGCGGAAATCCGGGAAGTACAAGAACTGGGTGAAACAGAACGGAATAAGGGTGGGTTTGGTAGTACGGGTATTGAGTGATTAACAGAGCATGTCTTTTGATCAATCTCTGCGTTATCGGTCGGTTGAAATCCTCATCCCGAGATTTCGGGACTGCGGTTTCACCGTCCCTCTGGCCTTGATCTTGACCAAAATCCCTGGCTCTGAAATACACTCTTAGCGGACAGCGGAGAGTACGTGCCTTGGGGCGGGAGGGGTGTATGGAGAATTGATGACTGTCTCGACGTTTGAGTGGGTAAATGAATCCATAATACACCCCTCGCGTATTTCGCTTAACGCTCATTCGATCTCCCCACGAGGGGAGACATATCACTGTCACTTTTGACATATCAGTATCATAATTCTGAAACAATAATGCCCCGGATACCCTAAATTTGAATTTTTCACTGAAACCTTACCTCGAGCTTGTCAGAACCAACCACGACTACAGAAGACTGTGGCTGGCACAGGTCGTCTCTAATTTCGGGGACTGGTTCGGGCTTCTGGCCATTTATGCGCTCATCCAGGATTATAGTGATTCCGAGCTTCTCCTCGGCCTGATCATCGTCGTGAAAACACTGAGCCTGGCGTTTTCATCGCCATTTGCCGGATATATTACTGACCGGATGAACCGGCGCAAGCTGATGATCTGGTGCGATATCATTCGGGCGGTTGTGGTGGTCGGGTTTCTGCTTATCGTCTCTTTTGAGCTGCTTTGGCTGGCGTATGTTTTGATGGCTTTTCAAATGATTTTTTCAGCAATTTTTGAACCTGCCAAGACATCATCTATACCCAATGTGACGACATCAGACGAACTTGTCATCGCCAACATTCTGTCGGCTGCATCCTGGAGCATTATTTTTACATCGGCAATGGCATTGGGCGGATTTGCAACGGCATGGCTGGGCACTGACGCAGTATTTCTGATCAATTCAGCTACCTACCTAATTTCCGCCATTTTCATCTACCGCGCCGTCATTCCTCAGACGGCAATGAGCCGCGAAGAGAAGTTTCGCACCCGAAATCCGCTGACCGGCATAAAAGAGGGATTTCAGTTTCTGAAAGATAACCCGGCTGTCTTGCGGCCAACAATGGCGAAAGGGATGTTTACGAGCTGTATCGGTGCGCTTGTCTATCTTCTAATACTCATTGCTGAAGACATTCTGCTAATGGGCAGCATCGGGCTTGGCGTACTGTATGCATCTCGCGGTGTGGGAACCGGAATTGGTCCCGTAATCGGCAGACGAATCTTCCCGAATGAGAAAAATTGGGTTAAAGCGATGGGTTTCTGTATGATTTTTGCCGGGTTGATGTATGTGATGGTCAGCGGAATTGAGTCACTGATTTTTATGTCGCTGCTGGTGGTAGCGGGCCACATGGCATCCGGCTCAAACTGGGTCATGAGCACCGTTCTGCTTCAGCGCCGCGCACCCGATACCTTTCGCGGTCGCGTGTTCAGTACCGAATGGCTGCTCTTTACCCTCTCACAGTCTATCTCAGTAACATTCGCGGCTATTATGCTGGAATTTGGTATCCTGAGCATCCGCCAGTCCGTTCTGCTATTTGCACTTCTACTCGTTGGAATCGGCATTTTCTGGCTCTTGAAAATTGCCCCGGCGGAGAAAAGATACAATTCACCTGCTTTAGAAAAACAGCAAAAACCTGTGTTGGAAAGAGAGTATTGAGTGGGTGAGATGCGTGATTTAGGGCATTCAATCGTAGATAAAAATGGTTCTACCGGAAAGTTTGTGGGTACATGAAATAATCCAATGCATAGTTTCATAAAACCAGAGAAGTTATTCAGAAGGATAACCCACATATCAGATAGAGCAAAACATGTTGCTTTTGCAGATTCTTCACAAAACGGAAAACCACCGTTTTATTCAGAATGACAATGATTGGGCTGGGTTTTTGGGCGGCGTGATGACAAGGCGATATTGATATTGATGGCTGGGCTCACGCCGCCCCCATACTAACCAAGGAGCGTGTCATCCTGATCGAGCCATTGAAGTTGATGGCGAAGAGAAGGATCTGCAAAAGTAGTAAACAGTCATTTTGGGAATTTTTGACCAGTTCTACTCGATTGTTCTCATATTTTGCCATCACCTACAAACTTTCCGATAGAATCATAAAAATAAATGACCTGTGCATTCTAAATTAGAATGTTGACTTATTAATTTGATCATGCGAATTTCCCGATTCCCGATTCCCGATTCCCGATTCCCGATTCCCGATTCCCGATTCCCGATTCCCGACCCACGGATTATATTAGCGAGATTAGAAGAATTGGATTACTATCAAGCGACATTGAGGGCTATAGAGCCAAAAGAGAACTAAGGATTATGTGTCGTTAACCCCATTTTTGCCACAAGCAATTTTCACTTCTATTATCTGTTATAAATATGTATGTTCTAGACAGACTAGATGAAGTTGGAGGTGTTTATGATTTCAAAATCTAAAAAATGGCAATTACAGGAAGCTAAAAACAGATTTAGCGAAGTCGTACGTAAGGCATCCGAAGAGGGGCCCCAAACGGTTACAAAGCATGGAAAAGATAGCGTTGTAGTTCTTTCGGCTGAAGATTATCGAAAATTAGAACAACCGAAAACCTCATTGGTTGAGTTTTTTCAAACATCACCCCTTTCAGAGGTTGAGATTGATCTAAAGCGAGATAAATCCCTTTCTCGTCAAGTTGACTTATGAGTTATTTGATTGACACTTGCTGCATTTCCGAATTGGTCAAAAAGAAACCAAATCCAAACGTTTTGAAATGGTTCGCCGATCAGGATGAGCTCTCCATGTTTTTAAGCGTCATTACGTTTGGTGAATTGAGAAAAGGGATTGAAAGATTACCCGATTCGAAAAAGAAGAAAGAAATTAATCGATGGGTTAAAGAGGATCTGAATCACCGCTTCAAAAACCGAATCCTCAATATAAATTTAGAAGGTGCGAATAAATGGGGTGAGATTTTGACTACAGCAGAAAAAAATGGCAAACCCCTTCCGGCAATTGATGCATTAATTGCTGCTACAGCTCTGGTGCATGACTTATTGGTTGTTACAAGAAATACGAAGGATATGGAAGGTTCAGGAGTTGAGGTAACTAATCCCTGGAACTATGAGCTGAACACATAACCAGCGGTTCATGCGATCGGGTTGTTGTTGGTTGCCACTGGCTTTGATTCAGCCCCGACGTACAACCACTAAACCGTTATAATGCTCTCTTAACTCTACATTTGAGCGCAAAGTTTTGTATTAATGAACCATGAAATCAGATACCAAAAGAAAAATATAGACTCTATTTCCCGCGAGGCCATGAAGTCACAAAGAGCTTCATTTCGTATTGAGGGCATAAATATTCCAAAGAAGAGATCAGAACGAATTCGACGTGAAGTGGTGCGGGAGTTTCAAAACAATTCTACTTCTTAAAACTCCTGAATAGCTTGATCAACGGTTCATAGTTTTTTTCTGTTGCTGAAATATACCCCGGCATTCTTTTTTCGGTAATCTTTTCAAAATTAAAGCGATCAAACCCACTCTTTAAAGCAATCAAGTCGGCAAAAAGTCTAATTGTACATCCATTTCCATCCCGGAATGGATGAATAAAAAGAAGTTCAGCATGAAGAGGTGCAACATGCTTTATCATCAGTGGGGCCGCCGGGCCTTACATTGGTTTAGAGACGGGAGACGGTTTCAATGATGCCGGACCAGACATACAGACGGTGATCGGCGCGCGCCTCGGCATTGGCTCTGGCTCTCATGCATGGAACTGGTTGAGGCTTGGTTTGCGCACAGCGTATCACTTGACACCGGAATTCGATGACGCACTTGGAAAAATTCAGAGCGGGAGCGGAGTACAGCTGTCCATTGAGGCCGGCGCATCCTTCTGAGGCGAATGAGCACGGCAAAATCCATGCCTTAAAAAAAGAGTACTGAGGTGAGCGCTAATTGATTGTGGGGGAATGCAATCGCTACATAAACAACCCCAGTATTTAATTAAAAACAGTTGATTAAGTCACGTAAAAAATCCAGCTTAACTGACCCACTGACCCACTGACCCACTGACCCACTGACCCACTGACCCACTGACCCACTGACCCACTGACCCACTGACCCACTGACCCACTGACCCACTGATTATATTTGCGAGAGTAGAAGAATTGGATTACTATCAGGCAACATTCGGGGCTGTTAAGTTTTGAGAGAAATACATGTTATATGGTGACCGTAATTGTACGCTTTTATTCTTTAGTGCAAGCTGATGATCTTCCTTTAATAGGGCTTATGATTTCTTCATTTTATCCTCAATATTTAAAGAATAAAACGATTAAAACTTACGTACGAAGCTAGGATAACCTCAACAGCGTGGGTTATATGCCAATGTTGTGGAGTATATAAATCAACATTAGTAAAATATCCTCGACAGATTCTTTACATAAATAATTTTGTGATAACTAAATCTATGATTAACCCAAATCAAGACACACTGATTTCTCGTTTAACTGTTCGACTTCGAGAAGAATCAACAAAAGCAGTAATTGGAACTGGATTGATTTACTATTCAGATGATCTTAGAGATAATGTTTATTTAATTACTGCTTCGCACTGTTTACACCATGATGGAGATTCTTTTCAAGAATTACTTTCCTCTGTCATTGTGGACATGTACAATCCTTCAGAAGACAAGTATGTATCAATCAAAGTAAATCACATCAATAAAAATCTCCTATTCAAAGATGCTGGCAAGGATTTGGCTGTGTTGCCACTTAATAAATCCGACGTGGAAAGTATTATAGGAGATATCCCAAGGGTTAGAGTTGTAACCACTCGACAAAATAAGACTCAATTCATCGTTAAAGGGTTTCCAAATGCCACCATGGGTAAAGAGCTAGATGTAATCTTTCCCACATGGAAACAGGAGTTAACGACAACTCGAAACTTTCAGTTGCAATTAAATGAGGATTACAACGACTATGCTACTGAAGGATTTTCGGGAAGTGGTATTTTTTTGAACGATAATGAATATGTCTACTTATTTGGCATCTTCACGAGATTTCGCCCAGAAGATAGGGGTAGGGTTATTTATGGACAACATATTGAATTAGTTAATGATTTGCTCTTTAAGAACTACTTGCCTTCTATAAGGTTTGATTACTTGGGAGATAACAATTTGAATCACAGCTTCTTTAAAAACAATGTAGAAAAGGCGATTCATAATTTAGGTCAACGCTATAGTAAAGAACTCAATTTAGAATTACCTATTTCCAAACTGTTCAATGACCTTATTCGTGATAAAGATTTTGAACACCGATTTCTTCAAGCAATCGACAATTGGATCAATGAAAATCGATACTCAAGTCCAAAAGAAGAATCTGTGCTTTTCAATATTCAGACTGAGCAATACAATCTGAAAACCAAAGTAACAAACTGGATCGAATCAATTTCCATCAATGTGCCTAACGTCATTGATTGTACATGGATTATTAACGAAATCAATCGTATATCTGATTTGATTAATGAAAGGCAATCAGAACTATATGAGCTTCAGAGAGAAAAAATAAAAGCTGAGAAGGATACCAAAAAACCATACAACTATAGAACTCCTTATGAAGCGGAATTAAACACTTTAAGAGAGCTGCAAGCAAAGAACAGACGAATGGAGGATGATTTACAGAACAAAGTAAATGTTAAGCTTACAAATTATCCTGTGTTGATTCTCAAGGGAGAAGCAGGAAGCGGAAAATCTCACCTTTTAGGAGATATAGCCCAAAACAGGATGGATCGAGGACGACCAACTGTCCTGCTTTTGGGACAACATTTTAAACCTGGGGTCGGTAGCGTAGAAAAGAACATTTTAGATCTATTAGGGCTGGAAATGAATATGGATGATTTTCTTAAGTCTCTAAACAAGGTTGGTGATCAATTAAATGAAAGAATACCTATTCTGATTGACGCTTTGAACGAAGGCGGAGGAGTTGATTTGTGGAGGGATGAAGTATTTGGGTTATTAAATAACGTCTCCAAGTATCCATATATAGGAGTCGTTTTGAGTATCAGAACGACCTATTTTGATCTAATGTTTCCTGAAAGTATTCCTCAAGAAATTTCGATCGTAAACCATGAAGGGTTTGCAGGCAATGAATACACAGCATTAAAACTATTCTGTGAACATTATGAGCTTAAACAACCAGACTTCCCAATATTGGCACCTGAATTTACCAAACCCCTCTTTTTAATCTTGATTTGTAAAGGAGTGCAAAACTCTCCATCAAAAGAATTTCCTCAAGGTTTTCAGGGTATTGGGACGATATTTAGCTACTACGTTAAAGCTCTGGAAAGCCAATTTCAAAAACTTCGTGAGGAATATCATTTAGCCCCCAACTTAATCTCGATTGCGATCCAAAAGTTTTCGTTAGAATGTTTCAGTAAAAACGAGAGTGTATTATTACTTGAAGAGGCTCAGACTTTCTTCAATACAAATTTCCCTCAATACCCCAGCCTTTTAAAAGACATGATCCAGGAGAGCGTATTTATAAGGAATTGTCGTGAAAACTATAATACTGGAGAAAAGGAAGAAGTAATATATTTTGCATATGAGCGGTTTGGAGACCATTTTATTGCTAACGAACTCATTAAGGATTTCAAGGATCAGCAAGAAGTATTAAGAGCTTTTGGCAAGGAAGAGAAACTCGGTAAACTGATAGAGGAACATCATTGGAAATATGGGGGTGTTCTGGAGTCTCTCGCAATTTTACTACCAGAAAAGCATGGATTAGAATTGTTTGAGGTATATAGTTGGCTATATGAGGATGTGAAAAAGGACGATTTCGGACTTAAAAATACCATTGATTGGCAAAACGGATTCCTATTAGATAGCTTGAAATGGCGAAGTATCGAAAGTATCAATGAAGAAAAGCTAATTGAGTGGTTTCAGGGAGATTTCTTTTACTTTGACTATGATAGGATTTTACTCACAATTGAAGAGCTCGCTACAATAAAGAATCATCCATTCAATTCGGATAGGCTTCATCGAATTCTTTTAAAAACACCAATGCCAGAAAGAGATAGCTTTTGGCAACATCATGCTTTGTGGTATTCAGGGCATAATGATAACGAAATCGGTTTTCCACTTCGCCGATTGATTGACTGGGCATGGTCTTCCTCTATTTCAAGTTCCGTTGACAGTCATACTGCATTGCTAGCTGCTCAAACGTTATCATGGATGCTCGCATCAACTAATCGAAAATTAAGAGATGAAGTAACTAAAGCTATCGTCAATCTACTTGAGCAACAACCTAAGGCACTACTTGATCTACTTACGAAATTTAGTGAAGCAGACGACATGTACATTCAAGAAAGGCTTTATGCAATTGCTTATGGATGTATCCTGAGAACTGAATATGAAGAATCAATTCAATTGATAGGCAACTACATATATAATAAGGTCTTCAAGAAAGGTAACCCACCTGAACATGTATTACTTCGTGATTATGCTCGAAACACTGTAGAATATATGATATACAGGGGGCTGGGAGAGGAAATAGATACTGAAAAAATCCGTCCACCGTACAAAAGTAAGCTACCAACCTATCCAACAGAGGAGGAAATTAGCATCTATGATATAGACTATGAAAATCCTGAATACGACAAAGAGTTTATTAGAACACATAATAAAATACATTTTTCAGTGATGTCATGGGACTTCGGACGGAAAACGGTTGAACCAGACATTAGGAAGTTTTGTCCTGTCAGCTTTACTACTGAGGATGAATACACAAAATTCATTAACGACGAACTCTCAAAGGAACAACAAGATCACCTCTCGTCTTTAGTCGATATGATATATTCAAAGGAGCTTCATGAAAGTAAAAGTAGTAAATACGATGTCGAAAGGTTAGGGGGGCAAGAAAGGTATGATAGTTTATTAAAGGAGTATGAACAAGTAGTTGAAAAAGGATTTGAAATCCTCAAATCAATGTTTAATGGAAAGTCAGAATATGTAATTAAAAATATCCTCCCATATTTGCAAAATGTCAAAAGGTTAAATACTACAAGCTACAATCGAAGACCATTTGATACAAGACCTGTGAAAAGGTGGATTGTGAAGAGAGCTCATGAATTAGGTTACGATGTCAAATTACATGGCAGATACGACCAAAGTAGTGGGTCGTATGGTCAAAGCAGACCAGGCGTTGAACGCATTGGTGAAAAATATCAATGGATCGCTTTTCACGAAATACTAAGTATTCTCTCCGATAATCATAAAATAAGTGAGTGGTATTCGGATAAGAATTATCAATACTACCAAGGAGCATGGCAATTTTACGCAAGAGACATTGATCCTGTTTACACAACTAAGAACCCTGAAGAACTACCTGAAGACGACATGATGATTTTAGAAAAAGAGTATAAATGGTGGCATGCCCCAGAGTATTCTTTTTGGAATCAAGAAAATCAGGAATGTGCAAGAAATATTGACGATTTACCAGAAGTCAAACATGTCATCTCGAAAAAAGATGACAATGGGGTCGAGTGGCTCTTTTTGAACAAGAGTGCCAAATGGATGATGCCAAAGCCAATAGGAGTGGACAAATACTCTATGTATAGAAAAGAAGTGTTTTACATGATAAATGGATATATAATCAAACGAGATGATAAACCGCAGATAGTCGAATTTCTACAAGACAAGAATTTATGGGGAGGCTGGATGCCAGAACCCAGAAATGAATCCAACCAACTATTAAATAGAGAGAAATATTGGTCTCCAGCATATCACAATGCAGAAAGAGAGGAGCCATGGGTGGAAATCTACTACAATCATATATCAACAGGTTTAACGGTTATGCCTGCTATAGAAGACGCAAAATCGCATATTAGTGATGATAAATCTGGGGCAGAGTCCTTATATAACATCCCTTGTGAGCAACTTTTTAATGACCTTGAGTTGATTTATGCTCCGAATGATGGTGACTTTGTTAACCCTCAAGGGGTTTTGACAGTTCAGAATATTCCCAAATCTGATGGGCTCATGATAAACAAAGAAACTCTCTTAGACTATCTGAAAAAGAATGACCTGGATATAATCTGGACTCTTCTTGGAGAAAAAATGGCATATATCTCGCATGGGGAGCAAAGTTATTTTGGAGCTCCTTGTGGAGTGTTCCATCTTGAAAATGGAGAAGTAAAAGGACAATTGAATCACTATGAAAGAGATTAAAAAGGAAATATTCTTCTACCAAGCTGAATGTGGCGATGCTTCAAGAGTGAGATTTTACGGGAGTGATGGAAAATACCATAACGTTTTTATTGATGCAGGATATAGAAGAACTTTTAGAAATGTCATATCGTCTCATGTAAAAGACATTCAAGCTAGTGATGAGTCAATTGACCTATGGATCGTGTCTCATATCCATGATGACCATATTGGAGGAGTAGAACAGTTTATAAAGCAAATAAAAACTGGGGAGTCGAAGGATACAATCAACAAGTGGTTTTATAATCGACCAAGAAGAACAAATCAATCAACTCAGGATAAAAACCTTGTGAGCGCATCTAAAAGCATCAGACAAGGCGATATTTTAGCTGAATATCTTGAGAGCATTGATAAGATTCCTCTCCAGGATATTGTTACATGTGAAGAACCGATTGATTTATTTGGCTTAAAAATCCATGTTATTACTCCTTCCTTGGACAAACTTCACAAATTGAGAACTAAGTATGAGAGTGAACCTAAACTCCCACTGGAAAAACAAGAGGGAGAAACAGTTAGTGGAGCTAAAAGAGCCATTAAAGATGATTACCACATACAGCTAAATGATTTTGATCTATCCCTTTGGGATGAAGACGACTCAATCGAAAACGGCAGCAGTATTAGTGTATTGACTGATTATAATGGTATAAGAACCTTATGGCTCGCTGATGCCCATCCAAGTGATATTGTCACATCACTTAATTCAATGGGGTATAACAGTAGCAACAAATTAGTATGTGACTGGGTCAAAGTCACTCATCATGGTAGCAAAGCAAACAACAGTAATGAATTGTATAGTTTAATTGACTGCGAAAACTTCCTTTTCAGTGCAAATGGTATGAACAAACATAAGCTTCCGACCAAGGAATCTATTGCGAGAATTTTAAGAAATGAACATAGGAAAATGGACAAACACTACAACCTTTATTTTACGCATGACAACAAAGTTCTTCGAAATATTTTTGCCAATGAAAAAGAATCAATATATAATGAATTAAACTTTTCAACTCTATTTTCAGAGGAGTCAAATTTTTTAAGATTTGAATATTAAAGTAACGCTCCACAACAATGGCAAAAAAAAATCATAGCTGCCCTGTGGAACAGCAATGCTTTTTAGCCGGAACGTTAAAATTATCTAAAATCTTATCATAAAACACTCTATAACAAGCATTTAAGCGGATTTACCTGCTCTTCATTTTTTCATAATTCAAGTCATGTAGTAATCTAGAGTTTTCTACACTTTATTTATTGTAAAAGGCAAAACCGCTTAAATGTCATGCCGCTAAATACCAACTTTGCAGCACATCAAAAACCCGATCACCAGTAGACCAATTGAACATCACCGATCATAAATCTGATAAAACCATCGCCGTTCTTCCATTTGCAAACAGGAGTGCGAGTGAGGACATCGAGTATTTTAGTGATGGCATGACAGAGGGTGTTATTAATGCGCTGGCAAAGATTGAAGGTCTGAAGGTGACCTCCAAAACTTCATCATTTTATTTTAAGGACAAGCATATTCCTTCCCCTGAGATCGGAGAAAAATTGGGTGTCTCAACACTGTTGGAAGGCAGTGTTCAGTTGTCCGGAGATTCAATGCGTATTACGGCTCAGTTGATCGATGCTACTGAGGATTTTCAATTTTGGTCGGAGACGTGGGACCGAACAATCGACCATATTTTTGACGTGCAGGATGAGATCAGTGGCTATTTCAGATAGAGCACCCATCATTTCGGCAATTGAAGCCTTCAGAAACGATCCGGGCTATGTAGCGGCGGCTAATGCAGAAATCACCTATGGATCTGACGCACTATTTTATATGCGTCAGTTCAAAGAGCGTGCGGAACAGATTCTTACGATTCTCCAATCTTAGAATAGGTTCCGGCAACCCGAAGATCCAAGAGTTGAATTTCACTCCTCTTTTAAGCAAATTCGAACTCAATGCGATTTCTTTCCCAATTCTGACTTTTAAATCCTCATTATGGCTCAATTCATTACCGATGCAAAGCGAGACACAACCTATGATGCAATTGTCATTGGGTCCGGAATAAGCGGTGGATGGGCTGCCAAAGAACTCTGTGAAAACGGACTTAAAACACTGGTGCTGGAAAGGGGGAGGATTGTCAATCACGTGACGGATTACCCAACCATGAATGATGATCCATGGGACGATGATTTAAAAGGCGCGCTTACACCTGAAGACAGAGAGAATCATTACAAAGGCATACGGTCAGGATTTATTGGACAAAGCACCAAACATTTTTATGCCAACGACAAGGAGAACCCTTATACCGAAGTGAAGCCATTTCTATGGGTGAGGGCGCATCAAATGGGCGGACGCTCACTGCTATGGGGACGGCAGTGTTATCGCTGGTCAGATCTCGATTTTGAAGCGAATGCGAAAGATGGTCACGGCGTCGACTGGCCGATACGGTACGAGGATATTGAACCGTGGTACACGTATGTGGAAAAATATGCGGGTATCAGTGGTGAAGCACTTGGCCTTCCTCAGCTGCCTGACAGCCATTTTTTGCCGCCCATGGAGATGAACTGCCTGGAAAAGCACGTCAAAAGCAGGATTGAGAAACAGTTTCCCGGACGACATATGACGATTGGCCGTGCAGCGCACCTCACCGAACCACTGAACGGACGTGGCAAATGCATGTATAGAAATAAGTGCGGACAGGGCTGTCCGTATGGCGCGTATTTTAGTAGCAACGCGGTGACGCTGCCGGCCGCCAACGCAACCGGTAACTTGACCATCAGGCCATATTCGATTGTACAATCCATCATCTATGACGACCAGTCAAACAGGGCCTCAGGCGTCCGGATTATTGACGCGGAAACCGAAGAGGTGATAGAGTATCAGTCACGGATCATTTTCTGTAATGCCTCAGCTCTTAGCTCCACTCAAATCCTTCTGAATTCAACCAGCGATCGATTCCCGGACGGGCTTGGCAATGACAGCGGTGAACTTGGCCATAACCTGATGGATCATACCTACAGAATTGGAGCTATGGGCGAGTCGGAGGAATTTGCTGATCAATACTACAAAGGTCGGCGGCCAAACGGTATCTATATACCAAGATACGTCAACCTGGAGGGGCAGCCTCAATCCGACACATTTGTTCGTGGGTTTGGTTTCCAGGGCGGAGCAGGCCGAGCCGGTTGGGGCAGAGGTGCCAATGAAGAGGATTTTGGTGGAGAGTTCAAAGACAGGTTAATGAACCCCGGACCATGGGAATTTTTTATCACCGGGTTTGCAGAATGTTTGCCCTATCATGAAAACAAGGTGACACTCGACAGTGAGAACCTGGATAAGTGGGGTCAGCCAACGCTTGCGATTGATGCAGAGTGGCAAGAAAATGAACTGGCCCTTAACAGACAGATCCGGGAAGATGCCAAAGAGATGCTGGACAATATCGGGTTAAAAAATGTGGTGGACTTTGATAACAACCATGAGATGGGGTATGGAATCCACGAAATGGGAACGGCACGAATGGGGAGAGATCCCAAAACCTCTGTTTTAAACGGCACCAATCAAATTCATGCGTGTAAAAATGTCTTTGTGACAGACGGCGCCTGTATGACCTCTTCATCCTGCGTCAATCCATCACTCACCTACATGGCTCTGACTGCACGGGCTGCAAATCATGCGGTATCGGAACTCAAAAAAAATAACCTCTGATTCTATGGACAGACGAGATGCAATTAAAAACACGGCGTTACTGGTTGGAGGTGTCCTGGCGGGGCCTTCTTTGTTATCAATTTTGCAATCCTGCACGAGAGTAGATCGCTTGTCGTGGCAGCCACAATTTCTGACGGATGATCAGGCTCGCTTCATCTCTGCTTTTGTTGATACGCTGCTGCCGGCAACAGACACGCCCGGCGCGCTGGATGTAAACGCGGATATATTTATCGATCGTTTTTTTGAAAATGTGTATGACGATGCTGCTCAACAGCAGGCAAGCAATGATATTGATGAGTTAAATGTGGGTGCAGTAGCTAAATACGGGGATACTTTCCTGAATTTAAATTCAGAGGATAGGAAGAATTACCTTGCTGACCGTGAAAAGGAGTCAGGTAAATACAGGAAAAGCGTATGGGGAACGCCTGTAGGCGATGAAATCGAACCGCCGGGATTCTACAAATCTTTAAAATCGCTGGCACTGTGGGCCTATTTCAGTTCTGAAAAAGTAGGCGAGGAGATACTTGTGTACGATCCGGTTCCCGGGACTTATAGCGGGTGTATTCCATTGTCTGATGTGGGCAGATCGTGGAGTCTTTGAGAGACGATATCAGGGTAAAAATTCAGATGTTTATTAATTCGTAATCTGATTACCTGTTTTGTGCTAATTTGATACACCACAATTGTATATGGCGGATAAATCGTAACTACTTTCTCTAAGAAGAGTATATCAGTTGGTCATCTTTCTACTTTCTGAATTAATATCAATAATACCTACCATATACCCACCATGGTGAAAGTGTTTTTTATACTCCTATTGTTCTTTTCCTTTAATAATTCGGTATCAGGTCAAGAGTCGCCAATATATTATTGTCCTCCCTGTAACTGCCAGGCCCATGAAACGAACGAGGAGTTTGATGAACATGGAAAGTGCCCTCATTGCGGAATGGCGCTACTTGAGACCGACAACTCACCTGTCCCGTCTATACCAATCCAACAGCTTTTAGACTATGAAGGCAAATATGAATACGTCTCGGGATCAATATTAGAAATGATGGTATCGTCAATGGATACGACGCTTTATGCAGTTATTGACAAGGCTAAATATCCGCTATCCCATGTTGAAGGAGATAGCTTCACCAATATTGAAGATATCCCAGTGATCTTTCAGCGGGATGGTCAGGATAATGTTGATGGCTATAGGGTTAATGGGCAATCCTTTAACCTGATTACAACTGATATTGAAAAATTGGTGATGTATCCTCGTAGAGAAATGTTTGATCAGCCTGAGGCTTATACTTATCAATCTCCCGAAAAAAATAGTGATGGCTTAGAATCCGGCGATATTAACGATGCTTTTGAACAGACAGAACTTATTAAAGAAATGGTTAAAAAAACCATCAAAGGCGAATATCCTGACGTTCATAGTATGTTAATCTATAAAGACAACACGTTGGTATTTGAAGAGTATTTTTATGGATATGATAGAACTACGAAACATCAACTGCGGTCGGCAACAAAAGCGTTTATCGGTTCACTCGTAGGCTTAGCAATAGAATCTGGCGCAATCGGTAGCGAGCAGGATCAGCTATTGCCCTATTTTAAGGATGAATACAACAGCTTTGATCAAATGACCGAGCGAAAAAGAAGTATTACTATTCAGGACTTTTTAACCTATCGCCACGGTTTGGATTGTGAAAACGATAATCCGGAAAGTGTGGGCAATGAACAACAAATGATGCAAAGTGCCGACTGGGTGAAATACACGCTCGATCTTCCAGCCGTTCATCAGCCCGGAGAGCTGTCATCATATTGCACCGGAGCAGCATTAACCCTGGGACGACTTGTAGAGCTTGCAACTAATACACCCCTGGAAGAATTTGCTGAAGAGCATCTCTTTAAGCCAATGGGTATCACCAATTATGAATGGCGGTTTGCTCCTGATTCCACAAGCCGACAAACATTCAGCCAAATGTATCTTCAACCGCGAGACCTTGTCAAGCTCGCATCGATGTATATGAATGGTGGCAAGTGGCAAGGAAATCAAATTCTTCCTGAAGACTGGGTTCGGAAAACTTTTAAAGAATATTCACCAGAATTTGGGTACTTATGGGAACACAAATATTTTGTTATAGATGGAAAGCAATACAATTCCTATATGGCATCGGGTAATGGTGGTCAAAAAATTAATATTTGGCCCGACTACAATATGATCACAGTTTTTACCGGCGGAAATTATAATTCATATGAACTGTATGGGAGAAGCACTCCTCCGAATTATATGATTCCCAACTATATATTACCGGCACTTGATTAAGCTGATGGTAAAAAAAGGTCATTAAGCGGACGTGCTTCTCTTTCCCTGCCGGTTTTGAGGTTACTTAATTTCTGTAGTACATTTTGTTTTAAAATCAACGTTGACATGCACGCAGCTCATGCGCAAGGCCGTTATACAACCTAATGAACCTTTTATAATGTATGTATCTCAAATTGAATGCCGATAGTAACAGTCTTTAAATCAGTTTATTAAGTCAAAAAAAAGACTAAACTTGAAACATGTTTTAACGATAATCGTGCAAAAATACCTAATTATTTAATTCGACTTCAAAAATTAATAAGTAACTCATCATGCAAGAATTCAAAAACCTGGAACGACCAATTTCCTACGCTCTGTCGGTGCTTTTTATGTTCATCTTGACATTGGGCATCAGCTCATCTGAAACCCAGGCCCAAAACAGAAACGGTACAGAGACTGAAATCATCTTTACAGAAGAGAAAAGAGAGCAGGCCCGCGAGCAGCTGCGGCGGATACTCGCAACATACGATCTCGATCCGTGGATTATCACAAACGAGGTGAAAATTGAGGAAGAGGTAGATCCCCACAGCAGGCCGATTCTCACGCTGAACACCAACTTTCTCGACAGTGACAAAATGCAGCTCGCTATTTTTATCCACGAACAGGCCCACTGGCTGCCGTTTGACAAACAGGTAGCCGCGGCTGAAGAGCTGTCCGAACTTTTCCCATCTATTAACGGATTGCCCGATATGGAAGGTATGTCTGCTGAACAGCTTGAAAGGCTCGTAGACATTCAGGACAGAATTTACAGACACATCGTTGTAGGCTGGGCAGAATTCGATGGCATGGTTGAGATGGTTGGCGAGGAAGAGGCGAGAAGGGTTATTAAAGAAAAAAACAATCGTTTTGTTGAAGAGCCCTACTCTAATCTGGATAAGACGTATCTCTGGTATTTTGAAAGAGTATTAGAAGACACCGAAGCGGTTGGGCAGGTACTGGCACGGCACGACCTGATTATTACTCCTGAGAAGGGCATCGTGATCGATTCCGCGCAGTAAATTAGATTGGGGCCGACCATCAATATCATGTATTGCGGTTGGGGCTATTTTACATTTTCTTAACGGAGAATTTGCATGACACCTCGATATGTGTAAAACACAACTAAGTTCACAACACTTATCCAGAGTTACAGAGCTTCGTTTAAATGAATTAACATAATTTTTTTCAATGGATACCGACGATCACAAATCATCCTTTTCTGACTGGATTCGAAGTCCACAAACAATGATTGCTCTATCTGCTGTGGTTTTAAGCGTCTGCGGTCTGTTTATTTCTATGTATGAGGCATCTTTGATTCGAGAACAGCAGCGTGCCTCAGTATGGCCTAACGTGGAAATCCAACCTTCAATCAGAAATGATACACTGAAAATTTTTGTAGTAAACTCTGGAATCGGACCAGCCCGAATAATGAAAACCTCAGTAATGTTAGAAGGGGAAGTAAAAGATAACTGGGGTGATGTGATGAGTGATTTTACGTTCCAGAGAAACGAAACCTCTGATTATCAATCACTGATACAGGGAAGCGTGCTGCCACCAAATTCCGGACAGCAGATGATATTTAGAATTGCATCCAATGAATCAGATCCACAATCAAATTTAGCAATTCAAATGGGCAGATCTATTCTACAGGAAGATCTCAATATAAGCATTTGCTACTGTTCAGTTTATGATGAATGCTGGACGACGCAACTTTCTTACTTGATAAAAAGAAATAGAGGGGAACAAGTACCATCCAGAGAAGAGCGGCGTGTCACAAGATGCTCAGCTTTAGAACAAAGCGGAATTTAAGTATTGACGAAGTGGGTATTGTAGATATTATTAAAATGATGATGTAAATAGCCTAAGAATAATTGCTCCAATCGAATTTATTTTTTTATAACCTTTACACTATTATCGGCTTCATAACCTGAGTTCGATTATTAATCATCATCAAAGTGCGCCAAAAGCCCCCTACTTTTCTAAGGAGGGGATTTCCCCGCAAGGGATCCCTGTGGGAAGGGGTGGTTTTGCCTTGGCCATCCCTGGAAGAAAAGTATTTTTTGAGTCTAATTTGAGCTCGAAACCTAAAGCTACCACCTCCTGCCCCTCCTTACACAGGAGGGGAGTATCCTTGCCCCGATTTACAATCGAACTCAGGTTTGTAGTATTAAGAAATTTGGATTAACCCTAAGTGGTTTAAATTATAAGGGGTTTAATTCTCAGACCTATTGGGTCTAAGGTAAAAGTCCTCTTTTCCCCAACGGTATCCCCACGTTTTAAGCTGCCAGGAATCGATCTTGTAAACTCAATCATTCTATATTGCGAAGTGATGTTCGCGCATTGGCTTTAGCAGATCCTGATTCATATTACTCTCACAATTACATCGTAATCTAAAAATATCAAGAGGTGGTAAATGTTACGGGTAAACCAAAATCAATCGGAAAAACTGAGAGCTTTATAAACAGATCATTTATAACAAGAAAGGGGTGGACGTATGAAAATTTTGAACACTTTAATGACCGTACTTGCCGTCACGATTTTGGTGAGTTGTTCTTCTAAAAACAACAGAACCGTAGATGATATTCTAAACTCACCCTTCAGGGTTTATCAAATTTCCGGATTCCAGGGCCCCAATATCGATATCAATAAAGATAGCCTTGCCCAGTTTCTGGTTGCCCTGCACTATGATATTCCGCTTTCTGACATTGAAAATGAACTGAACTGGAGTGCTGAAACATCGGAGAAGAACATCGATGCCCTTATTGAAAACAGACTGCTCGAAAAAGATGGGGATGACCTTCAGCCAGCTCTTGGGATATTCACGCTGGAGCGGGGGAAATTAATGGAGTTAAAAGCCCGAAACGTAGCGAATGAAATTGCAGACAGCGTATACAGCCGGCTGCCGGAAATCATGGCCATCCATGACGAAGCGCACATTTCACAGCGGCATGATTTCCGTGAACTGTCTCTCTTCTACCTGAGCAACGTCGTCCTCGATAATTTTCAGATCCGGCAGGTGGAAGAGGCATTTTTAAACCAGGAGCGGCCGTTACGAAACGGAAGCCGGTACTACCTTGGCATTGTTGAAGATGATCTTGCCGGTAACACCGAACCGTATGGAATGTATGGCAACATGGGGCTTTTTTGGAGTGACTCCATAGGCATTTCCGTGTATGGGAACACGCGAACATCGTCGAATCCAGGCTGGGACAATTATGATGACATGTACATCCATGTGTTTGATGAACACGATACTGAGCTGATCACCCGAACCATGCCCGACCTCTTTTTCCCGACACTGCTCGATATCCTGAACAGGAACCGGCCTGATTTTGAAGCCACATATCAGGAGCTGAACTTTGATGAAGAGATATCCTTTGAGGAGTTTTTTATCTTCTGGTACCACTGGATTTACACGGAAGCGACGGACGTCCTCATTGCAAGAGACATCATTCAAGAGACGCAAAACGAGATGTTCTATTACCAGGTTGCGGTGTATTTTTAAACAGCATATGCAGCATTCCCGCATTTTTTTGCTTATACCAATTTACATTTGGAAATAAATATAGCCAGCCGGGGAGAAAAGCTATAGGCATAAAACGCGCTATGACTATTGTTGTGTCAACGGTAAACTGTCGAAAGCAACCTGTCAGCACCCACCGGATCTGACAGCGTTGGTTTTTGACGCTGACAGAAACCCGGTAAAGCACCGGGAATGCTGTCAGGTCTTTATGCGACAAATGAGAATTGACATGATAATAGTATGTTTAATTATCTATCCATTTCATTTCCATAGCAGGTTTACTTGTATATATTGAAAGCATGCAGACATACAGCAAAACCTTTGAAGTAACATGGGCGAATATGGATCCCAACAACCATATGCGTCACTCCGTGTATAACGATTATGCTGCCCAGACACGGGTGGCCATGTTCTCCGATTTCGACCTATCCATAGCGGAGATCGGACGGGGGGGATTTGGGCCTGTCTTGTTCCGTGAAGAGACTAAATTTCTGAGAGAAATTAACCTGCTTGAAATCATTACGGTTACCTGCGCACTGGCATCGATGCGCGAGGATGGCTCCCGTTGGAGTTTTGTGCATGAAATATTTAAAGAAGGCGCAGACGATGTGAAGGCAGCTAAGATTACTGTGGATGGTGCCTGGCTGAACCTGGGGAGCCGTAAACTGGGCGTAATTCCTGAGCTGGCAGATGTGATGAAACGCTTTCCAAAAACTCCGGACTTTGAGTGGCTTCCCGAAAGGACCTGAGCATCCCCGGTGCTTTCCGTCCCGACAGCGGTCGGGATGTCAGCGTCATAAACCAACGCTCTCAGATCAGCTGGTTGCCAAGCAGGTGAAGCCAGGAGAGGAACAAAGCGTGGTTTATGTAAGATGCAGGATGCATTGTATGGGTTTCTTGCAGGAGTTGGTTATGAAACTGCAACCGCATGATTATTAATGCGTACGCTTATCGATCACAATAGCGGGGTAGGTTTATGAAATTATATGATAGTAAGGAAGTGAGGGCGATCCTGAAGATAGCTGCTGAAAACTCATCTGCAGATAATCCAGATCAAGAAATGGGATTGACAATTGATGAACTGCGTCAGCTTGCATCCGAGGCGGGAATTGACCCGGAGCAAATAACGAAGGCGGCTGCTGAAATTGAAGCAAATACCGGCAAGAATGATCGAAACTTTTGGGGCGGGCCTTTCTCATTTAGTACCCAGGTGCTGGTTGATGGTGAGATAACAGGGGAGCAATGGGAAGAGATGCTCCTTTCGATTCGGGATTTCTTCAAGTCAATGGGAGAAGTGAGTTCCAGAAATTCCGTGTTTGAGTGGAGTTCGCCATGGGATACAAGCAATTCTGCCCGGGTAACGGCTCTAAAACGAAATAGCAGCACAAAGATCAATGTAAGCTGGAATGGCCCTCTGACGGCCCTGCCGTATTATATTCCGGTGCCGTTGGTTGCCATTGCTTCATTATTATTTGCCTCCGGTTTTTTAGAGCTGTCAGCCATCCCCGGTGTGGCGTTTACGGTATTAATGACCGGACTTGCATTCCTGATCGGGCGATGGAAGCTTCGCGAAAACCTCGATAAAGGATTTAAAAAACTACGGCAAATGGTCACCGGTCTCGAAGTGATCGCAAGCAGGCCAATATCAAAGTCTGAGTCAGGTGTGACACCAACAAGCGAGATTGAAGATAAAATCGATACAGATGATTCTCTGAAAAATATACTTATCGAAGAGGATCAAATTGACCCGGAGATAAAAACAAAGCCTAAAAATCGTCATAGAATATGAAAGCTGGCCTGCACATTTTTCAGCTCATCAGGCGTCTTTCTGTGATATATGACTGCCAGTGAAAGTTTTATTCAGAGTAAAATCCCCTCTATGAGAGGGGAAATGGAATTGAAACCTGCGGAACGCAGATTTTCAAACCGAGGGGTGTGTTGAAAGGGACAGGAACCGAAATTTGATTACAGTATTTTTCAAGGCACAGGAACACATCCCTCGTCACACTCAACCGGCGTTGCCGTTTCGTTTAAACTTTTTCGCTGCCGCGTGCAAAAGATGAGCCCTCTTGAGAGGGGATTTTATTTTCTGTCACCTCTTAGATGGCATCGCCTTCTTTTGGGCAAGATTGGCGGCTACCAAAGTCTATGCTGATAACGGACGTACGAAAGGAAGTGTGGTAATTGAAATAGGGACTAAAACAGCAGTTTTCATATAATACCGTATGACAAAGAAGAGCAGAAAGAGAATTCTTAGAATAGTACTCCTTGTCGGTACGGTTGTCTCACTCTTCTTCGTGCCGTGGATGTTGTTAAAAGCATGGATAGTACCACTTCCCGATACGGTACAGGAGCAGGTTGGTGAGGCCATTGATTATGGGTTTGACGGTGTGATTGTTTATGTAGACCAGGCTGGGAACACCCCCCAGTATTTTGCTGCCGGCTGGCACGATCGGGAAGCTAAGATTCCAGCCAACCCTCAAGCCTTATTCAAAATTGCCAGCATCAGCAAAGTGTATGATGCTGTAGCTGTCACCAAATTGGTTTGTGATGGGCGCCTATCTTTGGATAAAACCCTCGCTGACTATTTACTTGATCTTATTGGACGAATTGATAACGCTGATAAAATTACGTTGAGATTGATGTTACAGCATCAAAGTGGCATTCCCAATTTCACGAATACTCCCAATTTTTGGGTTGCTCCAACAGAGACATATGAAGAAAGTCTTGCATTGATTCTGGACAAGCCGGCCAACTTTGAACCCGGTGAAGAGTATGAATATAGTAATACGAATTACCTGTTGATCAATAAGATAATGGATGATGTATTGGGTTACGGGAACTTTCAATTTATTCAGGAAGAAATTCTAAACCCGCTAAATCTTACCAATACATTCGCTTCGCTAAACGATGTGGCATTAGACGATGTGATGAGTGGCTATCATGCAGGACACCCATTTGATTTAAAGGCAGACGAACACGGTATGTTAGCCACTGCGGAAGACGTGGGTACTTTCCTCAGGGCATTGAACGATGGATCATTGTTTGAAGAAGGAGAACAGGACATCCATTCATTCATTTATGAATATGAACATTCCGGCTGGGTTCCCGGATATCAGAGTTTCGCTGAATATCACAAAGATATTGATGCTGTTGTTGTTGAGTTCTACAGCACAACCGATCTAAAACTTTACAATTGGAACTTATCAGAAATCATAAACGGTAGAATTGTAAAAATACTGAAAAGGCGAAAAACCTCATGAAAGCCATACTACTAAAGGAATACGGGTTACCAAAAGATCTTGAGTTTGGGGACGTGGCAAAACCGGTTCCGAAAGAGAATGAAGTACTGGTGAAAGTACACTCTGCATCTATCAATGACTGGGATTGGGGGTTTGTGAGGGGAAAGCCTTACATAATCCGTATGTTTTTTGGCCTGAGAAAGCCAAAAATAAATATTCCCGGTGTTGACGTTTCCGGAACCATCGAAGCGGTGGGCGGGAATGTGAAATCCTTTAAAATCGGCGACGATATTTACTGCGATCTGTCTGAGTGTGGTCTTGGCGGATTTGCAGAGTACGTTTGTGTTCCGGAAAAAACATTGTACAGGAAAACTTCCAACATCAGCCACAATGATGCCGCTGCCATACCCCATGCCGGAACACTTGCACTTCAGGGACTTTTGGAGAAGGGGGAGGTAAAATCCGGTCAGACCATCCTCATTAATGGAGCCGGAGGCGGTGTCGGGACCCTGGGAATTCAAATACTGAAACCCTACGATGTAACAGTAACTGGAGTGGATAGTGCCGAAAAACTGGATCTGATGAAATCGCTGGGGTTTGATAGCGTGATGGATTATAAAAAAGTGGACTTTACCGCCACCGGTGAAACGTATGATCTTATTCTTGATGCAAAATCAAACAGATCCGTATTTAAATATGCTCGTGCCCTCAAGAAGGGTGGCAAATATGTTACTGTAGGGGGATCGATGATCAGGCTTCTCGAAATAGCATTAATAGGATCGCTCATATCACTTTTTACCGGAAAAAAGCTGAGTGTGCTTGTCTTAGAGGCAAATAAAGGCTTAGACCAGATTTCTGAGCTGGTGAAGCAGGGACATATCAAGCCAATTATTGATGGTCCTTACGAATTTGAAAAGATCCCGGAGCTGATTCAGTATTTTGGTGAGGGCAGGCATAAGGGAAAGATTGTTGTTGAGATGGAGAAATAGCGACGGATAATGCGGAAAACATTAATAAACACAGCAGGAAATGATAAAATTCTGTTTGATACGTTGCAGATGGCCTGTCCTGCATTGATCGGCCAACCAGTTATGACGATTCAGAATGCTGATTATCTTTCACCTGAAAACAAGCATGTAATATTGTGGGTAAATGCGACTGATTCATTAGAGGTAGTGGAGTAAAACCCGAATTATTCACGAATGTGTATGAAAAGGTACTATAAGTGCTGTAAATAATTTGTTAACGTTATATGGATGTTAGCTCAAATCTGTGTGTAGATTTTTGCGTCGTAATCTTAATATGTACTGCGTCTAAGTATAAATGTCCTACTCAGGGTACATATGTATCCTTCCGTCGTCATTCCCCCTTCACCTTGTTCATATCAAAATTTCTTGGTGAATAATCCGGGTAAAAAGAGCAATGATTAAGTAATGTCAGTAGATAACAAAGTATGAAGAATATGATGCCAAAAAACCGTCTGGATGAGAAATCACTGTATGTTGGAGTTTCAATACTTACTGAAGCTGATTCTGATTTGGAGAACGTCATCACTAAATTCGGCAACCCGCCATTATGGTCTCGCGAACCAGGGTATTCAACACTGGTCCATATCATTCTTGAGCAGCAGGTCTCATTGGCATCGGCAAAAGCAGCTTTCAATAAGTTAAAAGAAGCCGTGGAAAACGACCTGACACCAGAGCGATTTCTTGAATTTTCTGATACCGAATTAAAGAATATTGGTTTTAGCCGACAAAAGACTAAATACTGCCGGGAACTATCGAAATCTTTAATAAATGGAGATCTTGAACTTGACAAGCTTGAAGGATTAGATAATGCCGATGCACGAAAAGAACTGAAAAAAATAAAAGGGATCGGAGATTGGACTGCAAATATTTATTTGCTCATGGCGTTAATGCGTCCGGACGTTTGGCCATCAGGTGATCTTGCGCTTAAGAAGTCCATTCAAAAAATTAAGAGCCTGCCTGATACGCCGAGCAGTGAACGATGCGATGAAATTGCATCACAATGGAAACCGCTGCGCGCAGTTGCAGCACGTATCATTTGGCATCATTATCTAAATCAACCTTCTTTATAAAGCCAAAAATCACATAAACCAGAGTTGCTTTTGCTGTGAAGCGCGAATCAAACAGATAAGCACCTGTAATTCTAACTCAAGATCTTACCTTTCACGAAATTATGTTATCTTTAAAGCTTTGCTCAAAAAAGAATTGATCTACCATGATTTGGGAAAATAGTACGTATTTATTTGGACTGCTCCTGATACCCATTGTGTGGGGAGCATTTTGGTGGTTAAGAGTTGCCCGGCACAAGCGTCGGTCGGAGCTCTTCGATGACCGTCTGCTAACACTGCTGCGTCTGAACTTCTGGAAAACGGGCGATAGCATCAGGTTCTATAGTTTTCTGCTCGCGCTGTTATTCTTTGTTCTTGCCCTTGCCGGACCTAAAATCGGGACGGAAATTCGCGAGGTTGAACGAAGCGGCGTGAACATGCTGATTGCCCTGGATCTGTCCCGAAGTATGAATGTTGAAGACATCTCACCCAGCCGGCTGGAAAAAGCGAAGTTTGAGATTAACCGGCTCATCAACCGACTGGAAGGAGACAGGGTAGGGTTGATGGTGTTTACAGGGCAGGCGTTTGTGCAGAGTCCGCTTACGCTCGACTATTCCGCACTGCGATTGTACCTCGACATCGTGAAAACGGACCAAATGCCCTCTTATACATCAAATTTTCAGGCCGCATTGGTGAAAGCCCAGGAGACGTTTCAGTCGATAGAAGAGAATAATAATGCTGCAAATGTATTGTTGCTTATTGGGGATGGTGAAAACCACGGCCCCGGATTTACTGAAGCCGCTGAACAACTAAATGAAAGTGGCGTGACGATATTTACAGTTGGTATTGGAACCAGTGCCGGGGGACGAATTCCAATCTATGAAAATGGAAATCTTCAGGGTTATCATCGCGATAACCAGGGAAATGAAGTTGTATCAACGTTGTCATCACAAAATATGCGGGAAATTGCTAACCTGGGCGGGGGAAACTATTACGAAATTAGCCGGGGCAGCGATACGATTGAACCGTTCCTGTCACGTCTATCTGAATTAGAGCGGGGGGAATTTTCCTCACAGGAGTATGCAAACTACAAAAACCGGTATCAGCTTATGACCGCAATAGGACTCGTATTCCTGTTTCTGTCTCTTTTCTTTCCTGATTTTTCTCCCGCATCAAAAAGTAACACAAAACCTGTTGTCAGTTAATAAACTTTACGAATGATTAAACTATTTGTCACCGATCTGGACGGTTGTATTTCGTTTCCCTTCAAGACACCCACATGGAGCGCTGTAAATTCCATTCGCGAGCTCAACGAGCAAAGCGGGGATGATTCAACGATTCCACCCATCACAATATGCACCGGTCGGCCGTTTCCGTATGCGGAGGCCGTGGGCCAATGGCTGAATATTCGCCACCCGTTTGTTTTTGAAAGTGCAGGGCTTTATCACTGGGACGGAAACCGGATTGAAACCGCCCTCGATGATCATGAAGAGACGCTGGCTCCCATCAAAGAAGCGAGAAACTGGATTATTCATGACATCCTTCCGAACTATCCGAATGCGATCCTTGAATTCACAAAAATGATGGATGCCGGGATTGTCTGTCCCGACGAATCGGTGATAGATGAAATTCATGAACTCGCGCTGCAACGAATTCCTGAAATTGATCCGAATCTCGAAATTCATACCACGGAGATTTCTATCAACATACTGATGCCGGGCAATAATAAACTCCAGGGACTTAAACTTCTGGGTAAGTCATTGAATGTCGGCCTGAATGAAATGGCGTACATCGGCGATACCGGTGGAGATGCAGTTGCGCTGAAAGAAGTGAAGATGCCGTTTGCACCCTCTAATGCACGGAAAGTGGCTAAAGACCTGGCGACAGAACTCCCGTTTGAAGCGACAGAGGCTGTTCTTGAAGCGTATAGGCGCGTGATTGCATATAATCGTGATCAGAACGGGTAGGGGGTAGATGAGTGCTTTGGGGTAAGAAATCAGGGCTTTTGATAATAAGTGATTTAATTTCCCGGTTTTACCAGAAAGTTTGTGGGTGATTGCAAAAATATGTGAATAATCTCTTAGACCATGCTCAAAAATTTCCAATCATAGGCCATTGCTTTTGCAGATCCTTCTCTACGCCATTAACTGCAATGGCTCGATCAGGATGACGGGCTCAATGTTTAGCACGCGGGCGGCGTGGGCGCATTCGTTCTATTCAATATCATCGTGTCGTCACGCCGCCCAAGACCCTAAGACGAATCATTGTCATTCTGAATAAAACGGTGATTTTCCGTTTTGTGAAGAATCTGTAAAAGCAACATGTTTTGTTCTCAGATAAACTGGTTTAACCTTCTGAATAACTCATCTGACTTAATCAGACTATGCATAGGATTATAACATGTACCCACAAACTTTCCGGTAGAACCAATTTCCCGATCCTTTGGGTTGGAAAGGAGGACACTCCTATACTTAATTATCACTCTGTCTCAGTAGTCTTGGCGGACAGAACCTCATTCAAAAACCGTCCGCAGCCTCTCTGTTCATCTCCCTCAAACTGAAGCGTCACAGTATGAGTAAACAGAAATCCACTCATGGAATCCTGGCAAAATTCATCGTTGATATCAAGCTCAAGAGTTTCACCGCTTCCAAACAGCGCATTTAATTCTGTAGATGATGTATCAAACGTTCTCTGATCAAGTTCACCGCTTTTTCGTGTCTGCGGTGTTTCATAGATCACATAATCTTTATCTGTAACACGGACCGACCAAAAGGGTTCATTTCCGGCAGCGATAAATTTGAATCCCCTTTGCCGAAGTTCCTCATGTCGTTTTCGAATTTGGTTTTCCATGTCTGAATAGGTGAGCAGATAGTTTTCCTCAAGATCGCCTTCTATTTTGTTGCCATTCTGATCAAGCATACGCAGCGTATCGTTTTCCATCAAGTAGGTTTTGTAGCTGCCGCCATCACTATTCAGAAACAGGGAGTCGGCTGATGTCTCCCACGTTCCATAGGTGGCAAAGAGTCCATCTTCCTCTCCAATATACCGGTTCACCTCTCTGAAACCGGTTGAATCGACCAATAAGTGGGTATCGATGCCGGGGCAGCTTGCGCATGGCAGCGTACCTGTGAACACCGAGGGCAGACCCAAAGGGAAGTTGAGCGATGTCTGCTCGTTCTCGGAGCCCCCGCCCGGCACATTCAGTGCGATATAAACACGCATTGAAATGAATCCAATCAGGCAAATAACAATGATGATGGCGGTCTTTCTATTCAAAGGATGACCTCAGGTTCAGGTAAGATTTTCGGTTTTTTTGAGTGACTCCTCAGCCATGGATGCATGATATTCCGCAAGTTTTGCAGTGATAGACTTATCTGAGGTAGACAAAATCCTGGCTGCCAACAGTCCTGCGTTTTTTGCCTTACCAATTGCTACCGTTGCAACCGGTACTCCATTTGGCATTTGAACAATAGAGTAGAGGCTGTCCACTCCGCCAAGGGCTGACGTTTTTACCGGTACGCCAATGACGGGAAGCGTGGTGTAGGCTGCCAGCATGCCGGGAAGATGAGCCGCTCCGCCGGCCCCTGCTATGATGACGCTTAAGCCTCGATCCCGGGCCTGTTTCCCGTATTGAGCCATCAGATCGGGTGTGCGGTGGGCGGAAACAACCTTTTTTTCATACGGAATATTAAAATGATCGAGTATGTCAGCAGCTTCTTTCATGGTTGACCAGTCGCTGTCGCTGCCCATGACAAGGCCAATGATAGGTTTTTTAGTCACGTGATTTTGTGGTTTGATTGTAAGTTATAAATAGGTTTTTGATCTAAACTGATTTTGTGACAATTATAAAATTTCAGTTAAAAATTGGGTAATGGATGATTTCTCCCCTCCTTTTGAAGGAGGGGCTGGGGGTGGTCAGACTAAGTCTTTTCTAAATTTATGATTATGATATCGAATAATAGGTACTTCAACCACCCCTTAATCCCCTCCTTGAGAAGGAGGGGAAATTTCCTTGACAAACGGTGAATTACATCTTATACCATACTACTGTAAAGTTTAAATCTGAATATTCAGCGTGGCTTTAATTGCTTTTTCATAAAGTTCATCCTGGTCGTCACCAAGCAATGTATAATGTGCCATTTTTCGGCCCGGTTTGCTGTCACTCTTGCCATAAATATGAAGGTGTCCGTTATGTTGTTTCATAGCGTCCTCAGCAAAATCAACTCTTGCGGTGCGTTTATGAGTTCCCAGTAGGTTGATCATCACAACAGAAGGTTTGATAAGATCAGTAGCGCCAAGTGGTAAACCTGTCACTGCCCGAACGTGGTTTTCAAACTGCGAGGTGATGCAGCCTTCAATAGAGTAGTGTCCCGAATTATGCGGCCGCGGGGCGGTCTCGTTCAATAAAATCTGGCCATCGGTCGTCAGGAAAAATTCGAAAGCAAAAATACCTACGCCGTTAATGGATTCCACGGCCAGTTTGGCAAGGCGCTGTGCTTCTTTGGCAAGTACCGGATTGATCTGTGCCGGGGCTTTTACAGCCACGCAAATGTGATCTTCCTGAACGGTTTCCACACAGGGATACACCACCGTGTCGCCATTTTTTGATCGGGCCACCTGCACGGCAAGTTCATGCGTGAAATCGACAAACGATTCCGCTAAAATGTCACGTCCGTCAGAGCCGCCGAGCTCGTCAAACGCTGCCTGTGCATCACCGGCTTTTTTTACAGTCCTGTTTCCATAGCCATCGTAACCGCCTTTCGAGGATTTCAGCATCACCGGCCAGCCGTGGTCATTAGCAAATGATTCGATATCGTTTGGTGAACGCACAATTCGGCTTGGCGTGACCGGAATGCCCGCATCCTCAAAGGTGATTTTTTCAATCTCCTTGTTTTCGATCAGCTCAAACGTTTCGGGCGATGGATAGATGGGGGTCCCGGTTCGTTCGCGTAACTCAAACAGTACTGAGGAATCTATAAACTCATTTTCAAGAGTAATGACGTCGCAGCTATTCGCAAAGTCAATCATCGAATCGGTGTCGTCAAAACTGCCTTTGTAGATGGATGGCGTCATGCATTCGAGAGGCTCCGTTTCGCTCCGGTCGGAAAAAGAGGCAATCTGCATACCGTAACGAAATGCTTGGATAGCGGACATCCGCGCGAGTTGTCCGGCGCCTAAAAAACCAAGTGTGAATCCTTTTTCTAAACTTTGTTGCATCGACTTAGAATCGTTATTTGTTGGAAAAATTTGATATCAATAAACACTCTGAAGGTACAAAACTATCATCTAAATTTGATGTTGGATTCGATTCATATCAAGCCAAAAAAATCGATATATTTAAAACTGCAAAAGATTACAGATTTTATACCATGGATTTAGAAGCAAAGTTAGAACAGATTCGCGAACGCTACGACGAGATCAACCAGGCGATGGCGGATCCATCTATTTACGACCGTCCGCAAGAGTATACCGAGCTTACCAAAGAGCACACGCAGCTCAAGGAATTAGTCGAAGATTTTGAGCGCTGGAGAGAAATCAACCATCAGATTGAAGGCAACGCAGAGCTGATGGAAATGGATGATGATCCTGAAATTACCGAAATGGCTCGCCAGGAAACCCAGGAGCTGAAAGCTGAACTTGAAGACCTGGAAAAGCAGATCAAATACAAACTGATTCCCAAAGATCCCGACGATTCAAAGAACTGTATCGTGGAAATACGGTCGGGAACCGGGGGTGATGAAGCCGCTATTTTTGCCGGTGACCTGTTTGATATGTACCGGCGTTATGCAGACAGCCAGAAATGGAAGCTGGACTTGCTCTCCGTTCAGCAGGGCGATATGGGCGGTTACAAAGAAATTGTATTTGAGCTTAGCGGAAGCGAAGTGTTTGGAAAAATGAAATACGAAAGCGGCGTTCATCGCGTGCAGCGAGTCCCTGATACCGAATCGCAAGGGCGGGTTCACACATCAGCCGCCACCGTCGCAGTTCTGCCGGAGATTGAAGAGGTTGGAGAGGTTAATCTGGATATGAGCGACATACGGGTTGACACGTTTCGGTCGAGCGGAGCGGGTGGCCAGCACGTTAACAAAACGGATTCAGCAATTCGCCTCACGCATGAGCCTTCTGGCATAGTAGTAGAGTGCCAGCAGGAGCGGTCACAGCATCAAAATAAAGACAAAGCCCTGACAATGCTGCGGTCGAAAATTTATGAAATTGAGCAGGAGAAGATCCGTGCTGAACGTGCTGCAGAGCGTAAAAGCCAGGTGTCATCGGGTGACAGAAGTGCAAAAATTCGAACCTATAATTATCCGCAGGGGCGCCTCACAGATCACAGAATAAATTTGACACTTTACAACCTCGATGACATCATGAAAGGTGACATCGGCGATGTTATTGAAGCGCTTCGGGTTCAGGATAATCTGGAAAGACTGAACGCCATTATGAATTAAAAAAAGCATTTCGCTGAAGCAGGACTTTCTGTAATACAACAGGATAAATAACTAACCAAAAAAACTTAGAACATTGAATTTTCCCAATCCTTTTTACCGATGGCGTCCCCATCCCTGGCACGGACTTGAAGTTGGCGTTGACGTACCAAATGTCGTGAACGCATTTGTTGAAATAACCTCATTTGACACGATTAAATACGAAGTTGATAAGAAAACGGGCTACATGCGCGTTGATCGTCCTCAACGAAGCTCGTCACTTCCTCCATCACTCTATGGATTTATACCAAGGACCTATTGTGGTGACCGCGTGGGTGGCCTGTCAACTCAGACAAATATTGGAGATGGTGATCCCCTGGATATCTGCGTATTAAGTGAACGCCCGATTGACCGTTCAGAAGTAATTCTTTCGGCCCGTGTTGTAGGTGGTCTTCATATGATTGATGAAGGTGAGGCAGATGATAAAATCATATCTGTACTTAGCAACGATCAGTACTACAAAGATGTGAATGATATCGGGGATCTGCCTGAAATTATTATCGAACGGTTACGCCACTATTTTGGAACCTACAAAATGATTCCGGGCCAGAAACTGGACGTTAACGTTGAGCGGGTGTATGACAAAGAGGAAGCATTTAAAGTAATCCAGGCCGCGATGGAAGATTACGACGATATGTTTGGAAATTAACTCACCAAAGAAAACTCATTTTTAAAGATAATTCAGCATGAAATATATAGGTGCGCATGTGAGTGCAGCAGGCGGGGTGGAAAATGCCCCGCTGCGAGCTCACGAAATTGGAGCTACAGGGTTTGCTCTGTTTACGAAAAATCAGCGGCAATGGAATTCAAAACCCCTGACCGATGAGAACATACTGGGATTCAAAGAGGCGTGCGAAATCCACGGCTTTTCGATGGATGCCATTATTCCCCACGACAGTTACCTGATCAACCTTGGACACCCGGAAACTGCTAAGCTCAAGAAATCACGGGACGCATTTTTGATTGAACTTCAGCGTTGTGAACAGCTTGGCATTCAGAAGATTAATTTTCATCCGGGTAGTCACCTTAGTAAAATATCTGAGAAAGAATGCCTGGCAAGAAATGCTGAATCCATAAATATAGCGCTGGATCAAACCGAGTTTGTGAAAGCCGTGATTGAAAATACAGCAGGGCAGGGAACCAACATGGGGTTCCGGTTTGAACATCTGGCTGAAATGATTGAGCAGGTGGATCAAAAAGAGAGGGTTGGCGTTTGTATTGATACCGCTCATGCTTTTGCCGCCGGATATGATATTTCAACCAAAGAAGGTTTTTTAGAGACGTTTGAAAGTTTTGGCGAGATCGTCGGGTTTGATAAGCTGATGGCTATGCATCTGAATGACTCGAAAAAAGAGTGCGGGACTAATGTGGATCGTCATGATAGTCTCGGTGATGGGTTCATCGGCTGGACACCTTTCGAGATGATCATGAAAGACGACCGGTTTAATGGTATTCCGCTAATCCTGGAAACTCCAAATACTGACCGATGGTCAGAAGAGATTGAAAAGTTGAAGACAATAGAGAAAGGGTAGTTAGTTACTATTTTTTTTATTTCGAGAAGACCTCCAAGGTTCCCAAAACCTTGGAGGTCTGTGTTCAAACATCAGCGGGCAACATCAAAAGTGGGACAGATGCCATTTGAGCGATACTCTTGACAGTGCTGTTTGATAAAAACCATTCCCAGAATTTATTCTTATAGCGGGTCATTACAAGTACGGTATGATTGTCTTTTCCAATGTAGTCAGTGATGCCCTCTGTAAATGACGGGCCTTGATGAACAATGACTTCTGCCGCTGAATTATTGGTGATTTTTTTAATCTTCTTATTGAATCGTGCTAATTTTTCAGTCTCAATTTCATGTACATTCTTTGCAATATGAATCAGCTTGAGGCTTACGCCAATATCAAGGCAAAATTCGCGCATTTTTTTAATGTAATTGATATCCGGTTTTCTCATATCAGTGGCAAACAGCATGGTTTTCAATTCCCTGTAATCAATATGTTTTGAAATGGCCAGAACGGGGATCTCGCTGGTCATGAGGAGGTTGTTTGTTATGCTGCCATAGAGTACTTTCTTGAAATCTGCCTCACCGCCAAGGCCGATCACAATCATGTCGTGGTCGTGTTCCCGGGCAACCTGTCGTGTGGTGGAAAGTACCTTGCCTGTTTTTACGACCCCCTTCATTTTTATGATCCGGAATTCATCAACTTTGTGAAGATCCCGAATGATATCTGATAGCTTTTCTTCTTGTTCCTGTTTTTGAGCATTAAGGATTTCCTGCACCCGGGACGGAAAGTCATATGGTTCCTCAATCACATTCAAAAAGTGAACCTCACCGCCGGTATGGCTGGCGATTTCGCAGGCATAGCGAATGGCAATTTTTGACTTTTTTGAAAAGTCTGTTGGCACTACAATAGAACTGGCGAATTGCACGGCTAAATATTTTTGACTGTTATTTACTATTACTAACCCAAGTTCAATTCTAATATGCTGTAAATTATGTTCCACTCCTGTGTGAGTGTGAGGAGGGGCGAGGGTAGTAGACACAAGAGTTTGAGTCATAAATTTTGATCAAACTCCGATTAAACTACCACTTCCCTTAGAACCTTTAAGTGATCATATTTTACATATTAAAATTACATATTAAAAAATGAAGTCAGATTACTACAAATGGACTCTCATCAGATCACGATAATTGAATATACAAAAGATGTGGCAGCGGGGCACCGAATTTACAATTGCTCAATTTAACCGCAGGGAGATTTTTTTGGGCTATATCTCTGTTGTATCTTTTACAGTTATACCTTTGGATACAATATTTGGTATCAAATCATAGTTTAAAATCCGACAAATCATATACATGGCGAAGAAAAAACTTTATCTCCTCGATGGAATGGCGCTCGCCTACAGGGCTCATTTCGCATTTATAAATAGCAGGCTAAAAAACTCCGAGGGGATCGCTACCGGCCCTATACTAGGTTTTGCTAATACGCTCGTAAAACTGCTTGAGGAAGAAGAACCTACCCACATTGCCGTGGCCTGGGACACGCACGCACCAACCTTCAGGCATGAGCTTGATGAAGAGTATAAAGCAAACCGCCCGCCGCAGCCTGACGAACTCCGTGTTGGGATTCCGCTGATTAAAGAGATGATTGAACAGTTTGGGATTCAGAACATTCAAAAAGATGGTTATGAGGCAGATGATATTATCGGGACCATTGCCTACGATGCACACGAAGATCATGTAGAGGCTTACCTGGTAACGCCCGATAAAGATTTTATGCAGCTGGTGAGAGATCATGTGGTAATGGTGAAGCCGGATAATCAAAATGGCGGCTTTAACATCATCGACCCGGAGGGAGTAAAAGACTATTTTGGTGTATACCCGGACAAGGTTATTGATGTTCTTGCTATGATAGGCGATACATCAGACAATATTCCGGGTGTTCCGGGAATCGGGAAAAAAGGGGCGCCAAAGCTTGTTAAGAAGTATGGATCGCTCGAAGAGGCGATTGAAGCAGCTCCGGATATGAAAGCAAAACGAGCGCGTGAAGGCCTGACGAACAACAAAGAACAGGCGCTGCATGCAAAGGATATGGTGACGATTAAAACAGATGTGCCTGACGTGGTACATTGGGAAACACTCGGCTGGGATGGCCCAAACAAAAAAGAGCTGGGCCTGTTTTTTAAGCGCATGGAGTTCAAAACACTGACACGAAAATATCTCGGCGAAGAACCCGGCGGACAGGGAACACTGTTTGGCGGTGAGGATAACAGAGGTCCGGAGACACTTGATGAAGCGGCAGTTAATTATTCCACTGCAGTAACAGAAGTAGAAATTAAAAATGTCGTCAAGCAGCTCAAAGAGGCGAAAGAGCTTTCATTTGATACGGAAACCGATAGCAAAGATCCGATCGTGGCAAACCTGGTGGGGCTTTCATTATCTGCCAAGGCCGGAGTGGCGTTTTATATTCCTATTAATGTTGATGGCGCGCTCCCTGAAAAAGAGGTCCTTGAGCTTGTAGAACCACTTCTGACAAACCCGAAAAGCTTAAAAATAGCTCAAAATTTTAAATACGACTATCTGGTGCTTTTGCGGGCCGGCCTGAAAGTGGAAGGGCCGGTTTTTGATACAATGGTTGCGGGTTACTTGCTGGATGCGTCACAGAAAATTGGAATGAATGCACTGGCAAAAACCTACCTTAATTACGAACCGGTTTCCATTGAAACGCTGATTGGCAAAGGTAAGTCTCAGAAGTCTATGGATGAGCTGCCATACGATGAGATTGCAGATTATGCCTGTGAAGATGCAGACGTGACTTACCAGCTCTGGAACGTGCTGAAAGATAAGCTGGATGAGGACGAGCTGACCAAAATCGCTAAAGACCTGGAATTTCCTCTGATTCGCGTGCTGGCTCATATGGAAAAAAAGGGCGTGTCTGTTGATGTGGAGATGCTCGAGCAGTTTTCGGAAGAGCTGACAAAAGACCTTGAAGAACTTGAGAAGGAAATATTTGAGATTTCAGGTGAAGAATTCAATTTGAATTCTCCCAAGCAGCTGGGTGAAGTTCTCTTTGATAAGCTGGACCTTCCGGCTGGAAAGAAAACAAAAACCGGGCAGTATTCCACAAATGAGTCAGTACTCACAAAGCTGGCGGTTGAATATGAAATACCGGCTATGGTGCTGGATTATCGCAGTCTGAGTAAGCTTCGTTCAACCTATGTTGATGCACTCCCCAAACTGGTGAACGAGGAGAGCGGACGAATTCATACCGAACTGAATCAAACGGTAGCGGCTACCGGCCGGTTATCATCATCCAATCCTAATCTTCAGAATATTCCTATCCGAACCAAACGGGGCCGGGAAATTAGGAAGGCGTTTGTACCGGCTGATGGGTTTAAAATACTTGCGGCTGACTATTCTCAGGTTGAGCTTCGGGTCATAGCCTCAATCAGTGGTGATGAGAATATGACCCAGGCGTTTAAGAATGGTGAGGATATTCACTCCCGAACAGCCAAGGAAGTTTTTGGCCTGGAATCGATAGAGGATGTGACGTCAGATCAGCGCAGAAAGGCGAAAGAAGTAAACTTCGGTATTCCTTACGGCGTGAGCGCCTATGGACTTGCAAGCCGGCTTGGCATCAGTAATGAAGAAGGAAAGGAGATGATTGACCAGTATTTTGAACGGTTTCCTGGCATTCAAACCTATATAGACGACACAGTAAAAAAAGCCAAAGATAACGGCTACGTAACGACCCTGCTGGGCCGGCGACGGTATATTCCCGACATCAATTCACGAAACTGGAATGTTCGTGGATTCGCGGAACGAACTGCCATTAACATGCCGATCCAGGGAACGGCCGCAGATATCATTAAGCTTGCGATGATTCAGATTGATGATTTTCTTGGCAATTCAGATCTTAAATCCAGAATGTTGCTGCAGGTGCATGATGAATTAATATTTGAAATCCACGAGGATGAAATCAATGAACTGCCCGAGAAATTGAAGGGTATGATGGAAAACGCCTACACGCTGGATGTGCCCCTTGATGTGGAAATTGGCTTGGCGGATAACTGGCTTGATGCTCATTAATCAGGTTTTGGAAATTCCCTCTTTAATAGGTAGATGGGTACCCCAGAGGAAATCATCTGAACGTTGATTTTCCTTTCCACTCCAGGGGAGATTTACATTCATCTATTATCATTTAGAATCCATAAAAATAAAAAAGTCCCGCTGTTGCCGGGACTTTTTTTGTAAAAATAGTTTAGTGAATTTGCTTATCTGAAGCTCAAACCAACGCCTACATTTGCCACCGGGTAATCCGAAAGGGTATAAGATCCTGAAACGGCGATAAAACCTAACCTGATTCTGAATCCGGCTAATGCATGAACAGAATTACTTCCATCTACTGAAATACTGATAGGATCAACTATGGCTTCAACAGCTTTTGGCTCAGGCCGTGTGGATGGGTTATACTCTTCATTTGGAACTGTGACGGGATACGAACCACTGGCGGAAACATCGGTCGTTGAGCTTTGAAATCCTACGCCGGCAAAGACGCTGAGAATGGGCAGTGATTTACCGACAAGAAGATTGGTAGTGAAACCTGAAGACTCAAGGGCAACTTCCTGGTTTTCCCATTCAGTCGGATCGTACGGATTGTATATATCGGTACCGCTTTCGGGCTGTACATTGGTCTGGACGTCAAAATTGAATTTTGTATAGCCGAATTGTATTGAGAGGTCAACAGGCAGCAGTGCGCCACCGGGAATCCACTGATTCAGTCCGTGTTTTGCACCAAAACCAAAGAGGCTCACTTGTCCGTCAACTTCCGGAGTACTTAGTGTTGGCACCAGCCGGAGAGAAATATCTGTATCTTTGATAAGCCCGACAGTAGCCTGAACCATAGGAGAGGGGGCATAGCTAAAACCTGTTCCATCAGGCAGTTCAAATGAAAAAAGTTCTTCCTGCTGACCGGTTCCCGGATGTGTATACATTCTTCCAATTACCGCCCTGTTTTCACTTTCACCGGAAATAGTGGGCGTGAAATCGACATTATTCAGAACTTCAATTTCCTGGAATTGATCGTTTAGCACGCCAATATTAAAAAAGTCGTCTGAAGACGGAATGACGGCAAATGCGGCATTCACGCGAATATCAAACCCAAGTGTTTTATACGGTCTGGCTGAGTTGTTCCACCCGGTATTTAAATTGGCACCAAAACCGTTAGTATACGGCTTCAGGTAGTTTTCAAGAAGAAGATTGGAGTCCTCAACGCCACTTCTTAAAAGCTCACCCACATCATTAACCTGGGCAGTCGCATTTCCAAAGGTTAACAACAGGGATAGGATAATTGCGGGAACTGAAAGTAATTTTTTCATCATGAATTGATTTATGATTGGTTTCTCTTGTGCTTATCGGTATGGTTCTTGAAAATGTTAAGAATAACTAAAAAAGGTTCAAGAATCGAGCCCCTCAAGCATATTCAGGTACGAATGGTATCTCTCAGGGTCTATCTCGCCTCGTTCAAATGCATCAACAACACCGCACTTTGGTTCATGATTATGCGTGCAGTTGTTAAACTTACAGTATTGTCTCGGTTCTCTCATCTCCGGAAAGAACAGTGAAAGTTCATAGGGTTCAATATTCACAAGGCCGAATTCTTTGATTCCGGGCGTGTCGACTATGAATCCACCGTAATCCAACTCAAGAAGCCGTGCATAGGTTGTGGTGTGTTTTCCTTTTTCAGAATAAGATGATATGTCTCCAACCGAAAGGTCAATTCCGGGCGCGAGGCTGTTTATGAGGCTTGTTTTGCCTACTCCTGAGTGACCAACCAAAACCGATGTTTTGTCTTTTGTTTCCTCTCTGAGCTGTTTAATCGTGTCCGGCTTTTCGATTGATGTTTGTAGTACCGGGTACCCGATTGAGGTGTACGTATCCGTTATTGAGTCGAGTTCTGCGCGGTTTGATTCATTCAACAGGTCCGTTTTGTTGATGATAACCCCAGCCGGAATTTCGTAGGCTTCACACGCAACAAGAAACCGGTCGATGAATCCGCGTTTTACAGTCGGCATTTTTATCGACTGGACCACCCATCCGCGATCAATATTGGCGACAAGAATTTGCTCGTCTCTACCGCTGCGAGTGGCTTTCCTTGGAATGTAATTTTTTCGGTCGTGGATCTCGTCGATCATTCCTTTTCCATCGTCACCTACAGTGAGGTCCACCTGATCGCCCACGGCAATTGGGTTAGTATCACCGATATCCAGGAGTCTGAATCGACCCGGAATCCGGCAGTCGACAACGTCACCGTTAACGGAGACTTTATACCATTTGCCCATTGACTGTATGACTTTGCCTGTTTTTCCCATAGAGGTTTAAAATAAGAGATTTTTTCTGAATTATTTATCAAAAAAAAGCCGGTCTGCTTATACAGACCGGCTTTGTAGTAAAGCTGTATGTTAGAATCCTGTGTTAATCCATAACGGCTATTTCCTTACGGGCGTCATTTTTTGTAACGCTGCCATCTGAATCTTTTTTCTGATGCTCAGGTACGTGGAAAAAGTCAGCCGGATTTGTCTCCGGTTCATCTTCCAGCACAATATCAAGCAGTGGATCCATTCGCTCTAAGTATTCTACTTGCAGATCGCCCATGATATCTTCTTCGATCTCATCAACGTCTTTTTCGTTTTTCTTCGGTAGTATCACTTTTTCAATACCGGCTCTTTTCGCAGCGAGAACTTTCTCTTTAATTCCTCCTACTGGAAGAACAAGACCACGCAGCGTGATTTCTCCTGTCATCGCCAGTGTTCCTTTTACTTTACGCTGGGTAAAGATTGAGGCTACGGCCGACAACAGGGAGATACCGGCAGAGGGTCCATCTTTGGGCACGGCTCCCTGGGGAACGTGAATATGCAGATCCCAGTGGTCAAATGCCTCTTTTGGAATACCAAGTTCCTGGTATCGGGCTCGAAGGTAGCTGATGGCAAGCATCGCAGACTCCTTCATTACATCACCAAGCTGACCGGTGATATGAAGTTTACCGCTTCCGCGTGACACACTCGCTTCAATAAAGAGGATATCGCCGCCGTACTGTGTCCAGGCGAGGCCTGTTGACACGCCGGGAACAGTTGTCCGTTCGGCTGCATCGGAGAAAAATTTCCGTTTACCGAGAGCCTCTTCAACGTCTTTCACGCCAATGCTCATCTTCTCAATTTCGTCACTCGCGATCTTCGCAGCAACATTCCGACAGACCGATCCGATCTGACGTTCAAGGTTACGAACGCCGGATTCACGGGTATACTGATTGATAATACGCTCAATAGCAGCTTTAGAAATTTTAATCTGCTTCTTGCTAAGTCCGTTTTCCTCAATCTGTTTTGGAATGAGATACTTCCGGGCTATTTCTACTTTTTCTTCCTGCGTGTAACCGCTGATATTGATAATCTCCATTCGATCGCGCAGCGGAGCCGGTATGGTATCCAGTGAGTTAGCTGTCGCTATGAACATCACTTTTGAGAGATCATATTCAAGCTCAAGATAATTATCTATGAACGAATCGTTCTGTTCAGGGTCGAGCACCTCAAGCAGGGCAGAGGTTGGGTCTCCGCGGTAGTCGGCTCCCACTTTATCAATCTCATCGAGCATCATCACGGGATTTCCTTTCCCTGCTTTCTTGATAGATCGCAGTATACGGCCCGGAAGAGCTCCAATATATGTTCGCCGGTGACCTCTGATTTCGGCTTCATCATGTATTCCGCCAAGGCTGAACCGTTCAAATTCCCGGTTTAAGGCGCGCGCTATTGATTTACCAAGTGACGTTTTACCGACTCCCGGAGGGCCGTAAAAGCAGAGTATAGGCGCTTTCATGTCCTTCTTAAGCTTCAGTACCGCCAAATATTCAATAATTCTCTTTTTGACCTTCTCAAGGCCGTAGTGGTCCTCATCGAGGATTTTACGGGCACGCTTGAGGTCTAGTTTATCTTTTGATGTTTCTCCCCACGGCAGGTCAAGAATCCACTCGATATAGCTGTGAATAATTCCGTAGTTCGGAGATGAATTCGGCGTCATTTCAAGACGTTGCAGTTCTTTCTCGACAGTTTCGCGGGCATCATCAGATAATCCCTTTTTATTCTTAAGGCGTTTCTGGAGCTTAGAGATATCCTGTTGCTCGCTGTCTTCACCAAGAGCCTCCTGGATTGCCTTCATCTGCTGGCGGAGATAGAAATCCCGCTGCTGATCGTCAATATCAGATTTTACCTTGGTACGGATCTCTTCGCTTAAGTTGAGTACCTGGAGTTCCTTATTCAGGTGTTCCATAACCGTATCGAGGCGCTCGGAAAATTTACGGACCTCAAGAATTTCCTGCTTCGCAGTCAGGTCGACCTGTAGATTGGAGGAAATAAAGTTCAGCAGAAAAGAGGGACTGGATATATTGTTGATCGCAATCGACGCTTCTGATGGAATATTTGGAGAAAGATTGACAATCTTGCTTGCCGTTTCCTTCACGCTTCGGATTGAAGCATCGAGTTCTACGCCTGAAATATCCATTTCCTGGCGGAATGCTTCAACATCCGCACGGAAAAATGGTTTCTCCTGCGTGATTTCCTTTACTTCAAAAATACTTTTTCCCTGGATAACGATGCTCTTGCTGCCGTCGGGCATTTTGATGAGCTTCAGGATCTGAGCAACAGTACCCATCTTGTAGAGGTCATCCTTGGTGGGATTCTCAACAGATTCATCCTTTTGAGCAACAACGCCTATGATTTTGTCGTTTTCATACGCTTCTTTTACAAGCTCAAGAGAACGATCTCTTCCAACCGTTATCGGGACAACAACGCCTGGAAATAATACAGTGTTTTTTAGTGGCAGCAGGGGAAGGTTATCAGGAATTTCTGATTCTGTTAATCGCTTTTCTTCCTCCTCGCTCATGAGTGGAATCGCCTGTTCGAAATCATCGAATCCGTCGTTCTGCTCACTAAAAGAGTCTTCAAATTTAAATCGTGGTTCAAACATATATAAAATCTTTATAATCAGTTTTTTTTTGTAATTACTCGCAAAGAGAAAGCCAAAAATAGTGTTGCCCCCATAACGTCAGATCTCGGGAAGTGGTTCTGCCAATTTGTGGTATTAAAGCCGGATGCTGACAGTTGGGCAGAATCGATACTTATGGAATATAGAATTTTACTGCCACAGCTGAGGCAGCTACCGGTTCTAGCGTGGGGCCGGCAGATGTGCTTCTGAACTGAACTGCGGCATTTATATCAAAATATTTGGTTTCAATACCGGCTCCGAAACTATAGTATCCCGGAAGATCTGTTGCAAGTCGTGTACCTGCTCTTAATGGTAAGAAGGCTAAAGGGCGTATTTCAGTTCCAATGTATGTTGTTAATTTAGTAGAGTGAAATGCATTATCTGTAAGTCCGAGACGAAAATCACCCATCATTTTAATTCGGTTGACCTGAAACAGTAGGCCAGTTTGAAGAGATGTGGGCAAAAGTGACTGATACGATTCCCGATCCGCGGAGACTATTGACCTGAGGGGATGATTTCGATTTCCGACATCATCAAGAAAACTAAAGTCTTGTAGTAGTGCACCTGAGTAATATTGTTCAGTTAGCTGGCCGGGGTCGGCATCGTCAGACTCTAAGTTGTTGCCCTCAGCTCTGAACGGGTCTTCAAATACGTGAAGCATCCCTAAATCAGTTATCGAAATACTGAGACGCAGTGATTTTTCCGTCGGTTCTTCACCTCTCCGAATCAACGAGAGATCATCACCAAATGTAAAAAGATAGGTTACACCAAGGTCAATTGCAGCGCCAACACCGGTGGGTGATGCAAGATCATTCAATTTGGTTATGGGGCCAATGTCTTGAATTGGATGCCCGCCTGTAGTTAGTCGTTCAGCATATCGGGAAAACAGTCCGCTGCTCTCAAATTCATACGATGCTTCACGTGACCAGGGTGCCGATGATTCATCCCGTGAATAAATATCAGTAAGCCGGGTTGAGTACCCGGGCCCGGCAATGACGACTTTTGGTGCTACGCCGATAATAAATTTTGATATTCTGGGGATGAGACCGCTCAAAAATGAAAACGACTCGCTGTAGCCAAAAGAGACTTCATGCAGAGTTTGATAGCGATGAGTCAGCGACCTATTGATAGTTTCAAATCCATCAGCTTCTACCGGCTGCAAATCATAAAATCCACGTCCCACGCTGTAGCGGCTGCTTTGCCGCGTGCGAACGGCAAACGCGTAACTTTTTTCATCTCCAAACCATTTAATCCCCAGCCAGTTAATGACTGATCCGGACTGCATCTGTCGAAGGTCTCTGTTGTTATTGTAATATCGGTTGAGCAGTTGCTGGCGTTCGTCGCCGCTAAAGATATTGGAACCGGTAGCCGGAGTCTGTAGCGTTTCACCGAAAAGGCGTATGCGTTCCCGGCCATCATTTATCCTGAGAGGTGTATCGAAGTAAGCGCCGCTTTCGCCAATCGTTACCTGGAGCTTATAATTCTTTTCACGAAGATGAAGGTTTGCAGGATTGGTAAACAGGGCCTCATAATCGGTGATATAAGAGGTGCCTCCGCCACCTAGCCCCATGCTTACAGGGTTATACGATATTTGTGATGAGGCGATAGCCGGCAATAAGTTGGCCAGTGCCACGAACGTTAAAAAAACAGCTTTTTTCAATGGATCGAATGATTATATCTACAAAGTGGATAAGTGCATTGGATGTACCGTATATATCGGCAGATGTTTCTGGAAAATACGGAAACCGTTTAGTTTGGTGTAACCCCAATCCTGTCAGGGTTTAAGCATGAAAAACTTGTTATACAATCAAGGTTACAAAAACCTGACAGGAATTGTTTTCGACTACTTACCAATGACACTGCATTAAGCTGGCCGCGATACTATCATCGGACCAGAACCGACGGTTTCTAATACCTAAAGCACTTTTAATTTGGCAGCCCGGAGCATTAATGTCTTTTGGCCTCTCTGTTTAAAAAATACAACAACTTTAGAATCTTTTCCTGATCCGGTTCGCTGCAGGATTTTTCCCGGTCCAAATGTGGGATGCATGACAGTTGTTCCTGCCTGGTAGGGGTCATCGTCGTACTGAGTTTCAAAGTCAAGACCGCTGTTTGAGGGTTTCTTGCTCTGCTTAGGTTTTTTCCAGTCATACTCTACCATCGTATCACTGCTTTCCTCAGGCTCATGAGAGGTAAACCTGTCTTTTTTCTGCTTGATGGTTGCCCCGGTTTCTGTGCGAACAACGCCGGGATCTACCTCGTCCAAAAAGCGGGAACGCATTTGCCTGGTTTCCTCTCCAAAACGGCTTCGCATTTTACAATGGCTGAAAAAGAGCCGTTTTTCAGCACGCGTGATAGCCACGTAAAACAGGCGACGCTCCTCCTCAAAATCGGCCTCTTCACCGTCCCGGCCACCCATGGGAAACAGTTTCTCTTCGAGACCAACGATAAATACTGCCGGAAATTCCAGCCCTTTTGAGGCGTGGACGGTCATCATAGTAACAGCCGGTTTATCTTCATCATACTTATCTGTATTTGTGATGAGGCTGATCTCTTGTAAAAACTTACTCAGTGTAGGTTTTGAATTATGCTGCTCGTAGTAAGAGATGGCGTTTTGAAGTTCAAGAATGTTATCGCGTCGTGTGAGGGCCTGCGCACTGTTTTCCTCAATTAATGCCTTCATATATCCGCTTGCCTCCAGCATTTTTTTCGCTGTATCGAGCAGCGATGCTCCCGATTCCAGGTCAGACCGGAGGGTATGAATCATGGCTACAAATGACTCAATCCGCTTGATGGCAGGTTTATAAAGATCCGAATCGTGAACATTTTGAATGATAGACCAAACCGAGCGTTTTTGATTCCTGGATTTTTCCAGCAGATCGTTCAGCGTCTTTTTTCCAATGCCCCGGCTCGGTTCATTGATAATACGCAGCAGGGCCTGTTCATCATCTGGGTTGATTAAGAGCGTGAGGTACGCCAGCACATCTTTAATCTCCTTTCGCTGATAAAACGATAATCCACCCACAATTTGATAGGCAATTCCTTTTCGTCGAAATGCTTCCTCAAATACCCGGCTTTGATAGTTGGTCCGGTAGAGAATAGCAATATCATTATTTGATAGTCCTTCCCGCATTTTCAGGTTTTGAATATGCTGAACCACCCGGTTGGCCTCATCCCGCTCATCAAAATTATCGAGCACTGTTATAGGATAGCCGTTATCTTTTTCCGTCCACAATGTTTTGTCAAGCTGCTTACTGTTGTTTTTTATGATGGAATCAGCACACTGTAAAATATACTTAGTTGAGCGGTAGTTCTGCTCAAGCGGTATCTGCTGGGCCCCTTCGTAATCGCTCTTGAAGTTGAGAATATTTGAGATATCAGCTCCGCGAAAAGAGTAAATGCTTTGGGCGTCATCGCCAACCACGCAGATATTCTGATACTTGCTCGCCAGCATTTTGGTCATTTTGTACTGCGCGTGGTTCGTATCCTGGTACTCATCAATGAGAATATATTTGAAACGATCCTGGTACTTCTCAAGAATATCGGGGTGTTTTTCAAACAGCTCTATCGGTTTGATCAGCAGATCATCAAAATCCATAGCATTTGCCTGCCTCAGTCGCACATCATACACTTCAAATACGCGGGCCGTAATATCATCAAGCGTACTGTTGATAAACCTGGTTTTGTAGGCATTTGGTGTGATGAGCTGATTTTTTGCATCACTGATTTTTCGCTGAATAGTACGCGGACGAATTTCACGCGGATCGTAATTTAGTTCTCCGAGAATCAGTTTAATAGCCGATTCAGAATCAGCGGTGTCATAAATTGAAAAATTGGAATCGAACCCGATGTGTTCTGCTTCAAATCGCAAAATCTTCGAAAAAATAGAGTGAAACGTGCCCATCCAGAGTTTTTTTGCACGATCACCAATCAGGGTTTTAATTCGACCCTGCATCTCACGGGCTGCTTTATTGGTAAATGTAAGCGCAAGTATTTCCTGGGGAACAGCTTTATGCTGTTGAAGTAGATATGCGATTCGTAAAGTCAGCACACGGGTCTTCCCACTTCCGGCTCCGGCTATAATTAAGAGCGGCCCGTGCGTGTGTGTGACAGCTTTTTTTTGTTGTGGATTTAATCCCTTAAGAAAGTTTACCGGCGTTGAATTTGAACTTGATTCTGAATTTGGCTGAAGTGTAAACTGTTTCATATACGCGTCTTTCTGTAAAAATCTTGCAACTGAGGTTTAGCTTCCAAAGTTACAAATTTTCTGTTGCAATCATTGGGATTTCAAGCCGGGAAAATTCAATGCGGTAAAAAAGCTAAATAATCAGCTTTTCAACCTATCAATACGATATGCAGATCCATTAAATTATTGCCCGTGGGTCCCGGTTTGATATGTCCCCCGGCTTTTTTAAAGAAATGATAGCTGTCGTTATTATCGAGATACTGTTTAGGATTTATGTCTGACTCCAGGGCCATTCGGTACGTTTCATTTGTAACCACCGCACCAGCCACATCGGTCGGACCATCAATTCCGTCCGTTCCGGCACTTAAAAACGCGAGATCTCGATCAATATTCTGCAGAGACACCGCCATTCTAAGGGCCAGTTCCTGGTTTCGTCCGCCCAGGCCATCACCTGTCACCTGTACAGTTGGTTCACCGAAGCTGATGATTGCCTTTTGCCCGTCATTATCTTTAATCAGGTCTCGTATCTGCGTCAGAAGCGATTGCTCCAATTGATTCATCGGGCCTGAAACCGCCTTATCATTAAGAGTAACATCAAATCCCATCTCCTTCGCTATATCGGCTGCTTTGCTGGCCATAGTAGATGCAGAGGCAATTATGAAAGAGGAGTGGCGATCAATTTCTTTTGTATTACGGTATGTCTTCATTTTCATCTCCTTATCCATTTCCGAGGCGAGAAACTGACGAGCTGCGTGTGGAATTGAATTGTAGAGCTTATACTGCTTCAGTATCTGGAAAGCTTCTGTGGCAGAGATTTCCTGTGCAATTGACGGACCGCTTCCGATCATGCCAATTTCATCGTCAGTGATGTCGCTGATCATCAAATCAACCACCTGTTTACCTTTCAGATGTTGCAGAATTTGTCCGCCTTTTACCGCTGAAAATACTTTTCGGACAGAATTTATTTCGTGTATATCGGCACCTGATTCTATCAGAAGCGAGTAGATGTCCCGGATCTCTTCAATTTCGAGATTGCCGGCCGGCAGGCAAAAAAGAGACGATGTGCCGCCGGAAATAAGATTTATAACGAAAGAGTTTTTCGGGATTTTTTTTATAAAAGAGACAAGCTCATAAGAAGAGGAAATGCTCTCTTTGTCAGGCAGTGGATGTGAGCCCACAAACACCTGTATCTTAGAGTCGCCCTCAAATGCGTCCGGTGAAATTACAATTCCATCTTTGATACGGCCGTGCAGGATGGATTCAATTCCAAGCGCCATAGAAACTGACGCTTTACCGGCACCAATCACATAAATAGGCTGGTCTTTATGAATGTTAAAGTGCTTTCCCTCAACCGTCAGTTCGCCTGAATCTTCGTTCCATTGCACAGTTTCAGGCATAATTTTGGAGGGATCGACATGAGTCAGCGTTTGATTAAAAATTTCAGTCGCTTGTTCCGTTAATTGCATCTGTCTCTGGGTATTATATGGTTTCAAATCCAATGGTTTGTATACTTACGCATACCATGAATGTAGTATTGTTCACCGATACAATACAAACAAGAGTCATCATAGTGAAGTTTATCTCATTGGTGTGTTAAGATAATTATTTTATGCTCCCGTAACCCAGCGGGATCATGAACCGTTTTGATATAAAGTCAGTATTACCTTTGATACTCTCTCAAAGCTTACAAATCTTGGTTTAGCACATTATGCTGATTACATTACCTCGACTTTTTCAATCAAACACGAGGTAAATGTCAGAAACCAAAACAGTATTGCTTACAGGTTGTACAAGAGGAATAGGACTTGAGATCGCCAGCTTATGTCTTCGCAAAGGGTGGCGTGTCATAGGAACGGCCAGGAAATCAAGCTTTCCTGAAAATTTGAAGAGCTCAGACTTATTTCAGGGCATTCATGCTGATCTTGAAGATATCCCCTCATTAAAATCATCGATTTATAACCTGATAAGTGAACATCAGCCCGATGTTTTGGTCAATAATGCAGGAATATTTATAGATTCTGATTTTGAATCTGATGATGACTCATGGTTGAATACCTGGGATAAAACGATGACTGTAAATCTCAAATCAGCCGCACTTTTGAGTAAATGGTTTTTACAGATGCACCTGCAACATGAGACTAAAGGAATAATTATTAACATTGCATCGAGAGCTTCATATCGGGGAGATACACAGGAATACGCTGCCTATGCCGCATCAAAAGCAGGAATGGTTGCCCTTACTAAAAGTATGGCGCGCGATTTTAGTAAGCGCGGAGTTGTGGCCTATTCCATCGCGCCGGGATTTATTGAGACCGATATGGCAAAAGATGCCGTTGAAACCCTCGGAAAAGATTATATCACACGAGATTCTGTCTTTGAAGACATCACGCAACCTAATGAGGTTGCTGAAATGGTAGCCTTTTTGGCGTCCGGAAATGTGCCGCATGCAACCGGCCAAACATTTCATGTGAATGGCGGGTCGTATATGATATGATTTTATCCAGCTCACTACTTCGATAGCTTTCTTTGAAATTTCTAAAATTATATTCTTTATGAACATTCTCTATATTTTTCCTCATCCCGATGATGAATCATTTGGTCCTGCACCCGCTATCAGTGCCCAGTTACGTCAGGGCCACAACGTGTATCTGCTCACGCTAACAAAAGGCGAAGCCACAAAACAGCGATTCAGGCTGGGTGTTGATAAAGACGAAATGGGACGAATCCGCCATGAAGAGATGAAATGCGTTGAAAAGACGCTGGGTCTATCCGGCATGACCGTACTTGACTTGCCCGACGGTGAGCTTAAACATCTCGATCCGCGTACAATCGAAGATGAGATTGAGAAAGAGATTAAATCTATTCAGCCACACGTCATTATTACATACGCTGTTCACGGTGTAAGCGGATTTCATGACCACCTGGTGAGCCATGCCGTGGTCAAGAACCTGTTTTGCAGGATGAAACGGCGCAAAGATAAATACCCCATACGGCTGGCGTTTTTCACGCGGATGGGAGAAACCTACACGGATGGTAAGTTCAGATTATCTGCTTCAGCTGACAGTGAAATTGCATACGTTGAAACCTGTAGTGAGAAAGACATGGAAGCATTTCACAATGCACTGGATTGCTACGAAACCTATCAGCAGGTTATAGAAGACAGCCATGTTAAAGAACTGACGTCAAACAAAGTTCCGTTTGAGATTTTTGGTGAAACCTTTGACCAGCCTCTCAAAAGTATTGTTGACCAGCTGCCCAAAGGCGATGCCTGATTTCATACTAACATGTGATAAATAAGAAAATATTTGATGACATTAATGTCATGTCAATTCTAATTTGGCGCATAAAGAATTGACAGCATTCCCGGTGCTTTTCCGTCCCGAACCCTCGGGATGTCAGCGTCAAAAACCAACGCTGTCAGATCCGGTAGGTGCTGACAGGTTGCTTACGACATTTCATCATCAATAACACATGTTTCAGCCGCGTTATGATTCGGATCCTTCCGACGCAGATCTTGAATTTGCCGCTTTCAGCATACCATCCAGTTTTTCGCCGCCGCGGATACCAAAGTCGAGCGTACGAATTGGAAATGGAATCATGATATCGTTTTCGTCAAAGGCTTGGGAAATCGCAATTATTGCCTCACTTCGGGCACTCCAAAAATCAGGATTCGTAGCAAATGCCACCCAGAAGCGGATTTTAAAATTGATGGAGCTGCTGCCAAATTCATCAAAGTAGAATTCTATACCTCTATCAGACATAACAGGGTCTAATTTGTCCACGGCATTGGTTGCTACTTGCCGGGCTTTTTCGAGGTCATCACCATATGAAACACCGCAGGATAGGTCAATTCGTCGTTCACCGGTGGAAGTGAAATTTTCGAGTGGATTCTCAAATACCTTCTTATTCGGAATATATACAACCTGGCCGGTAACGGTTCGAAGAATTGTATTTCTTAGATTCAGTTTTGTAACAGTTCCGTAGTAATCGTTTGTTGAAATTATATCACCTATTCCAAATGGGTGGCGAACGGATAAGATCACTCCTGATATGAAGTTTGATGCGATATCCTGAAATGCAAAACCAAGAGCAAGACCAATAATACCGGCACCTGCAAGAAGGGACGTTACGGCTCCATCAAGCTGAAGGATACTTAATGCAATAAAAACACCAATACCAATAATTGAGATGCTTATGACTGTTTCAAGCAGTTGTGAGATTGTTTTATTAGCTGAAACCCTGCCAAGTAAATTAGAGACCGCTTTTCTGGCGTATTTGCCAATTACATAAAAAATGATCAGAACCAGAAGGGCAACCACCAGGTTTGGCAGCATCTCAATAAAACCGGTTATCCATGTCTCTACTTTTCCGGTAATTATTCCGTAAGCATCATTAATTTGTGAAGTATCCATTAAGCTAAGTTTATTAAAAATAAGGCCGTCAATGTACTAATAATGAATCTAAACCTCATTTCATTTCCACATATTTGTGGTTATCACCTCAAGGCTGTTACCGGCGGGATCACGAAAATAAAATGACCGGCTTTGGTTAGGCCACGAGATTTCAGATTCAATCGTGATATTTTTCGCTTCTATAGACTCTTTTACTGTGTCAAAGTTTGCCGGATCAACAGAAAAGGCAATGTGAACCGACCCGTCTGCACCATGAAGAGGAACGGGGTTACCATCTACATCCGTCTGTTTATTACGAGTGTGCTCAGGATTGAATACCAGCAACATACTTTCGCCGCATTTAAAAAAGACGTGCCGGTTCTCTTCTTTCATCACCACTTTAAGGTTTAAAACTTTTTTATAAAACTGTTCTGCTTCTTCAAGGTCGGTCGCATAAAGACATGTTTCAGCAATTCCGTTTAGTATCATGGTTAGATCAATAAAAAACCGATTATTATTTGTTTAAGCTACCATCCGCCGGACCCTGGTTCACCTTTAACCGGCCCCACTATTTCCGGGGTCATCCAGCCGCCGTAGAATGAACCTGGCTGAGGTTTAACGCGTATATCATCAACATAACAATCAACTTTTGCAGGATAAAACGAAAAATAACCCGCAATTGACCTGAAGGCAGGATTTGGATCTTCATATAACCAAGCCGCATTTTCAAGGACCCGGCCGTTTATTTCAATATTCCAGTAGGTGGCGCTTCCTTTCCATTCGCAGAATGAGCTGCCTGATGATTCCTTAAGATATGATGTGTTCACGTCAGTCGGAGGAAGATAAAATGTGGGGGGACTGGCGGTTTCCAGCACACGGATAGACTTTTCCGTTTGGGCAATCAATTGCCCCATCCATCGTACCTCAACTTTCCTGTCATCGGGGACAGTGGATGGCGGCCTTGGATAATCCCAGACCGATTCTTCTCCGTCGCCGGGTTCCTTGGCGAAATCTGGTCGCGTTTCACCATTATATTTCCACATAAGTTCACTCCATTTTAAAGTTGACAGGTTACATACTTAATTAACAGCAGCCGTGCTAAGCAGGTTCTTCACCAATTCGGACATACTTGGTTTTTCTATCTACACTAAATTCTAACAGTGTAGTCGTGTTTTCATAAAAGAGCGATGGTACCTTTTGTGCTGACTCTTTTTCGTCGCTGCGATAGATAACGATGTTCTGTAGAGAATCCACATCATAAAAGATTCCCTTATCAATTTCCGGGATATATATTTTCATGATAAGTACAAACTCTCCGAGCTGGTCCCGCGTTTCTTCCATCAGTAAGTCCATTTCATGAAGATTAACCAAGAGTCGCCTATAGCTGGCATCTTTTATATGGGTGTGAATTTGGCTAAGCAAAAGCTTCTGAAATTGATCTGAATAATGCTTTTCAAGATTGTTAAAGTAAGACTGATTCGACACCGTTTGCTCGCTTGCTTTTTCGGTTTTATACACTTCAAACTCAAATGTAAAGTCCCTTACAGGTTCACCGTGGTCATCCAGCCCGTGAATCAGAAACTGCTGATATTTACTAAACCGTTTTGCGTCTTTTGTGCTGTAATTCTGATAGGTCTCGTCGGTTTTTTGCTTAAGTTGTATTTTAAACTCTCCAAACTCTTCAGCGCTGTTAATTTTTAAAGCATTTACAGCAATTTTAATTATCTGAGCATTATCGTCCTCAAAACTGCTTACAATTGAGCCGTGATCCAGATCCGGTAGCACTCCAAAGCAAAAATCATCAGCAGTTTTCATCTCTTTCCATTCGTAAGGCATATCGACATTGGAAAAGTTTAGCTTTAGTTTGACGGAGTTCAGGGGTGCTCCTGAAATTACAATTGTGCCATCGGTGCCCGGTTTGTTAACCCATCCCCTTAATCCGGAATAATCTTCAATTCCGGTAAGAATAGTCAGCTGTATTTGATCTCTGTTATAATAAGAACTGTTACCATTGAAAATATCATGGTGTGCAAGCTGCCATTGATACGGGCTGGCAAGTTCAAGGCCATCAAGTAACTTCCGGCCAACTTCAAGCAGATCACCAACCTTCCAGCGGCCCTTTACAAGCCTGCCAAGGAACGACTTGCCCCGGTGTGCCAGGGGAGAGCCAAAATTTGCAGGGGCAAGCATAAGGATCCGTTTTACCGGGCATTCCTCCATACGGTGAGAGTAGTAGTGCCAGATCCAGTGGCGAATTACAAGCCCACCTGTGGAGTGAACCACGATGTTTAAATCAGCTACTTTTTTACCGTCTGGCTCAATCAGACCTTTTTCTTTCATTTGATCGTTGAGCCCGTCAACTACATCATTAAACGTGATGTTATCTTCCCTGGATTGATAATCACCATATAGAATTGTGTCGACATCCCCGATTCCATTTTTCTGTAACTGCTTCTTTAAAGCCACAAATGAACTTGAGCAGTCACTCCATCCATGTATAATTAATGTAAACTCACTCATACCAGTTTTCCAATCTAAATTAGCTTTATAAATTCATATATACTTAAATAGATGGAATAATGGAAGAATTAAAAATGTGTATCCAGAAATGACCTATGAAACATCTAAGATAAGCCAGGCATAAAAAAAGCCGTGACTGTAAATCACGGCTTTAAGAAATTGGGTTAGATCATGCGTAGATAAAGAACAATATCCCGGCAAGTACAATGAAGTTTACAATGCTGATAGGAAGAAGCTTACTCCAGCCAAGTTTCATCACCTGGTTAAATTTAAATCTTGGAATAGTCCATCGAACCCAGATGAAGAGAAACACAAAAAATGCTGTTTTTGCAACAAATACGGTGACATCTAATATGCCTTTAGCCACTTCCGGCATTTCAGGAAGCCAGTATCCTGCAAAGGGGAGATGGTAAGACCCGAAGAAAAAGGTTGTCATCAGCATAGAATTAATCACCACATGCATGTACTCTGCAAGAAAGAACATACCAAATTTCATGGAGCTGTACTCTGTGTGAAATCCGCCAACAAGTTCCTGCTCGGCTTCAACTAAGTCGAAGGGTGTACGGTTACTTTCAGCAAACCCGGCAACAATAAAAATGATTGCTCCTATAGGATTTAAAAAGACAAACCACCAGTTTTCCTGGGCCACTGCTACATCGACCACACTCAGAGACCCAACAAATATTACGACAGAAGCAACAGCCATACCCATTGGCAGCTCGTAACTTATCATTTGAGCTGCTGCCCGGAGGCCGCCAAGAAGAGAATATTTACTGTTTGATGACCAACCCGCAAGCGTCACTCCATAAACACCGAGTGATGCAATAGCAAGCAGGTACAAGACACCGGCGTTGATGTCTGTTGCGTAGATTCCATCGCCAAACGGGATTACAGCTACTGTCATTAGTGCCGTAATAACGGGGATAACAGGCGCAATTGTGTGAAGCAAGCGGTAGCTATTATTCGGTGTTACATCTTCTTTTAAAAGAAGCTTAACCACATCGGCAATGGGCTGTAAAAGGCCAAGCGGCCCTACACGGTTTGGTCCTACTCTGTTTTGAATGAATGCAGCCACGCGGCGTTCTGCATACACGGCGATTGCAGCAGAATTCAGCAACATAAAAAGAGCTATTCCAAGTACAATATATGAGGTAACGGTAACTTCAGCCATTCCTTAACTTATGATTTAACTCTGTTTTTGATTGATGTAAGGTCTATTCCGAATCTCTCATCCATTGCTTGAAAAGAAACGCCTTCAAACGAAGGGTTTTGTTCAGCAATATCAGAAATAATATGCCGGCTATTCTCAAACCTGAGGTCCAGACCAAGCCTGTCAGAGAGTTCGTTTGCAATATTCCATAGCGGCAGGCAGTCCACTTTATTTTCTTCGGTGACCCAGTTGTCAAAACTGGTTCCGTACCTGTCGAGCCTGCCTTCAGACATTTCTATGTCAAGGCGGCGATTTGAATATTTTGTCTCTTTGGCGGGTACGGTTCGCTGAATACGGTGATCTACATTTACGTAGCTTGCTGCATGTTCTGCAGCCGTTGTAATTGGAATCACAAGATCAGCTTGTTTGGCAGTTTCTGTTTTATTGGTCGCAAACATAGTTACATATGTATTGCCAAAAACACTGCTCTGAAGTGCTTCCCGGTCGACAAGGTTGTCATTCAAAAGGAGAACAAGTTCTGCTTTTTTGATTTTCTCTGAAAGATCTTCGCTGGTTAGCTCATTAAGACCGAGCAGGCGGCACCCGTTCGTATTCGGAGCCTGATCGTCTGAGAGCAAAAAGTCGTCTCCGGCTCCGTCAATTATGTGAGGCGAAAACACGGGTGCAGAACCTGAAAGCAGATTAGAGAGCGCCATCAGAACAAAATTTTCCTCAACGGAGGCATGTGCAGACCCGACAAACAGAATCTTATCTTTATCGGTTCTTTCAATCTGTTCTGCCAGGGTTGCAAATGCGTTGTTCCACGAGGACTGTACCTGTTCGCTATCCAGTTTCTGTGACGGACGAGAGACGCGGTTTTCGTTAAAAATTGTATATGCATCCCGGGCTGTGTCTGGTATCCAATAATCGTTTACAGATTCGTTATGTCGCGGAGTAATTCTAAGAACGAGATTGTCGCGCGTCCAAAGGTCAATGTTGCAGCCTTTGCCGTTAGAAATATCTATGCTCGGCGTTTGATTCATTTCCCATACGCGGGCTTTAAACCGAAAATCTGAGGAGGTTAGCGCTCCAACCGGGCAAATATCAATGGTGTTCATTGAATACGCGTCATCAAATTCGCGCCCGGGAGCTGTTACGGGATAGTTTTTATCACCACGCTGTACAATTGTAAGCTGTTTTGATTCACTGATTTCATCTGTGAATCGAACACAACGCGTACAGTTTATGCATCGCTCGGCATCCAGTGTGACACGAGGTCCAAGCTGAACCCGCTTGGGTTTGTGAACTTTTTTGACCTCAAAGCGGCTGCCTTCCGGACCGTATTTGTACGTTTGAATCTGTAACGGACATTCACCAGCCTGATCACAAATAGGGCAATCCAGCGGATGATTAGCTAAAATAAATTCAAGCGTATCTTTTTGAGCCCGTTCTACAAGATCGTCGGTTTCTTGGGTATGAACAACCATCCCTTCAGACAGCTGTGTATTACAGGACGTCTGAAGTTTTGGGAACCATCGAATGACTCGTTCACCATTTTCATCCAGCTCAAATTCTCCGGTTTCCCGATCTTTTACGGGTGTCCCCACCTTTACCATGCACTGCCTGCAGTTGGCGGGTACCGACATGGATGGATGATAACAGAAGAAAGGAACTTCGAGCCCCTCATCTAAAATGAATTGCAGCAGACTTCCGTCTTTATCACTGTCAAATTCATATTGGTTTCCGTCAATTATTACTTCAGGCATCTTTGGAAATTGTTGGTTTTGAATTTCTGATCTGCCGTTGAGCAGATTTATCTATGCTACAGCGTGTACTGATTTCTTACATCTCGCTTCAAATTCGTCCCTGAAACGATTGATGGTGTGGCGAACGGGCCAGGCTGCTGCATCAGCGAGCGCGCAAATCGTGCGCCCTTCCATTTGGGTCGTGATATCGAGCAGAAGGTCAAGATCTTTAACTTCGCCATTGCCATTTTTAATTTTAAGCAGAATTTTTTCAAGCCAACCTGTACCATCGCGGCAGGGGGTGCACTGCCCACAAGACTCATGATGATAGAAATGGGCAATTCTCCAGAGCATATCCACCATATTGGTATCTTCATCCATCACAACCATACCGGCTGTTCCAAGCATAGTACCTACTTCCCGAAGGCTGTCGCTATCCATGGTTACGCCATCAAGTTGGTCGGCTCTGAGAATTGGGGTTGATGAACCGCCGGGAATGACGGCTTTCAGCTCTTTGCCATTCCGCATGCCGCCGGCGACGTCATTAATAAGATCTAAAACGGGGACACCTGACGGTAGTTCATATACACCGGGACGATTTACGTGCCCGGAGATTCCGTAGAGAACCGGTCCGGGGTGATTTTTGGCCCCAATACCGGAGAACCAGTCAGCACCTTTATTGATTACAGAGACCACATGAGCCAATGTTTCAATATTGTTAATTGTGGTTGGGCGTCCCCACAGGCCTTTTTGGGCTGGAAAAGGCGGTTTTACACGAGGATAGCCGCGTTTGCCCTCAAGCGATTCAAGCATGGATGTTTCTTCACCGCAAATATATGCACCGGCACCGGAGTGAACATAAAAATCGACGCTGTAATCAGTGCCAAAAATGTTCTCGCCGATAAATCCTTTTTCATATGCATCATCGATCGCTTTCTGCATCATGTCGATGTAGTCTTTATACTCACCCCGGATGTACACGTAAATGGACGTGATTTCCATGGCATAGGCAGCAATTAGTGCGCCTTCGATAAAGACGTGTGGATTGTACTCAAAAATCTTCCGGTCTTTAAATGTGCCCGGCTCTGATTCATCCCCGTTACAGGCAAGATATCGTGGTCCGCCATCGGCGGGAGGCATAAACGACCATTTGAGGCCTGCGTTAAAACCGGCCCCGCCGCGTCCGCGAATATTAGCTGCTTTTACTTCGTTAACGACATCTTTTGGCTCTTCCCATTTTTTCTTATCAGTAAGCACTTCCTTAAATGCACTGTAGCCGCCATTTTCCTGGTACACATCAATCTTGTGCAGGTCTTTGACATTTGGGATCAATACAGGCTCAAAATTTTTCCAATCAGCTGAACTCATAATACTTAATTGACTTTACGGAGTGGCATTCTAATTTGTTCGTACTCGGGTTCGTTGCCCTCTTTCAAGGTTTCAATCAGCTTATCTACTTTTTCTTCGGTAAGATTGTTTACATACTTCCCATTTGTTACCTGTAGCATCGGGGCATACCCGCAAGCACCGAGGCATTCAACCTCTTCTACAGAAAACATACCGTCATCTGTAGTTTCGCCCGCTTTGATTCCGAGTTTATCCTCAAGATAGTTGAGAATATCGTATCCACCGCAGAGCTGGCAGCTCAGACAGGTGCAGACGTCAAGTACGTATTTGCCTTTCTTCTCTTTGTAATACTGGGTATAGAATGTAGCAACCCCGTGAACGTGGGCTTCCGGCAAATCCAGTGTATGTGCAACAAGCCGCTGAACTTCTGGTTCAACATGCCCAAATTTATTTTGAGCCAGCCATAACACAGGCAGTGTAGCCGGTAAAACTTCCGGATACTTTGCCTTAATTTTTTCAATTTCTTTTAGATCTTTTTCGTCGAATTCGTAAGTCATAATCTTATTTATCTGCTTCGCCCATTACCGGATCGAGTCCGCCAATAATTACTACTGTGTCAGCTACCATTTCACCATCCAGAATATTCTCTAATACCTGAAGGTTAGAAAAGGAAGGAGCATTAATTTTCATTCGCCATGGATGGCCGGTGCCATCACTTTGTATGAAGTAGCCCAGTTCTCCTTTTGGAGCTTCTACGGCATGATAGGATTCTGCACCTTCCGGAGGGCAAATTCCGGTATCTGTCATCATAAAGTCGTGAATCATGCCTTCCATCGAATAATAAACTTCATCTTTGGATGGGTAGGCCTGTTTTGCGTTATCAGTTCGGACGGGGCCTTTCGGTAGTTTATCGATGCATTGCCGTATGATTTTAATGCTCTCGGCCATCTCTTCCATCCGTACAAAATACCGGGCCAGGTTATCGCCTTCGAGTCGGGTCGGTATTCCAAATTCTACCTCGTCGTATCGAGCATAAGGCTGAAATTTTCTAATATCATATGCATATCCAGATGCACGCAGAACGGGCCCTTTCGCGGCAATATTTAGTGCATCTTTTGTCTTGAGGACGCCAACAGCTTCATTCCGGTCAAAGAACAATCTGTTTCTGTCGAGAAGTTTGTGATAGTCTTTTAATTCGTTTGGAAAAGATTGAGTGAACTCTTTAATCGCCCCCATCGCTTCGTCGGTGATGTCGTTAGCAACACCGCCAATTCGTGCGTGAGACACCGTAAACCGGTGCCCTGCCAGGCGATCCATGATATCATATATCTTTTCTCTCTCCTTGAATGTCCAGATAAAAAATGAAACGGCACCGGCATCCATCACCATGGTTCCAAGCCAGAGCAAGTGAGAAGATATTCGCGCAAGTTCGCATCCAATCATGCGGATGTAATGAGCACGTTCCGGCACTTCAACGTTTGCAATTTTTTCAACAGCCGTACATAAAGCTACATTGTTGCTGTAAGGGGAGAGGTAGTCCATACGATCAGTGTACGGCATGAACTCTTGATACGTCTTATTTTCAGCAATTTTTTCAACCCCCCGGTGCAGGTATCCAATATCAATCTTAGCTTTTTCAATTGTTTCGCCATGAAGCTGGAGTACCAGACGAATCACGCCGTGAGTAGCAGGGTGCTGGGGCCCCATATTCAATATCATTTTAGAGCTCAGCGGATCTCCATCATCCATCTGTTCGATGGTAGTATGTTTATCTTCCAGGCTTTGATAGAGCTGTTTTTGATGCTCTTTAAAGAAAGTGGCTTGTACCTTGGATTGAATATCAGATAGTTTCATAAATCAGCTATTATTCTGTATCCGGGGTTGTGTTGGGCAGTTCAATGGATCCCTGAATACCAAGTAGGGGAAATTCTTTTCGCAGCGGGAAATAGTCAAAATCTTCGGGCAGGAAGATTCGGCGATGATCGGGGTGTCCGTTAAAACGCACGCCAAACATATCGTAAACCTCACGCTCCATCCAGTTTGCCGCTTTCCAAACAGTGCTGACCGTATTCAAAACAGGAGCTTCCTCTTCACAACGAACTTTGAGGAAAAGCCGGGTTTGATGTTTCATGCAAACGAGATTATAGATCACTTCAAACCGTTCATCAGACGTATAACGGTCTGTACCGGCAATATCTGTCAGAAATACAAAATGATGCTCATCTTTCAGGTAGCTACATACCTCAACAAGAGCGTCAGCTTCAATGCGAGCAAATGTATCACCGGTTGACTGGTAGACTTCGATCAATTTTTCAGTAAACTGATCAGAAAGACCGTCAATTGTTTTCTGTAAAGATTCATTTAATTCTAAAGCCATGGGAATATCTGTTATGTATCAAGCATCACTGAGTGTTCAGTTTTTATCTTGTCCTGAATCTTCATGAGAGCATGAAGAACAGCATCAGGACGTGGCGGACAACCTGAAATATATGTATCAACAGGCAGGAAATTATCAACACCCTGCACAACGCCATAGCAGCGGTGCATACCGCCGGTAGATGCGCAAGCACCCATGGCAATACACCATTTTGGATCGGGCATTTGATCCCATATTCGACGAATGGCGTGAGACATTTTATAAGTACACCAGCCGGCAACGATCATTACGTCACTTTGACGCGGTGAAAATCTCATTACCTCAGACCCAAAACGGGCAGCATCATATTTTGGTCCTGCAAATGCCATCATTTCGATTGCACAACAGGCCAGGCCCATCGGCATCGGCCATGCTGCATTTGCCCTTGCCCAGTTGACCAGGGAGTCAACCCGGCTTGTTAAATAACCTTCTCCAAGTGCGCTTTCTACACCCATAATAATCTACTGTTTAGTTGCCTTAAATTTGACGTTTTTCATGTCCCAGTCCAGCGTTCCTTTTTTGAGCGTGTAGACGAGACCGATGAATAACACTACTATAAATATCAGCATTGCAAAGAACGTTCCTGCATCTTTATCTAAAAAAGCGACCGCCCATGGATAAACAAACACGACCTCGAGGTCAAATACGATAAACTCCATCGCCACCAGGTAAAATGCAATAGAATAACGTTCACGGGCTTCACCAACGGGATCCATTCCGCTTTCGTAAGCTTTGAGCTTCGTTTTGCTTGGTCGGTACGGACCTAATATACGCGAAAGAGTCATCAGGAGTACGGCAAGGACTGCCGCTACGCCGAGTAGTATGAAAACAGGATAATATTGTTCTAACATAGCTGTCTTTGGGACGTTGTCAATAAAGTTTATGCCAACACTGTCTAATTGAGCTTAGCCTGTGAATAAGGCATCTAATATAGGACGTTTTTGAGCCAATTTGGAACGTTTTTTTTAAAATTTTAAGACATCCCGGGCGACTGAAATTACACTCATAAAAGTGAGTATACGCCCGGAGATCACAGCAGAAGGTGAGCTTAAATTATAAGCTATAAAAACGAATTGTTTAATGAGTGATAATTGCTGGGTAGCTTACAGGGCAACAAATTATATTACCAGCCAATACGTCCACGTCGTTCATCGATCTGACCATTATCACTGTTGGGGTCTTCAGGCATAATGAATCCAGGTGGAGGGCTAAATGAGTCATAACTCCACGGAGTTTCCGGGTCGTCTTTGGCATAGTTAATAAATGTGCCCACAATTGGGAGCGCGGTACGCGCACCCTGGCCAATACTGGCTGGATCATCCTGAGGGAACCGGACACGGCGATCTTCGCCGCCCACCCATGACCCCATTACAATGTGAGGCATCATGGCCACAAACCAGTTATCAGCACTATTTTGGGTAGTACCGGTTTTTCCTGCAATATCCTGCTGGACGTTGTAGACGTTTCTCATTCGAACGCCGGTCCCGTGATATCCATCACCGCCGCGGATGACACCCCGCATCATATCAATCATGATGTATGCGGTTTCCGGGCTGATGACTTCTTGTCTCATTTCTGAAAAGTACTCCACAAGCACATTGCCTTCTTTGTCTTCAATACGGGTAACGGCAATAGGGTCTATATGAACACCCTGGTTGGCAAATGTCGTGTAGGCACTTACAAGCTCGAGTAAGCTGACTTCCGCCGTACCAAGAGCAATCGATGGATAATCACCTGGTACAGTGCTCATGTCTATCCCAAGGTCCGACGCCATTTCTCTGATTTTTCGTGCCGCAGGAATCAAGTCTTTTGCCCTGTTTGTTCCCGGGGCCCCGGCGATTTCAGGAAGAAGTCTTACAGTTACATTATTGAGGCTGCGGGCGAGGGCATCTCGCAACGGGACCATTTCAGGTCCCGAGGGCACTGAGCTGTCTTTTGGATTCCATATCCGGCCGGATTGTTCAATAAAACTCGTGGGATACTTAGAAAATTTGTGGTAGGGCATGTACCCGTTATCCACGGCAATGGAATAAACAAAGGGTTTAAACGTAGATCCGGCTTGTCGGCGTGACTGGTACACGTGGTCATACTGTTTTTGGCCATAATCCAGGCCGCCTACCCAGGAAAGAACACTGCCGTTATTTGGATCGATGGCAACAAAGCTGCTTTGAAGTCTTGTTCGAGCGCGTTTCACCGAGTCAACATAGGCGGAATCGGCCGTGAGCTTTTCAAATACGACAGATTCCTGATCTGTATTATATTTGCTAAATCCGTTTTTGTAGCGGTCTGTTTCCCGCATAAACTCGCGCAAAAATGAAGGGTACTCCTCCCAGAAAAGGTCCATATATTCGCCATCCGGGCTTGTCCACTCTTGTTGAAACTCGACCTGGAATTCGGCTACATTTTCTTTAACGGCCTGTTCGGCGTGGCGCTGCATTCGCGAATCGATGGTGGTATAAATGGTTAGTCCGTCTGTATAGATATCGTACCCGTTTTCTTCTGTCCATTCCACAACTTTTTGCCGGACAAACTCGCCGAAATACCTGCTGTCGCGTCCTGAACGTGATGGTGGCTGGTAATTAAGTGCTACTTCTTCGGGTGATAAATTCTCATACATCTCATCGGTTATAAAATCACGCCGGAGCATTTGGCGAAGCACCACATTCCGTCGTTCTTTGGATCGCTCCGGGAAAAGTCTTGGGTTATAGGCGTGAGTTGCCCGCAGCATTCCCACCAGCATTGCCGCTTCGGGCACGGTAATATCATTGGCAGGCTTGTTAAAGTGTGTTTGCGATGCAGATTCAATTCCAAACGTACTATTGGCAAATTCTACAGTATTGAGGTACATCTCAATAATTTCCCGCTTGGTATAGTTTTGTTCAATTTGAATAGCGGTGAGCATCTCGCGGAGCTTTCGAGTTACCGAAACCTCTCGGCCGATTTTTTTATAGAGATTACGAGCAAGCTGCTGACTGATAGTTGAACCGCCTTGTAACCGTCCCTGGAGCCAGTAAACGGGCAGGCCAAGCAATCGTTTCATGTCAATTCCCCAGTGAGAATAGAATCGGTGATCTTCGGTAGCTACCAGTGCATCTACTATATTAGGAGAGATCTGCTCGATGGGGACATACGTTCTGTTTTCAGTAAAATACCTGTCCAGTACAACGCCATCCCGGCTTTTAACGACTGAGGCAATCGCTGTTTGCGGGTTTTCAAGTTCCTGTATAGACGGCAATCCCCGAGACAGATAGTACGTGTAACCAACTGCCATCAATAATAATATAGCAGCTGCTGATAGACCCCAGATTAAAAATTTCTTTCCGTTCGCCTGTTTTTCATCTGCAGGTGAACTATCCTGAGACTCCTCATCACGTTGCTTTTTGCGCTCAGCTAAAATCTTTTTTCGATAGACCGGGTCATTAAAGTATCGCTCGCGGTCAAAATTATTGGAATCGTTACTCATAAATTGGCAGCTTTTTTATAGCGGTGTTCAAATGGGTAGAGTGTTTTTTGTGTCGCATCCCACACAACGAGTTCTAACACGCCATTGTTGTAAATTGATACGGTTCTATCTTTAAAAAACGTCCCTAAATTAATATAAGTGCCATGCGTAAAATTAATGACACGGGGTTGATGGTCATGTCCCGAAATGACAATATTATAATCAGTTGTTTTCAGAAAATTGTCTGCCCAGTTATCTAAAACAGACGGATCGCAAAATGCCCTTCGTTTGCTATAGTCAGAAAAGGCTTTCATTACCCGCATACCTGCTTTAGGCGGCAGAATTGATTGATACAGCTTTACGAACATTTTGTTTCTCAATAAGCGATGCATCCATGGGCGAGGCAGGTTAAAGGTTTCATCTTTCAGCCCGTCGCCATGATGTAGAAACAACCGTTTACCATATAAAGAGAGATCAAAGAATTCGTTGCTTACGTTAAATCCAATCTCACTAAAATATCCATTTGTCCAGTTGTCGTGATTACCGGTGATGTAATTAACGGGCGCTACCTTTTTTGCATATCTGTGCAGGCAGTCCAGAACTTCCTGGCCCAACTGCGGCCGCCATGACGGGTATTCCATCCAATAGTCGAACAGATCTCCCAAAATGTGTATTTGAATATTCTGATCGGCGCAATGCTGAATAAGTGAAATAAGATCGCGCTGAACAATGCGATCTACATCGTCATCAAAAGCACCAATATGTACATCCGATAAGAAAAGGTGGCTCATTGTGCCGATTACTTATTTTTTGCGGTTTATGATATACGTAACAAGATTCTCAAAATCTTCGAGTCCGTTCTCAACAGGAAGCTCATGAAGTTGCGTCAGTGCTTTATCAGCAAATGCTTTCATGGAAATCGTTGCATTGTCGAGTCCGTTTTTATCGTGAACAAACTCGACAATTTTATTGATATCTTTATCGCTCTTCTTCCTCTTTTTCATAAGACGCCTGATTGATAATGTCTCAGTATAAGAGGCCTGTTCAAAAGCTTTGATTAGCGGAAGGGTAACTTTACGTTCCTGAATGTCGTTTCGCTTGGGTTTTCCAACATCATCGAGGCCATAATCAAATAGGTCATCTTTTATCTGAAATGCAATGCCAATATTCAGCCCGATCTGTTTCATAGCCGCGGAAATTTCCGGGTCATCGGTCGCTGCTGAAGCCCCGCACTCGCAACAAGCTGATATCAGACTCGCCGTCTTCTCCGAAATGATCTGAAAATACCGCTCTTCGGTCATATTGAACAGCTTTGCCGTTTTAAGCTGACGCAGCTCACCTTCACTCATTTCTTTTACGGCGTTTGAGAGTATCTGAAGCATGCTGTACTCCTCATTATCCAGGGCGATGAGCAGTCCTTTTGAGAGCAGGAAATCACCAAGGAGCACACCTGCTTTGTTCTTCCATAGTTTATTTATGCTCAGGAACCCGCGCCGTTTATCCGCCTCATCCACAACATCATCGTGAATAAGTGTAGCGGTGTGCAGCAGCTCAATCATGGTTGCTGCAATGTAGCTTCTGCGGTCAATCGGGCCAAACATCCGGGCACTCATAAACACAAGTGTAGGGCGGATCTCTTTACCTTTTTGGCGCAACAAATACCGCATGATCTTGTCGAGCAGATAGATATCCGTATCGGTTTGGTCCCTGAAAAAATCCCGGAATATCCGCAGGTCGTCTTGTATGGGGGTTGTAATATCGCTAAGTGAATTCAACGAATATATTTGTTCTAAAATTTAAGTCGGTTATTACCCGTCTGGGCGTAAAATGTAATCGATTGGAAGTTAATCAGATAATTTAATGATTGCAGACATTAAAAAGTTGCGATATGATGAATGTGTACTTAGTTTATCAGCTTATTTAATTTTACAACAAAATATCATAATTCCATTGAAAACAATAGGTGTTCTAACAAGTGGTGGTGATTCTCCTGGTATGAACGCTGCTTTTCGAGCGGTGGTTCGCACTGCATTTACTGAAGGATTTGAAATTGTGGCTTTCAGGCACGGATTTAAAGGCCTTATCGAAGGGAATTTTAAGAAAGTAGGGCCAACCGATGTATCCAATATTATTCAGCGTGGAGGAACAATATTAAAATCAGCGCGCTGCGACGAATTCCGCACTGAAGAAGGGCGGGCTAAAGCAGCTGAGGTGCTCAAGGATGAAGGAATTGAAAATCTTATTATTATTGGCGGCGATGGTTCTTTCCAGGGGGGCACACTCCTGGCAAATGAACACGATATTTCTGTCATTGGTATACCTGCAACAATTGATAACGATCTTGTGGGGTCTGATGAAACCATTGGATACGATACGGCCTTAAACACGGCTATGGACGCCATCGATAAAATCCGTGATACAGCCGATGCTCACGACCGTTTGTTCCTGGTTGAGGTGATGGGGCGTGATGCCGGATTCATCGCGCTGGAAACCGGTATCGCTGGTGGTGCCGAGCTTATTCTGTTGCCGGAATCTATGACGAATATTGATGAAGTTCGCTCCAGCTTGAACGATGTTCTGAAAGAACAGCGCAGAAGCAGCCTTGTTGTTGTAGCTGAAGGCGATGAGACCGGTGGCGCCCTGAAACTATCTGAAAAGCTTCGGGATGATTTTTCAAAATATGAGATGCGCGTTTGCATCCTTGGCCACGTACAGCGCGGAGGCGGCCCTACCGCACGAGACAGAGTTCTTGCCAGCAGACTGGGTGCGGCAGCCGTGAAAGCCATTAAAGACGGTCATAGTAAAGTTATGGTGGGAATCGTAAACAATCGCATTAAAATTACTCCCCTGAAAATGACGTTTGGTAAGCGAAAAGATATTAATTTTGAACTGCTTGAATTGTCAAAAACACTTCGATAAATATGATAGATGTAGATATTGACGGTACTAAAGAATTCATGTCAGACATAGAGCTTGAGCAGTCTGTATTAAATGCCAAAAAAGCTTTTCAGAAACTCAAAGAAGGAGCAGGTCCCGGCAGCGAATGGCTTGGGTGGCGACGGATTTTAAAAGCTCCCAATGACGCAGAGCTTGATAAAATTGAACAGCATGGTGCTGAAATCCGTAAAAATGCAGATATTTTCATCGTTTGTGGTATCGGGGGGTCTTATCAGGGAGCCCGGGCAATTATTGATGCACTGCAAAAGCCTTTTTCTGAATCTAAACCTGAAATCTACTTTGCGGGTCATCATCTGGGCGCTCGATATCATGAAGAACTAATTGATTATATCAGCCGTCCGAAGGAAGATGGAAGCCGTAAAAGTGTATACCTTAACGTGATATCAAAATCCGGATCCACACTTGAAACCGCTATTGCATTCCGGATGATCAGAAAGTGGATGCACGAGGTTTACGGAGACGAGGCTAAATCCAGGATTATCGCAACAACGGGTGCTGAAGGGGGGATCCTCAATAAAATTATTGAAGAGGAAGCATACTCGAAATACGTTATTCCTGACGATGTAGGCGGTCGTTTTTCCGTTATGACTCCGGTAGGACTCCTGCCCGTTGCAGTGAGTGGACTCGACATTAAGACACTATTTTATGGTGCAGTTGCTGAATTTGAAAGCAGGGAGAAGGAGGCCGGAAATATATTAGATTATGCAGCAGTTCGTCATCATCTCCATGAAAAAAATATCAAGCTTGATGTAATTAGTTCGTTTGAGCCGGAACTAAAAGAGTTCTGCAACTGGACTCAGCAATTGCTTGGTGAAAGTGAAGGAAAAGAGGGGAAGGGGTTATTTCCAGCTGTTGCATCTTACTCAACAGATTTACACAGTATCGGGCAGATGATACAGCAGGGCAGGCGCAATATAATGGAAACGATGATTACGGTTGAAAAACCTGTTTCTGATTTAAAGTTAACGCCATCAGAATCTAAAACGGACGGTTTGGATTACCTGGCCGGCAAGTCTCTTCACTATATTAATAAAAGTGCACAAGACGGAACGTTCCAGGCGCATTTAGAAGGTGGTGTGCCGGTGGTGAAAATTGGGCTTGGTAAACTTAATGAACAACAGCTTGGACGACTGATCTATTTCTATGAATTGTTAACAGGTATCTACGTTTACATGCTCAACGTAAATCCATTCAACCAGCCCGGCGTTGAAAATTATAAGAAGGCGATGTACAAACTTCTTGGAAAATAAGATGGCAGACATCACTACCGGAAACGGGCGGTACATTGCTGTAGCGGGAAATATTGGTGCCGGAAAATCTTCTCTTACTGGATTGCTGGCAAATAAATTCGGCTGGGATCCGCATTATGAATCAGTTGATAATAACCCCTATCTCTCAGATTTTTACGAGGATATGAGACGATGGAGTTTTAATCTTCAGATATATTTTCTTTCAAGCAGATTTCAGCACCAAAAAGAGATGCTCAGCAATAATACCGATATAATTCAGGATCGAACGATTTATGAAGATGTTGAGATTTTTGCCAAAAATTTACATAACATGAATTTGATGAGCGACAGAGATTTTAAAAATTACTCTGCTCTTTTTCATCAAATGAGCCACTATTTAAGGCCACCTGATTTATTGATTTACCTTCGGGCTGAAGTTCCCACTCTCGTTAAGCAGATTCAGCAGAGAGGCCGGGATTATGAGAACTCCATCCGGATTGACTATCTTGAAAAGCTGAATAAACTTTATGAAGATTGGATTGACCGTTATGGCCACGATAAACTCATTATCAATACGGATAACCTCGACTTTGTAAATAGTAATGAAGATTTAGGTAAGGTCATTGAGCTCATAGAACAGCGACTGTTTGGACTATTTAACTAATTGCTTTCGTAGGCTTAGTTCTGTATTTTAAGTGGCTATTGTGGATACGCAAAAATTAACATTCGACATACAAGAAATACCCGAAGGCCAGAGCCATAAAACAGCTCAACTACCGGAGGATTATTTCGACCTCAAAGATGGTGCCAGGCTGATTGAAGCTGACGTATCGATCTCTTTTTACAGAACAGATCACTTTGTAAAAGTATCTTTTGAGGTAAATAGTAAAGTGGAGTTAACTTGCGATCGCAGCCTTGATACATATATTGATACTATTGAAGGCTCTTTCGATATTCTTTTTGAACCCGGTGAGGTTGAAGAATCAGAAACAGTAAAGAGTGCCGTTCGGCAAATTCCTTCAAATGAATTGGTATTAGATATAGAGGAAGAGGTTAGAGATACAATAATTCTGAATATTCCGGCAAAAAAAATTCATCCGAGGTATTACGATGAAGAAGGAAAGCCTGAAGATTTTGGAGTTGCCCGATTTGGGGATATAGAAGACCCTGATGAAGAGCAAAAAATTGATCCCAGGTGGGAAGAACTTAAGAAACTAAAGAAGAAATAATACAACTTATTAAATGGCACATCCTAAGCGAAAGACATCCAAAGCACGCAAAAACAAACGTCGTGCACATCAAAGCCTGAATGATATTACATTGGCTGAGTGCTCCAATTGCGGAGCAATGCACAGGTATCACCATGTATGCATGGAATGTGGGTACTACAGAGGTCAGCAGGTAATACAAAAGTCTGAATAACATAAATTTAATTTCATGGTTATTGCTGTAGATGCAGTAGGGGGAGATCACTATCCCAAAAATCCAGTTTCAGGCGGTATTCAGGCACTCAATGAGATGCCAGAACTCAAGCTTTTGTTTGTTGGTCCGGAAAGCCTAATAAAAGAAGAGCTTGCCAGACATGAGTATGATTCGGCGCGTGTTGATATTCTTCACGCACCTGAAATCATATCTATGCAGGACTCTGCGTCAGCGGTACTGAAAGAGAAGAAAAATTCTTCCATTACACTTGGACTTCAGTCCCACAAAGCCGGCGATTGTCATGGATTTGTGAGCGCTGGACACACTGGTGCTCTTTTAACAGCTTCTACAGTGTTTCTCGGGAAAATTGAAGGCGTATATCGTCCTACAATTGCAGCAATATTTCCCACTATAAATGGCGTCAGGATTTTGATAGATGCCGGTGCAAATCTCACCCTGAAAGAGGAGATGTACTATCAGTTTGCCGTTATGGGAAAGATCTTTACCGAAGAGATTTTAAAAGTTGATAATCCCAAAATTGGCCTTCTTAATGTGGGTGAAGAGTCAGAAAAGGGCACAGAACTCTTGAAGGCTTCCTATCTGAAGTTAAAGGAACTGGATAATTTTGTAGGAAATATCGAAGGCAAAGATATACTTAATGCGAAAGCCGACGTCTTTCTTACAGATGGTTTTACCGGGAATATTCTGCTAAAATTTGGGGAATCCATTCCTGACGTGATGCAGAAAATGGTTAAGGAACAACTTGATCTCATATCTGCAGATTCTGACCTGCAAAAGCAGGTTTTTCAGATTCTTACTAAAGCCATGCACACGTTTGACTACGAGCAAATTGGCGGTGTGCCATTTTTAGGGGTCAATGGTGTCAGCTTCGTGGGGCATGGAAACAGCTCCGTTTTGGCCATTAAGAATATGATAAAAAGTGCGATGCAGTGTGTCGATCACGAAGTGAATAAAAAAATTAAAGCCTCTTTAAACTAATCCTATTTCATGTCCTCAGTTCATGCTAAGATTTCAGGTGTTGGTAAGTATTTGCCAGAATATGTACTTACCAATAAAGAACTTGAAACGATGGTTGATACCAACGACGAGTGGATCAAATCTCGGACAGGAATCTCTGAACGGAGAATTTTAAAAGGCGACAATTTAGGCACATCATATATGGCTGAACGTGCAGCCAATGCAGCTCTTGAAGATGCAGGCGTAGACGCCGACGAGATTGATGTGATTATTGTTGCCACTGTGACTCCGGACTATCTTTTTCCGGCAACTGCCTGCCTGGTACAAAAACGAATAGGGGCATCAAATGCCTATGCATTTGACTTATCGGCTGCATGTTCAGGATTTCTCTTTGCCCTCTCTACCGGTGGAAATTTTATTGAATCAGGCCGCGCAAAAAAAGTTCTTGTGATCGGAGCTGATAAAATGAGCTCCATTATTGATTATACCGATCGCACGACCTGTATACTTTTTGGCGATGCAGGTGCTGCCGTAGTTCTTGAAGAAACACAAGAAGAGACGGGCATCATTGATTATATTCATCACACTGAGGGCGATGAAGACTGTATGCTCTATCAGCCCGCGGGCGGAAGCGTTCGGCCAGCCACCAAGGAAACGGTTGAAAAAGATCTTCACTACATCCGCCAGGATGGACGGGCTGTGTTTAGAAAAGCAACTGAAGGAATGTCTGATGTGTCTCTCGAGATAATGAAGAAGAACGATCTTGCTCCCCAAGATGTCGCCTGGCTTGTACCCCATCAGGCCAACTTAAGAATTATTGACGCTACGGCTCGCCGCATGGGGATTGACAGAAATAAGGTGATGATCAATATTGATAAGTACGGAAACACAACCTCAGCGACGATTCCACTGTGCCTGGTAGATTGGAAAGATCAGTTGAATGAGGGCGATAATTTAGTACTTTCTGCCTTTGGCGGTGGTTTGACCTGGGGATCAATCTATTTAAAATGGGCAATGTAATGAAAGCATTTATTTTTCCGGGACAAGGCTCTCAGTCTGTTGGTATGGCTAAAGAGCACTTTGAGACCGACAGTGACATAAAACAACTTTTTCTCAAAGCGAATGATCAGCTTGGGTATAACCTGTCAGATATTATGTTTGAGGGCCCGACTGACAAGCTTATGCAGACAAAATATACGCAGCCAGCTATTTTTCTGCATTCAGTAGCACTCTTCATGCAAATGGACGAGGAGCCTGATGCAGTGGCCGGCCACAGCCTCGGCGAAATTTCGGCTCTTGTGGCCTCTTCCGTTATTGATTTTGAAACCGCTCTCGATCTTGTTAATCTGCGCGGAAATCTTATGCAGGAAGCCGGTGAGGTTCATCCCGGTGGAATGGCCGCTATCATTGGCATGGATGACGAGGTGGTGGATACTATCTGTGAGAAAGCAACGGCGGAGATTCAAAAACCTGTGGTAGCGGCTAACTATAACTGTCCGGGTCAACTTGTGATTTCCGGAGACGTTGATGCCGTTAAAAAAGCTGTTGATCTGGCAAAAGAAGAAGGGTGCCGTCTGGCTAAAATATTGCCTGTTAGCGGTGCATTTCATTCACCATTGATGAAACCTGCGCTTGAAGGGCTGCAAAAACGTCTGGAGGAGATTTCATTCAATGATCCTGAATGTCCTTTATACAGTAACGCCACAGCAGAACCTACGCAGGATGCTAACACAGTGAAAGAGAATCTGATTGCACAGCTAACCTCACCTGTAAAATGGACACAGACACTTCGCAATATGGGGAGCAACGGAATTACGGATTTTGTAGAGATTGGTCCCGGGAAAGTATTACAGGGACTCGTGAAACGCACCATTTCAAACGCAAATATATCAGGCCGTCAGTAATATGGATTTAAAAGGAAAAAACTGTTTAGTTACCGGTGGAAGCCGCGGAATTGGCCGCGTGATTGCAGAACATTTTGCCTCACTGGGAGCCAACGTCGCTATTACTTATTCAAGCTCTGCAGATGCTGCAAGAGCGGTGGTTGAGGCTATATCTGAGCATGATGTAAAAGGGAAGGAGTACCAGGCAGATGCAGTCGATTTTACCAAAGCTGAAGAGGTCATCGCCTCTGTTGTTGAAGAGTGGGGCTCGCTGGATGTGCTGGTCAATAATGCCGGTATCACGCGTGATAACTTAATCCTCCGAATGAATGAGCAACAGTGGGATGATGTGATTAACACTAATTTGAAGAGTGTATTTAATTATAGTAAAGCCGCGACAAAGCCGATGATGCGGGCCAAAGGAGGCTCAATAATTAATGTTGGTTCTGTGGTAGGTATATCAGGAAATGCCGGACAAAGCAATTATTCAGCCTCGAAAGCCGGGATTATCGGATTTACCAAATCTTTTGCCAAGGAACTTGCAAGCCGTAATATAAGGGCTAATGTTGTAGCACCCGGATATATTTTGACGGAAATGACCGGACAGCTTGATGAAAAAGTTTTAGAATCCATTGAAAAAGAAACACCACTGGGACGCGCAGGAGACCCTGAAGAAGTATCGAATATGGTGGTATTTTTAGCATCAGATCTTAGCAGCTACATTACAGGCGAGGTTATTCGCGTGGATGGCGGCATGGCAATGTAACGACCTTTTTATATATCTGATAATCAATAACGCAAAGCGTGTTATTTTTCGATTAGATGTTGTATTATAGCCACACAAATAATTTTCAATTAACACTAACTAATAAAACACAGATCGTAATGTCACAAGACGTAGAATCAAAAGTAAAAGCAATTATTGTAGATAAACTTGGCGTTGATGAATCAGAGGTAGTAACTGAGGCTAACTTTACTAACGACCTCGGCGCAGATTCTCTTGATACCGTTGAGTTGATCATGGAATTTGAAAAAGAATTTGATCTAAGTATCCCGGACGAGGATGCAGAAAACATTGCAACTGTAGGCGATGCAGTTACATATCTTCAAGAAAAATCATAAGCTGAATATTCAGATATAATGACTGGACGTAGAGTAGTTGTAACAGGTATCGGAGCTTTGACACCGGTAGGCGATACAGCCCCGGATTTTTGGAATGGGCTTGTCTCAGGAAAAAGCGGGGTCCGAACTATAGAGCACTTCGATACTACCGATTATCCTACAAAGTTTGCCGGGCAAATCGAAAATTACGACTCAAGTAATTATTTTGAGCGTAAAGAAGCCCGCAGGCTTGACAATGTTTCCCAGTACGGCCTCATAACTGCTGACGAAGCAATTGAGGACAGCGGTGTTGACCTGGAAAAAATCAACAAAGACAAAGTTGCCGTTATTGTTGGTACAGGTATAGGTGGGATGAAAACATTTTACGACCAGTCAGTGTCGCATCACGAGCATGGCCCTAGAGGGGTTAACCCATTCTTTATTCCAATGTTAATTCCCGATATGCCCGCTGGCCATATATCTATCAAATATGGATTTCGTGGCGCGAATTATTGTGCAGTTTCAGCCTGCGCAACCGGATCGCAAAACATTGGTCTTGCTTATGATACTATCAAGTATGGTCAGGCTGATATGGCGGTTTGCGGCGGTACTGAAGCACCTGTATGGCAGATAGGAGTGTCCGGATTTAGTTCAATGAAGGCACTTTCACGCCGTAATGATGAACCTGCAAAGGCATCCCGACCTTTTGATAAGGATCGGGATGGGTTTGTACTGGGCGAAGGTGCCGCTATGATGTTTATTGAATCTCTTGATTCGGCTATTGAACGGGGCGCTCGTATTTACGGAGAAATCGTAGGGTATGGTTTTTCTGCTGACGCTCATCATATTACTGCACCCGATCCTGATGGAAATGGTGTGACACTTGCTCTGAATGGAGCACTTGATATGGCGGGCATCAAGCCGGAGGACATCGATCACATCAATATGCATGGAACATCAACTCCTTTAGGGGATTTAGCTGAATCAAATACTATAAAAAAAGTATTTGGTGACCACGCTTATGAGATTAATCTGAACTCCACAAAATCAATGACAGGGCATATGCTGGGGGCGGCCGGGGCTGCGGAATCAATTGCCGCATTGCTTACGACCTATCACGGCATAATTCCTCCTACAATCAACCAGGAGACCCCGGACCCTGAGTGCGACCTGAACTACACACCTAACGAATCTGTAGCCAGAGACGTGAAGTATGCGATGAATAACGCATTTGGCTTTGGCGGCCATAATACTACTCTTATCTTTAAAAAATTCGATGATTAACAGATGCTGGGAAGATTAAAGAAGTGGTTTGCATCTTCAGAAGGTCAATTTCACGAATCATCTTCCCGCATTTCTAAACTCGAATCTTACCTTGGGTTCTCTATACCGGATGAGCACAGAGGTGTTTACCTGCGTGCCTTGCGTCACCGCTCAATCATTGACGGTAAAAAGGTACAGCCTCATGAGACGTACGAACGGCTTGAATTTCTTGGCGATGCAGTACTTGATCTTATCGTAACTGAGATTATTTTTGAACGATATCCGGTAGCCAACGAAGGTTTCTTAACGAAGCTTCGTGCCAAAATTGTCAGAGGAAAAACTCTTGCTCACCTCGCTAAAAAGATGAAAATCAACGAGGTGATGGAAATTGGTGAAAGGGCGTCTGGACAGGGAATAGATGTTTCAAAAAGCGTGCTGGCGGATCTGTTTGAAGCGATTGTTGCCGCGGTATATTTGACAAAAGGCTATCAATTTGCATATTCATTTGTTGAAGAACTGCTAATGACCCATATCGATTTGGAATCGATAGAACGTAAAGCTGATAATTATAAAAGCACTCTCATGGAGTATCTGCAGGGGCTTAATCAACCACTGCCGGAATATAAAGTGATTGATGAAGAGGGTCCGGCTCACGACAAAATTTTCACTGTCGGTGTATATCTTTCCGGTACATTTGAATCGCAGGGTAAAGGCAAAAGCAAAAAAGAAGCAGAGCAGATGGCTGCGGAAATCGCACTACAGAATCTGAGAGATCGAGAAGATCGAGAGGGTTCAGTTTGAGCTGAAGTGGCTGTAACATCAAAAAATTAATTCTATTTCTATATGAAACAGTATCTCGACTTGGTTGAAAATGTACTCACCAATGGTGTGAAAAAGGATAATCGAACGGGTACACCGACGATATCGTGTTTTGCCGAAAATTATAAGGTAGATTTGGCAGACGGATTTCCTCTTTTAACAACGAAGAAAGTTTATTTTCGGTCGGTTATTCTGGAACTACTTTGGTATCTGCGCGGAGAAGATCACATTCGATGGCTGCGTGACGAGAAAGACTGCCATATTTGGGATGCCTGGGCAGACAAAGATGGGTATGTGGGTCCGATTTATCCCACCCTCTGGCGAAGATTTCCAAATCTAAAGTCATCTGATGGGTTCTCTTACCCCGGAAAGGGAAGCAAAGAAAGTACGGAGTGGATGTATGATGAATTTGACCAGGTGCAGCGGGCGATAGATATGCTTAAAACAAATCCCAATAGCCGTCGGATTGTAGTAAGCGCCTGGCATCCGGGTGTGCTTGATGAAATGAGGCTTCCGCCTTGCCATGTAATGTACATTTTTAATGTTTCTGATGGAAAACTCAATTGTCATTTAACTCAGCGATCAGGTGATATAGCTCTTGGAATACCTTTTAACCTTGCCTGTTACTCGGCTCTGACTTCGACAATTGCACAAGAAACTAATTTGAAACCGGGAACTTTTGCTCATACAATTGTCGATGCGCATATTTATGAAAATCACATAGATGGTTTAAAAGAGCAGTTAAACCGGGAACCGCGGCCTTTACCACAGCTTGATATTGCAGATAAGCCGATAGACAAACTTCAGTTCGAAGATTTTTCTTTGAAAAACTATAATCCCCACGACCCAATAAAATTCCCGGTGGCTGTATGAGAATAGCCATAATAGCCGCCCACGATCCTAATTTAGTCATTGGCAAAGACGGAAGCTTACCATGGCATTATAAAGAAGACCTCTCGTTCTTCAAGAAAACGACCATGGGACATCCGCTGCTAATGGGGCGGATAGTGTTCGAGGAACTCAACGAAAAACCACTTCCCGGGCGAGAGGCTGTTGTTTTGTCGCGATCGAAATCGTATAGCCATGTCCCTACATTTACTACTATTTCGGATGCGCTGGATTATCTTAAAGATTTAGATAAAGAGAAGGTGTATGTGATTGGCGGCGGTGAGATTTACCGGCAGATGATGGATATGGCTGATGAACTTATTATTACAGAAATACATGAGTCATTCGAAGGAGATACTTTTTTTCCAGAATACAGAGACAAAATAGGTGATGTCTGGAAGGAAGTTTCGAGGGATGATTATAATAATTTATCCTTCGTAAAATATGAGAGAATAAAGTAGATAAGTCCTTTCTATCCTTTTAGTTATACAATTAAAAAAGACTAACTGAAAACACGTTTTAAAGCCTGTATGTTACGGAAAAATCACTCCGTAAATACAGAACTTTGGTTAGCGACATATTAAATTTTTTCTTATTAAATGAGATAGCACTGTATGGCTGGCCTGTCCAAATCATACTTATAGTTCTTGTTATTGCACTCTCACTAATACTGCTTTTCATTGTTCGCAAAAAGAATAAAACGGAAGATTTATATCTCACCCGAAGGGAACAGACAAACTTTCTAAAATCAATTCTGGATCACTCTGGCACAAGCAGTGCTATTATTGATTCGGAAGGTATAATTCGGTACGTAAATTTTGGATTTGAAGCCTTATTTAATCCAAATGAATTGCCGCTGATTGGAAAGAACATTAAAGACATACCTCAGCTAAACAAGCTTGAGAGATACTTCAATAAAGAGATGGCCTCAGTTGTACCTGTACAAGGACATGATGACGTTTCTTATATGGTCAAATATTTTACTGTAAAAGACAACGATCAACACATAATGGGGCGATTCTTGAAAATGTTACCGGATGTTCAAAACAGAGAAAATGCGCTGGATTATGATTTGTCTCATGAATTGAAGACTCCCCTGCACGCGGTTCTCGGTTTCTCTGAATTGCTTAAAAAGGATGACAACTTAACGTCTGAACAGGATAAGCTGCTGGATAAGATTATCTATCATTCAAAACAGCTGGACGACAAAATAAAGAGCATTGTGGGGTCTGAAGAAGAGTCTGCTGATGATGGTGATGAAATTTCATCACAAACAACCGGTAAAAAGATATTGGTAGTTGATGATGTCTCTATTAACAGGACTCTCCTAAAGCTGATGCTGAAGCGATATGGGCTTGATGTACAGGAAGCTTCAAATGGTGAGGCCGCACTGAATATCCTTGAGTCTTGGAAAGCAGACACAATTCTTATGGATTTAAGTATGCCTGTGATGGACGGCATAGAGACAGTTAAAGCAATCAGAGCTCAAAAAACCCAAAAAACGCAGCCGAAAATTATAGCAGTTACAGCGACCCAGCGGTATTCAAGAGGTGAGTTAAAAGATGTTGGATTCGACGACCTGATGCAAAAACCATTTAAAGAGGAAGATTTACTACCCCGCCTTGGAATCGAAATTGATGAAAACGAGTCAAATTAATATTCTATTCAAAAAGTTTGATCATAAATCGTTCGGGTCTATGATGATCGGTGTGGGTAATTTATTCTTATGATCTAATCACAATAGAGTAAAGTAGAGTAGAGCCAAAAAAATAGTAATTGAAGAATGCACCTTATTAGTACAGGACACCTTTGGCCTTGAAAGAATTGGCGGTCAAAGGAGCTGTAAGATATGCGGGGACCTTTTATCATATCGCTTCGCGTTCAAAAGATGAGCGGCGAGGAACCGGTTAACCATCAAGACGCGTGGCGGACCATTTATAAAGGTAGCAGTGAGATTGCGTGACCGCGTCTCCCGACAGCTGTCAGGATCACAGCCTTGATTTTTTCACCGCAGGTATCCCTTCGGGAGGTTCGGTTTGCCACGACTAGGGGCATCAGGCGAAATGAACAGAACTCTCTGTTGATCTGGATGCGTCAGTTAAAACTCAGATATAATTCACAGGAAACATTATGTCACCTAACGTATCAACTCAGACATTTGATCGATTATCAATATCAAGCAATCAAATCATAAGCTATTCATGTTTCCTTGATACTTTCCCTAGGGACAGGTGAACGGTCACCCCGCTAAAGCAGGACTAAAAGAAGAAAGTATCAAAAACCCGCGGCTAAAGATTTGCTCCGGCGGGCACATTTGATCACTTTGCCCCGTATAAGGGATCCCTTTGGGGCGATGCAAAAACGAAGGTCTGTATCGCTTTGTCACTGTAAATTATATTCGGCCGGTAAGTTTTTACACCCATCGCATGCGTGTTAGAATTTGCAGACACCACCTGCACAAATCAGAGGCCGGGTAGCTGAACAGCCTCAACACTTTTATCAGCAATTAATTACACGACCCATACAGATCAACATAGAGTCAATCTTTCTGAGACTCGTACAATAATCGGTATCAGGTTTTTACGCTTTTCAAATGCACGATGTAGGGTTTAACCACAGGTTGTGTTAAAGCGATGATATGTCTCGTATCGGCTGCTTTAGAAAACTCAACCGCTTTTTTTTTGCCTTCAAGAATCCATATGCTCTCACTCTCATACTTATAGGCTTCACTAAAACTCTTATCCACATCATAATAGTATGATGCCGAGAGGTCATCACTTGGCAAGCCATTTTTTTTCAGATGAGACTTGGTTTGCTTCTTCACGTTTTCAAGTTTAGCCGAAATATTTTTTTCGGACACAAATGTGGTTCTGTAGAGTTTACGCTGCAGAAAACGTGAGGATAGATCTCTAAGAATCGGATCGGATGACTCTGCCCAGCTTTTAATACTGATAAGCACATCATGATCGTCCAGCGCCATGTAATGAACCATCGTTGAATCAGATATTGATTTCAACGCGGATGGTTTTTTTGATAAAAAATACGCCAGGTGCCGGGAGGGTGTTTCTACTTTTTCACCACTATCTAACAGATATTCTACGCGTTTAAATATGTTTTTCAGTAAAGAATCGGCACTTAACACGGTTTTATGCAGATATACTTGCATGTACATTAGACGCCGAGACAGAATATAATTTTCAATTGCGTAGATACCCTTCTTTTCTATCACAACATTTCCATTAAAGACCCTCATTGTCTTTAATATCCTGTTAATACCAACGGAGCCTTCCGAAACACCCGTAAAGAAACTATCACGTTTCAGATAATCGAGGCGGTCAATATCGAGCTGGGAAGAGATAAGCTGATGGAGAAATTTCTTTGGATACTGATCAGTAAAAATTTGAATGGTTGTTTCTAGCTCTCCTTCAAACTGTTTATTGAGCTCTTGCATGATTTTCAAGCTCATCTGCTCATGCGTGAAATCGTCAATTAGTGTATGCTCAAGTGTATGAGAAAAAGGGCCATGCCCCACATCATGAAGTAAAATAGCGATGAGTGTTCCGCGAATTTCGGCATCACTTATTGTTGTGTCTTTTTCAATCAGATTTTTCAAAACTCGCTGACACAACTCAAGAGCGCCAAGTGCATGAGAAAAACGGGAGTGCTCCGCTGCGGGAAATACCAGGTATCCAAGTCCAAGTTGTCGTATTCGCCGAAGTCTCTGAACATATGGATGATCGATCAGGCGCAGAATGATACCTTTTGGAACGGTTATAAACCCGTGAATCGGATCACTGAAAATTTTGTACTGACTGCTTTTATCCATTTCTTGAACCTTTAAACAAATACCGCTCCGCGTTATCTATTTCAGGTAGTCGGGCTGGACGTTTACTGGACGTGTTGTACCATACACCTGTTGTTTTTGCGATTGCTTTTAATTTGTCGTTATTCGAGAATAGGGCCTGTATTCCAATAACGCTGCTATTACCTATTGATTCGAGCGAACTGCCAATAATCAGCGATTCTCCATATTCTACCGGATGAATGTACTTTAAGTCGAGATGGGCAAGCACAAAACTAAATCCTTGATTCATCGATTTTCTTAGTTCCGGAACAGCCTGAATAAAGCTAATCCTGGCTTCTTCGAAATAGGTGTTAAAAACTGCATTGTTTACGTGCTGCAGAGGATCAAGATCTCGGAAACGTATGTGAATGGATGTCTCGTGAAAGAAGTCATTTCGCTTGTAATTGTGCGTCATGTTCGAATATCAGGTTAAGTGAGTCCGGTGGAACATACAACTTTCTGGATTTAGATTTTAGTAGGCAAGACCATTAATCCGATAGCAAATTATCCGTTAATCATAAGTGGATTAATTCACCGACCCTCTGGGTCGGAATGGATAGAAGTCGCTCCGCCGGCTACGGTGGAACGACACTCCAGAATAAATTCCATTTGAATAAAAAGTTTGGGCTCTAAGTTAATACTTCGTGGGCTCCGCAATGAGGCAGTTTATTTTCGTAGTGAGTGCGATCGATATGCCTTCTCCATTGGTTATTGAAATCATTATATTAGACAAAAATTAATTAGCTCTAAAATAGTTTTATGTTTGATAATACCACCTCACAGTTCTTTGAAAAACTTCTTATCACCCCAAGTCCAACAGGTTATGAATCTGATGGCCAGAAAGTCTGGATGGAGTATATTTCTCAGTTTACTGATAAAGTTGAGTCTGATCCCTATGGCTCAGCCATTGCAAAACTAAATACGAGTGCAGATGTCATGACAGTTATGCTCGAGGCACATGCCGATGAGATCGGTATGGTTGTTCAGTATATTTCTGATGATGGATTTGTATATCTAAACAAGCTGGGCGGCAGTGACTCAACTATTGCCAGGGCCAAACGTGTATTTATTCATGGTAAGAATGGAAAAATTAGCGGAGTGACCGGCAATACGGCCATTCACCTTCAGGACAAGAAAAATGGTGGCGGCAAGGAACCATCATGGAAAGATATTTATGTAGATATTGGAGTTTCAAGCAGGGAAGAGGCACTTGAAGCCGTTCAAATTGGCGATCCTGTCACGTATTCTGATGATGTAGAATACCTGAATGATGATATTATTTCCGCACGAGCTCTTGATAACAGGATCGGAGGGTTTGCCATTGCGCAGGCGATGAAACAAATAAGTGAACAAAAGAAAAATCTGGCTGTAAATGTAATTGCTCTGAATTCTGTCCAGGAAGAAGTGGGCGGTTTCGGTGCACGGATGATGAGTTATCGGCATATGCCTGATGCAGCAATTGTAACGGATGTTACTCATGCCACCGACTCTCCGGGCATCGATCAAAAAGAACATGGGCAGATTAAGCTTGGCAGCGGTCCCACGGTACAGCATGGCGGAGCAAACCACCCCAAGCTGGTAGAGCTTATTGAAAAAGCTGCTGAAAGGAGTAAGATTGATGTTCAACACGAAGCCACAAGTGTTCGAACCGGTACGGATACCGATAGCATATTCTACCAGAGAACGGGAATACCCAGCGCACTGGTTTCAGTTCCGATCAGGTATATGCATTCACCCGTTGAAACAGCATCACTAAAGGATCTGCAGCAGCTTATCGATTTGATGGCGGAATCTGTGCTATCTATGGAGCCGGATCAAACGTTTAATGTACTCTAAATTGGACTATTTATTACTGAAGGGGATAGTAGTGCTAACTTCAGTTCGATTAAAAGGAGGAGATGCTACAAAAGGGCGCTGCATGAGGAATGCGGTATAGTAATTAATTTTTTAAAAAAACGTCAATTCGGAACTCCAGGAATCACCAAGAAATTGCAGAAATGACATATGCTTTGTGAACCTTAGAGTCCTTGAGTCTTGGTGGCCTGAACCGGTGTAGATTAGCTTAATTTTCGAAAATATTTAATCGTAAGTGGTTTAATTCCCCGACCCTCTGGGTCGGAAAGGATAAAAAGTCCCCCTTTGAAGGGGGAAGCGAACGGAGTGAGCTGGGGGATGACTTTCTGAGTTTCGAGGTGCCCTGAACTTGGTTCTGAAACATAACTGATCATCCCCCATTGCCCCCTTCAAAGGGGGACACTCTAAAATAAACTCTATTTAGACCAAAAAGTTATGAGTTCTAAGTTGATACCTCGCGGGCTCTGCCCCGAGGTAGTTCATTGGCCTTCAGCGATTTACAGAACTATAGTAGCAAATCAGCTGGCCTGAATCTCTTTTAATTTTATGAAAAGAAGAGTTTTGGCTTTTTTCCAGTCCCGGTTAACCGTGCTTTTTGAAACATCAAGTGCTTCAGCAACCTGCCGAATTGAGAGTCCACTGAAATATTTTAGCTGTACGATTTCGTAAAGCCGTTCATCAATTTTGCGAAGTTCATCGCAGGCTTGATTTAGCTCTAAAAACTGCTGTGCTTCTTCAATATTGAGCCGTTCATCCTGGAACTCAATTTTTACGGCTCCGTTACCTCGTTTATCAGCAAGCTTTTTGCGGGCATAGTCAACAAGAATTTGATGCATTGCCTTTGAAGCAAGTCTTAACAAGTGTTTTTTACTGTTGCATTCAAGATCTTCCTGGTTCAGCCATTTGATATAAACCTCATGCACAAGATCTGTGCGGTTAAGGGTGAGGTCATTTCTTTCCGAAGAAATTTGAATCGAAGCTATATCCTTGAGTTCATTATAGATCAGTGGGAAAAGTTTATTGTACGCCTCGGTCCCGTCACCATTGTCAAGATTGTTAAGAAGCTGCGTGACATCCTGCCCGCTTTTTGCTGTATCAATACTGGCCATATAAGTGATTTCTGATTTACATTAAGCTATACTTGTATGATACATTTTGTTGATTTCCCTTACAGAAAAAAATGAGATTCTAATATATTTTTCAAGCCGCGGTTAGTTATAGCCGTCCGGATTTTTTGTTTGCCATTTCCATGCATCCCGGCACATATCTTCGAGTGTTTTTTCCGTTTCCCAGCCGAGCCGTTTTTTGGCTTTAGACGCGTCGGCAAAGCAAATGGCTGCGTCGCCGGGACGTCTGTCTGTTAATTCATAGGGAATTTTTTTACCCGTAACTTTTTCAAAAGTTTTAATCACATCAAGCACACTTGAACCATTTCCGGTGCCAAGGTTGTAGGCTTCAGCTCCTGATTCCTGTTCAAGATGTTCCAGGGCTTTGAGATGGCCTTTGGCAAGATCTGTAACGTGAATATAATCTCTTACCCCGGTTCCGTCATGTGTAGGATAATCACTTCCAAACACCGAAAGACGTGCTCGTTTTCCTACAGCCACTTGTGTGACGTATGGCATCAGGTTATTGGGAATGCCCGTTGGATCTTCGCCAATCCTGCCGCTTTCATGAGCACCTACCGGGTTGAAGTATCGTAAAAGAGACACTTTCCAGTCTGAATCGGATCGGCATAAATCCCTGAATATATGCTCAATGGTCAGCTTTGTCTGGCCATAAGGATTGGTGGCAGATAATTCTGAATCTTCTGTTAAGGGCGATTCTGCCGGATTTCCATAAACCGTAGCAGAGGAGCTGAAGACCATTCGCTTAACATTGTGGTCGTTCATCACGTTACAGAGATTTATGGTGCCGGTTACATTATTTTCGTAGTAAAAGAGAGGTTTTTCAACAGACTCGCCAACAGCTTTCAGGCCTGCAAAATGAATAACTGAATCAATAGAATGTTCGCTAAAAAGCTTATCCATTCCATGAACATCAAGCAGATCTAACTCCCTGAAAGTGACGGACCGTCCGGTTAATTCTTCAACCCGTTCGAGCGCTGTAAGTTTGCTATTATAGAGATTGTCTAACACCACAACGTTGTGGCCTTCATTCAGAAGTTCAAGAATGGTGTGGCTTCCGATAAACCCCGCGCCGCCTGTGACAAGTATATTCATTTGTGTAGTTATTCGTTTTTGTCAGGATAAAATCAAACCGATGGCTTGATTAAACCGGTCTGGAATTAGTTATTTGTCAACCCGCTGATGGAGCTGATCTAAAATTTCTTCGCAATAGTCATCCATCTCTTTTACATATTGCTTCTTTTTTTCTCCCGGGTTGTCACTTTCCATCAATAATAGCTTTGATTTTTCGTAAATACTGAGAAGTGGATCAAGCTTCAGCATTTTAGCTACAGGCTTAATTTTGTGACCTGTTCTGCGAAGAGTATCAAGATCCTCTTCCATTAAATTTTTTCGAAAGTTTGATTTAAATTCAGAGAAGGAGATGACGGATGCGTCGCAAAATTCTTTTACATATGCATCATCGTTATACAACATATCTCTTATGATTTGAAAATCAATCGGTCCGTTTTTATCGCTCATATTCTAGTCGTTTGCTGGTTCTGTAATATTATGTGGAGATGGATTTCCTTCTTCATCCATATGTACAAATACAATTTTATCGATACTAATAATGGTTTGATGTGAGAACTTTTGCCGAACTACGCAGCGAACGGTAATGGATGATTTTCCAAACTTTACAGTTTCCATCCCTATTTCAATGATATCTCCAAGCTTAGCTGAACTGACAAAATCAATTTCGGACATAAACTTAGTGACAATGTTGCCCCTACCAAGCTGACAGGTCACATAAATGGCTGCCTCTTCATCAATCCAGGCTAAAACTGACCCGCCAAAAAGAGTGCCGTGTGCATTCAAATCCGTCGGTTTGATTAGCTTTCGGCTGAAGAATCTCATGGGTGGCAATTTTTCCGGCATTATGTATCAATTGATTTATGATGATATTTACATTGCCTGAAATCAAACGTTTCAGACCTCTTATTGCTGCCTAAGATATTGTAAATATGATTCACAGCATAACTCTTTTCTTAAATTAACAGCACGGCTTTACCTTTTTATTAGGAATTTATCAGATATAATAAATGGAAAGCCCCACACCTGTGACTTTCATTTGAAAACACCGGTAATTCCTAATGTTGAAGTGAAAATCAATTATAATTGAAGTTAATAGTCCATTTGGCCGATAAAATGATAACTGAAGATTAAGAGTGTCAAATATTAGAATTATTTAATAAACCTGTAACAAAGTCACTCTGAAATACTCCTGTTTATAGACCTTAAATAAAGCCTAACAGAATCTCATGAGAAAAATCGCATTTACCAATCAGAAAGGCGGCGTTGGAAAAACAACGACAACCATCAATACCGGGGCCGGTCTGAGTAAAATTGGCTTTAAAGTATTGCTCGTGGATATGGATCCGCAGGCAAACCTGACATATTCGCTGAAAATTCACTCCTCGAAAATGAAGCAGAATATTTATCATGTCCTCAAAGGCCAGATGTCTATTAAGGATGTGATAATGCCTCACAGCGAGTTTGATCTGCTGCCAGCCTCTATTGAATTATCGGGAGCTGAAATGGAGCTGGTTAATGAGCCGGCCCGCGAGCAAATTCTCCGTACAGCGTTAAAGGAAGTTGAAGATGAGTATGATTTTATCCTTCTCGACTGCCCGCCCAATCTTGGCCTGTTAACGCTTAATGCCTTCACCGCTGCAGATGAGCTTGTTATTGTGCTTCAGTCGGAGTACCTGGCGCTGCACGGGTTGTCTAAGCTTATGGATCTTATCAAGATCGTTCAGCAGCGGCTCAATCCCGGTCTGAAAGTAGAAGGAATTGTTTGTACGCTCTATGATAAACGAAAGAACCTGAACCGGGAAGTGGTTGGCCATATTAAAGAGCATTTTGGTTCGAAAGTATTTAATACTATCATCCGTGACAATATTGCGCTGGCAGAGGCACCCAGTCATCATAAAACAATTTTTGAGTATGACAGCCAGAGTTACGGTGCCGAAGATTACATGAATCTCGCAAAAGAGATCAGAAACGGATACTAAATGATGGGTATTAAAAAAAGTTTGGGATACTCACCACTGGGCGAGCCCAGGAGTGATGATTCACAATTCAACTTCGTAGCGGACAGGAAACCCGCCGGGTCAGAAAATGTCACTTCAATATTTAAAGATGCTGACACTTCCGGCGGTATGAAACTAGCAAGTTCATTTTCAGAAAAGGTTATCAAGCGGGCTGAAGCTGAAGCTAAAAATGAATCAAAAGCAGAAGCGGATCGTCCCGAGAAGAAAGTAGCCAGTTACTACCTCGAAAAAGAGACATTGAATAAGCTCAAACAGTGGGCCGATATTCACAACGTTTCATACTCCTCGGTCGTTGAACAGGCGATTCAGAACCATCTTTTATTTGTTGACGAGTAGTTTTATCGTCATGAATTTGACTCTTCAATTCGTCGATTGCCGAAAGGTAGTTATCGCTCGTCGGGCGAGATTATTCTCACCATATCGATCAACGATCCAGCTGTAGTACGGCATCTCTTGCGCATTCCGATATCGGTTGGCATACCTTTCAATTAAATTCAGCACAAGATTTCGGACAACCATGTCATCTGCATGGTGTTTAATCATTAGTTCAGCATAGTCAACGGCTTTATCTGAATAGTCCGATTGTTTTAAAAGTGTCAAGGCTGCATAAGAATTGAGTGTCCAGACGGGATTCCTGGGATCCACCGATTCTATTGCCTCCTGCAGTACCGAATCATCTACATTTAAAGGTTTCAAATCACGCCCGATTTTTTCTAAATACTCCGATCGTTTTAATTGCTGTTGTATCAATCCAATATATGAAATGAGCAGTGCTGATCGTTGATGCGGGTGCAGGTCCTGTTGCTGAAGTGCTTTGATTATTGATTCACGATCGGCAGCAAATTTTGTCGTTGATCGCCAATCGTAACTTTTATAGAGATATTCATTTAAAGCTTTAGTGGATATATCGGAGGCCTCAGAATCAGAAAGCGTGCGAAAGTTCATAATATTCGACTTTGTGAGTTGAAGTGGTTCAACCCAGAATTTATCAGTTGACCTGGCAAAATGTAAAAATGCACTCAGCGGCTCCTGCCAGTGCTGAAGGCCATCCGGTTTTTCATAGACATAGGGGAGAGGTTCATCAGGATGATATCGAAGCTCAATTGAGTCGGTTCCGGGAGTATTGTACAAAATGGCTTCAAAACTTTGCCCCCGAACAGCGTAATCATCAGCTCCGGGCAAAATATCTGATCCATTTGACAGGCCTTTGACCTGATATCGAATCGTATCTTTATCAGTTTTGATGAATGCGGAGATTGAACCGTCCTTGTTGGCTCGAAAACTCTCTCCGGTAAAGAAGTCGTAACCATTGAAGTTTCCATAGGCACGAGCCCATTTCAGAAACGTACGTTTGTCGAAATGTCGTCCACTATTATATTCAACGGGAACCAAGTGAATGGTCAGCTCAATCTGATCCTGATCATAAATCATAACCGGAATACTTACAGATCTGTGAAACACGCCCCGTACAGTGAGCTCATAAATGCCGGGGCTGCTGAAGTCAATCCGATATTTGCCATCTGATTCTGCTATTTGTTTCCCGGGAACATTAAAAATATCAGCAGGGCCGGTCGATGAAACATCTAAAGTAGCAATTGGCAATGACTCACCTGTAATACTTAGGATTGATCCGTGAATGACTGTTTGGGCGTAGCTGGTAAAGACGCCAAATGAAAATGAGAGGAGTAAGAGTGTGAAAGGTTTCATTTATAACCCAAGCAGCAGTTGATGTTTTTTCTAAGATGAATATATTTGACATAGTACTAATTGAGTAGTAATAATCAAAAAAACTTTCCCATAGTTAATCCTAAGTGGGTTAACTCCTTGACCCTTTGGGTTGGAAAAGGGACACTCCAGAATAAACCCTATATTGAAAAAAGTTATAACCTGAGTTCGATTATTAATTTCATTGAATGTGGTCAAAAAGTCCCCTCCTTTCTCAAGGAGGGGATTTCCCCGAAGGGATCCCTTTGGGAAGGGGTGGTTTTGCCTTGGCCATCCCTGGAATAACAGTATTTTTTGAGTCTAATTTGAGCTCGAAACCTAAAGCTACCACCCCCTGCCCCTCCTTACACAGGAGGGGAGTATTCTTGCCCCGATTTACAATCGAACTCAGGTTTATAGGTTCTAAATTGATGTATCATTTAGCTTTGCCCTGAGGTAGTTCATTAACATCAACCCCGGAAAAATTTATAGAAGGGGGTGACATTACGTGACACTTTAGTTTCATACTTTAGGAATGCTATTGAATTCAGTATCATCTGGCAACCTGAACAGAGACGCAGTTTATGATTCGTATCTATAGAAGTGACAATTTAACTACTCTTGCCTCGCACCTTGCACGTGATTTATCGACACACGTACCGGATGATCCGCTTGAAACAATGAGTGTGGTAGTGCCCAACAGGGATACGGCCCGATGGCTTAAACTTTGCCTTGCTGAAGAGAGCGGAATCGTAGCGAATATATCGTTCATTCTGCCGGCTGAATGGCAGTTTCAAATGATAAGAAAGCGGTACCCGAAGCTGCCGAAAGTATTGCCTGGTGATCCGGGACCACTTGCCTGGTCTATCTTTGATGTATTGATGGACGACACCGGCCGTAAACATTTTCCCAGGCCTGACCGATACGTTGAGATGCAGCCTTCGGAAATAAAGGAGCGGACAGTAATGCAGCTCTCGAAAAAAATAGCGTCGGTTTACGATCAGTATTTAGTCTACAGACCTGAGCTGATTTTAAAATGGCAGAGGTCGGATGATTTTGAGGATGCGGATGAAAAATGGCAGGCTGAGCTTTGGAAATTACTCGAAAAACGACGGCTCAGCCGGGAAAAAGGACTGGGATTTCCAAATAAAGCTGTGCTCATCAAGGAGGCAATCCAGGCTCTGAGAAACGAGAAAATCAGGACAGATCACAGCACGCTTTTTTTTAATACAGGTCTGCTCCCGGTGCCGGTTTTGCAAATGGCACAATGTGCGACAAAGACTCACGACCTAATCATTTATCAAACATCTTTGTCGAAAAAAGAAGAGGGCGAATGGAGGAATAATCTTTTAAAAGCATTCGGTGAGGAGGCTGCAGGAGTGGATATCCTCCTGGGAAAACTTGAAGGCACCGTCGTTGAAGATTTCAGTTCAGAACATTCAGGCGACTTTACACTGCATACCATTCAGGAATCCATCAAACTTGATAGGGAAATCAAAACGAAAGATGGGGGTGATATTTCCGGTATTGAAGTTCATTCTTGTCATACTCCGTTGCGGGAGATTGAGGTGTTGAAGCAGTTTTTGCTTCGACAATTCGAAAAAGACCCGAATCTTCATCCCGACGATATTCTTGTAGTGATGCCGGATATCGAGACGTACAAACCAGTAATTCACGCTGTATTCGGGACAGGCCAGGAGGATACACCAACAATACCATATCACGTAGATTTTCGGAGATCTGGCGAAGAAACAACGGCGCGTCCATTATTACAGCTTCTTGACCTTGCTGATTCCCGGTTTCAATTTTCAGACGTGATGGATTTCTTTTTGGACCCGGTTGTTCACCAGTCATTTGACATAACGGTTTCGGCAGCACAACGCCTGAAACGCTGGATGGATGAAAACAGAGTGATCTGGGGCCTGAGCGGGGCGCACCGGAAAGAGGAGGGACAGCCTGACATGAACTCCCAAACGTGGATGTCTGCTCTCGGGCGGGGATGGAGCGGGATCGTATTTGGTGAACAATCCGATCCGTTTGAAACCGATGCTTCGATTCGGTTCAATAATGTCCAGGGACAAGATATGGAGGAGGTTTGGGCCGGTTTTTCACATCTCATCACGCATTTCCAAGCGTTGAATCGATCTGTAAAAATGAACAGGACGACCGGAAAATGGTGTGATCTGGTGGAAAAAGAAATTGATTTCTTCTTTTCAGATGATACAGCAGTTGGCGAACAGAGAAAATTTATACACGAAGCCCTGGATACTTTTCGGGAAGAGGGTAAGATTTCGGGCTTCAACCGGGAGATTTCTTTTTCAATGTTTCGGTCTCACTTGCGAAGCATACTGGATCAGCAGTCGGCATCACCTGCTCATTTTACGCGCGGCGTCACGTTCAGTTCTATGGTGCCGGTCCGTTCAATTCCGGCAAAAATAATAGCACTTATTGGGCTTAATGAAGCCGAATTCCCGCGAAAAGTGAAGAATATTGATTTTGATTTGATGGCAAAAGATCCCAAGCCTTACGAAAGAAATCCAAAACACCAGGATCGAAGCCTGTTTCTTGAATCGATACTGGCAAGCGGGGCGGTCCACTACTGCAGTTATATTGGCCGCAGCCGTACGGACAACGAAGTTATTCCACCGTCACCAATTGTAAGTGAATGGCTGACGACGCTCTCCAAACTTTCCGGGAAACCTGTGAAAGATATCCTTATCGAGGAGCCACTGCACGGATTCTCAGCTGATAATTTTCAACGGGGAAGATCTTACTCATCAACAGGACATGAGATTGCCAATCAATTGATTCATAAAAAAGATGGAGTTTCTGGGTTGATTTCAAACAGGAACATTTCAGATATAAAAGAGAGTAACCAATTGACAATAAAGGATCTTACGAGATTTATCTCAAATCCATTGAAGATGTTTTTGAAGACTCACTTCAACCCTGAGCTGAATGGTTCAGAAGAACTGAAACATGAATTTTCTCTCGATTCACTTGAGAAGCATACACTGTTTGAGCGGATATTCGGATGGCGGTTACAGGAGCGATCAGAAAAGATCATCTCAGGATTGTTAACCGATGCGGGAGTCATTCCGGCGGGATGGCAAGGTGAGACAATGGTTCAAAATTTGATACAGTCTGTAGATACAGCCATAGAATCAGCCAGGGCGAGGGGATTCAAACCATCTATTGTCAATGTGGAGATTAATCTGGATTTGGCCGGCACGCTGCTTGAAGGTGAGATTTTATCATATTCGAGAGATCGCTTTCTGGATATCACAGCATCAAGTCAGTCGGGCGATAAGTTTCTAAGAAGCTGGATTAAACATCTTGCTGTCCAGTGCGCTAATACGTTTTCTGAGCAAGAGTCGATGTTTGTGTGTGACCTCAAAAAAGGGAGTCCCAAATGGTTTGCGTTCAAGCCTGTACCTGATCCGGGAGAGGAGTTAAACCATTTAGTCTCTCTTTACAGGCGCGGGCTTATGCAACCGCTTTACATGTTTCCGGGCGCTTCATACGAATATCAAAACTCACTATATAAAAATAGAGATGATGCAATATTCAGGGCAAAAAGATCATTTGAAGGATCAGATTTTACGCCTTACGCCGAGAATATGGACGGTTTAATTACTCTATTCCTGGGTGAAAATGCTACGTTCAGCGAGGCATATTTGGATCCTGACATGCAGGACGCCATTCAGGTGATGCTTGAGCACAGGGAGGAGCTGACATGAAGAATGAGCTAACTAATATTTTTGACCTTGAAGCTGCGCCCCGGGTACTTATAGAGGCAAGTGCCGGCACTGGAAAAACATACACGATTGTAGGAATCTATATTCGTCTTCTGATTGAGAAGAATTTACCTGTGGACCAGATTCTTACCGTTACATTTACCAAGAAGGCAACCGCAGAGCTACGTGAACGTGTTCTCGAAAGGCTACGGGCGTGCCTGATGGTGCTTGAGATAGGTGGGTTGCCTAAAGACAGCGATGACTTTCTCAGCGAAATTTTGAGCCGTTATAAAAATGATGTATCGGCAATCAAAAAACTTCGGGACGCTATTCAAAATTTCGATGACAGCCAGGTGTTTACCATTCACGGATTTTGCCAGAAAATATTGCAGGAAGAGGCGCTTGTTGCCGGAACGCCATTTGATATGTCCGTGAATCCATCAGATAACCTGTATGAAACGGCAGCTGAAGATTTTTGGCGCATATTTATTCAGGAGCATGGAAGCGATGACGCGGGGCGCTATCTCATCTCAAAACTGACAGGCATGGTGCCGACACCTGCTGAACTGGTTGGCAGTGGCGGCGTGAAGCCTCTGCTGGATAAGCGTTACGCACGGCCGGAGGGGAATATTCTGGAAGATCCCAAAGCGTACCTGGGCGAGTTAGTGGACTTGAAATCTGAGTTGGTGGGAGTCTGGCAATCTGAAAAAGATGACATTCTTGAGATCCTCAAAAATTGCAATGTAAAATCCTACCAGCAACATCTTAATTCCAGGCTGGAAAAACTGACCGACTTTTTAAATGATCAACATTTTAAATCAGACAAACCTGGTTCTCTGAGATATTTTACGTCTGATTATCTTTATGATGAAACGAATATCAGGAAGAATCATGACCCGGTGCCACGACATCGTTTCTTTGACAAATGCAGCGAGTACAGTGAATTGGTTGCAGATATTGGGCGTGTTGAAACCACGTTACTTCATGATGCATTTGTGGATATAAAACATCGCAGGGATGAGCTGTCAAAATCCAATGATTCATACAGTTACAATGATCTACTTATAAAAATTCGAGACTCATTATCCAATAAAAACAGAGGCGACGAACTTGCAGCCAAGTTAAAGGAGCGTTACCCGGTTGCCCTGGTTGATGAGTTCCAGGATACGGATCCCATTCAGTATGATATTTTTAGTTCAATCTATCCATCGCAGAATACGGACAGCAGCCTGATGATGATCGGGGATCCGAAACAGGCAATCTATGCATTCCGCGGCGCTGATTTGCATACCTATTTCCGGGCCCGGCATGAAGGGGTGGATGCCGAATATACGCTTAAACGAAATTACAGAAGCACAGTTCAATATATCAGCGCTATTAATTACCTTTTTGACGGTAATCAGCGTCCCTTTATAGAGGAAGATATTGAGTTTCTGGCATCTGTTCCGGGACGGCAGGATCACACAGACCCACTTATAATTTCTGATCAGCCGATGGCGCCGCTTCAGGTTGTGAGCAGGAGAGGTGTTGAATCAAGCAAAGATTCATCATGCGACTTCGTTTTTGCTGAAACCGTAATACGAATTTCAGATTTGCTGCGGCAATCCGAAAATGGAAATGCCAGGATTGGGGATGAGCCGGTCAGGGCGGGGGATATCGCTATCCTTGTCTCAAGAAACAAGGATGCATACGATCTTCAGCAGCGCTTGAAAACTGTGGGGATCGATTCAGTGACTAAAACCGATCAGAATATTTTTGAGACGCTTGAGGCGAGAAAAGTTGAGATGCTGATGAATGCAGTGCTTAACCCGGCAGATCACAGAATATTAAACGCGGCGCTTCTCACCGGAATGTTTGGTTTTGAACTTACAGAGCTCTACAGCGAGAGTGAGGATGAGGACAAGCGACAGGCACTCATCGAAGAGCTGTTTGATTTATCTGATATTTGGCGCAGAGAAGGGTTTTACTCTATGTTCTACCGGTTGGTTTATAGCGACCGCCGGCTCGTCCATTTTGCTTCCGTCAAGAATTCTGAACGCATCATCACGAACTTTTTTCATCTGGCAGATCTTTGTACAAAAGCTGAAAAAGAGAATCTATACAGCCCCGAAAAGCTCCATACATGGCTTCTGCGTCAAATGGAAAATACCGATGAGGAAGAGAAAGAACTCCAGCTCGAAAGCGACCAGCATCTCGTAAAAATTATGACAATCCACTCGAGCAAAGGACTGCAGTTTCCAATTGTATTTTGTCCTACGCTTTGGATGGGTTATGAGCCGTCCAGTTTTAAAAACACGATCAGGAAAATGGTGGAGTATCACACGGATGAAAGTGATGACCTGATCATTAATTATGATCGGCAAAAGTCTGATCAAAGAATTGATGCAGAGTTTGCATCAGACGTAGAATCCATTGCTGAAGATGTTCGCAAAACATACGTAGCTCTTACGCGGGCGCAGTATACTACGGTGGTTATGTGGGATTCATATACCTATTCCCACCTTTCAGGTTTAGGCGCATCATTGATTGGCAGACATGAAGTTATAGAATGTATCAAGAATAAAACTAAGGTACATGAAAAAAAAGGAATTGCTGATACTGAATTCATGAATCGATTTCGCGGCCTTGAAGAAGCGTCTGGTAAACGAATCAGCCTTGAGATTGTTGATGCTGCTGCAGATATAGGTGGTGATTCGATTGCCATAGATCAACCTGAGCGCCAACTTACGTTTCAGCCTTATGCCGGACGTGATTCATTGCCGGTTCAAAAACGGCTTGAAAGTTTTACGTCGCTGGCCGGCCACAGTTCTGAGCCGGGTGCTCCAGATTATGATCAGCTTCTTGACAATTTTTCGGCTCCGTTTGAAGATAATATTGAAGATGTGACACCAGGTGAGCTGACCATCTTTAACTTCCCAAAAGGGGCTACGGCAGGAACGGCAATTCATAAGCTTTTTGAACATGAATCTTTCGAATACAATCAAGCAAAAGTAGCAAACCATTCGGAAGCTGTGAAAGAAGTCCTGGAGGAATATAACTTTTCTGAAAAATGGTTACCGGTTCTTAAAAATATGCTTCGGGATGTGGCAGGTGCAGATATTCCGGGGTTTTGTTTAAATGATCTTTCAAGAAAAGATGAACTTCGCGAGATGGAGTTTCATTTTCCTGCATCTTCGGCTGATGGCGCCTCGCTGCTTCAGGTTATCCGAAATGAAACAGCTTCTGAAATTCCTGAAACTTCAGGAAAGCGGTACATGACAGGATTTATTGATCTCATTGCCAGACAGAATAATAAGTATATGATCCTCGATTATAAATCGAACTACCTGGGAGATTCGCCGGATGATTATATGCGAGATAACCTGAAGCCTGAGATCAAAGCTGCCTCGTATGATTTACAGTACCACCTGTACACGGTGGCGCTTGTCAAATACCTGAGATCAAAAATTAAAGATTTTGACTACGACGAACACTTTGCAGGTGTCGCCTATCTTTTTATCCGGGGAATGAAAGCCGGCAGCGACAATGGGATATGGTTTCACAAGCCGGAGAAAAATGTGATTATGCAACTGGAACACGCGCTAAGTAGACAATCATGACTAACAAAACTCCAACACTGTTCGATAACGTAGAATCCTGGCCAAACGCCGGAGAAGATTCGGTTGAAAAATTTCCCAAGCTTCTGGCGACCCGATTCGACCAAGAGTTGATTCGATTCATAGAAGAAGATCACGGCACAATTACCGCGGAAGAGAAATTGGCTGTGATTCTTAACGTTCAGTTTAGAACAGCAGGTCATGTTTGTCTGCCCGTTGACAGATCACTACGGGAGATGGGCGAGCTGCTCGATTTAGATTCATCGGTTATTAAGCAGCTCCCCGATCGGACACTGGATTTATCAGGCAGTTCCATAACCGGTAATCCCGGCCAAGAGACGCCTTTGGTACTGGAGGGAAAACGTCTCTATCAGCACCGCTATTTTAAAATGGAACAGGAGTTAAAGAGATGGATAGAAGAGACGAGCACCTCTGATGGGGTAGAGATGCCAGCCATCAAACATGAGTTGTTAAACGAGTTATTCGACGATGATGGGCCGGGCCTGAACTGGCAGAAAGTTGCGGTTATGCTTTCCGTGATCAAACCATTTATTATAATTTCCGGTGGGCCCGGCACGGGGAAAACGACCACGGTTGCCCGACTGCTTGTTTTACATCAGCGAAGCAGTCAGCGCCGCTTAAAGATCGCACTTGCAGCACCGACGGGTAAAGCGGCCGGCCGGATGGGGGAAGCGTTGAAAGCAGAGATGAAGCGCCTCAATCTGACGGATGAAGAGCTTCGTAACTATCCTGCCGAAGCTCAAACCATTCACCGTCTGCTGAGAGGCGTGGAAGAGAGAGGCTTGCTTCCGCCGGTTCGTGAAAAGAAACTGCCTTACGATATGATTATCATTGATGAGGCGTCGATGATTGATCTGTCGCTGATGTACAGGCTCATTAAACATCTGTCTCCTGAAACCCGGCTTGTTCTGCTGGGCGATAAAAACCAGCTTGCGTCAGTAGAGGCAGGCTCGGTATTTGCGGATCTCTGCGGTAAAAAAGAAAATGCATTCAGGCCCGAAACCATCGACCTGCTTGAACAGGCTAATCTTCAGCTACCAAAAGAACAATTCACCAAAGAGATGTCTGCAGCTCACGATTCTATCGTTTACCTGACAAAAAGCTATCGGTTTGATGCAGGGAGCGGTATTGGAACACTGGCAGACTCAGTAAAATCCGGCATCGAAAGTGTAAATATGGTTGATACTATTTTGCAGAAATTTGACGACATCGAGCACGTGACTTTCAGCTACTCAAAAGACGATTTCAATCAAATGATGCAGTCGATCACTCATAGGGTGAGCCGGGCCTCACAAATGTCTGATGTGGAAGAGCTGCTGGAATTCTGGAAACAAGAGATTTGGCTCACCGTGATCAGGCGCGGCCTGTCGGGATCAGACCGGCTCAACAAGCTTGCTGAACAAACTCTAGCTACCAAACGAACGGTTCGAATGAAGCAGGGGTGGTATAACGGGCGTCCAATTATTGTAACGCGGAATGATTACGATGTAGGCGTTTTCAACGGAGATTTTGGGGTATGCGTGCGGTCTAAAGAAGATGAGAACAGATACTTCGTATATGTGCAGTCGGGGACAGGTATTAAAAAGGTCCGTCCTGAACGGCTTCAGAACTACCGCCCCGCATTTTTCCTGACGGTCCACAAAAGCCAGGGATCTGAGTTTAACAGGATCAATCTGCTGATGCCAAAAGAAGATGTTCCCGTATTGTCCAAAGAGCTCTTATATACGGCTATTACACGGGCAAAACATATGTTTGTGCTGTATGGAAACAAGACCCTTTTTGTGAAAGGAGCGCATAAAAGTACTGAGCGGTTTTCGGGTTTATCCTGAAAAGAAGATGAGTTGTAAAGATTTGCTGTTTAACTGTCGAATTGATGAACTGTCGAACTGAAAAAAGATGAGTTCAATAAAAAAGCCTGTTTCCAGATGAGGGAACAGGCTTTTTTGATAAAGGTAAATACAGGCAACTATTAGTTGGCTTCCAAGGTATAGGAATAGGGAACTGTACTTAGATCAAGAGTTACGGTGTAGTTACCAGCTTCTTCAACTGATATATTTGCTCCACCTTGATCCAGAGTACCATTGCCGCCATCATCACCGTAATCGATATCGTTCCACGTGTTATTGGCGCGGAACTTAAACTCGCCGGCGGTAAGATCTGTCGTTACAGTCCAGACTTTTTCAGCCGGGTTGTAATCCATTTGAACGTCATCTCCTGCTGGTTCCCAGCCGACTGGTGTGGCAGCGCCAATCATACCCCATTGTGTTCTAAGGGTTGTGAACGTGAGATCATTCAGGTCTACATTAATTTTGTAGTAGCCTGCCTGGTCTATGACAAGGTTGGAACCACCCGGTTCAAGTGATCCGGCAGAACCACCCCAGTCTCCATCATCCCAGTTTCTTTCAGCCGTAAATTTATATTCGCTTCCGTCGTTTGCGAAGTAAACATAACCTTCATAGCGATCATCCTCTTCAACTGATGTGAGAGGGGGTGCATCGGCAGGTGACCAATCAGCTGTGTAACCACTTGCCGACTGATAACCACCTGGTACATAAATCTTAGGAAAATCAATTTCCACGGTGTAAGGAGTAAAAGCGAGCACGAATGTTTCGGATATTCTATCCTCAACATCATCGTTAATATGCGCCCGGATTCTCATATTAATTTCAGATTCAACACCTGATGGAACACCAGCTGCAATCAACCTGCTGTTTACTTCGCCAACCGTCATTGAGACGGAGGACTGATTTGTTTCAATCAGTGTAGAAGGATCCTCAAAGTTAGTGCCTTCCGGATCCATTTCAACGAAATAAGTAATTGCAGCAGGAAATCCGAAGTCCGGAGCTTCCCAGGCAAGATTTAGCAGAACTTCGTTTGCGTTTTCTTCACTAAGTTCGAAGCTTTCTCCCCCCTCATGAGATGTTAGAACAGGGGAGGACTCCATATCTGTACTTACGTTCGGACCCACAGAGTCTTCGCATGAATTGAAGACCAGCAGACCGAAAAGTGCAATTGTCGATAGAATTAATTTTTTCATGGCATTATACGTCATGTAAAGTTCTAATTAATATCCTGGATTCTGAGTCAGATTCAGGTTGGAGTTAATATCTGTTGAAGGAATAGGAAATATGTCGAAGGTTTCAGCAGTTGGAGCACCTTCCTGTGTTTCACCTTTCCATGACCATACATAGTCGCCGCCTGTAAACTGACCGAAACGGCGGAGGTCTGTTCTTCGGTGAGCTTCCCAGTGGAGTTCACGGGCCCGTTCATCTATAATAAAATCAAGATTAAGGTCACCCGTAGTGATATTTCCAGAGGCATCGCCATAGGCTCTTTCTCTCAGTTCATTTACCAAGTCTACGGCACGGTTGATGTCACCACCTGTTGCACCTCTAACTGTTGCCTCTGCATATATCAGGTATACGTCTGCAAGTCTGAACATTGGAAAATCGGTGTCCGCGAACTGCAGGTTTTTGCCGGGCTGGCCTGTGGAGGTCATATTACTCCATTTGGTAAGTGTATAGCCCTGGTTGAAATCCTGTACGGATTCAATTTCGAGCGACTGGCCATCTGTGAAGATATTAGTTCGGCTATCCGCAAATTCCGGTGCTGATGCCTCGATAAGTGTTACAGTATAAGTCATTGTATTCAGGTCTACCGTGATGTCATAGAGACCCGCATCGCCAATTACCAGATTTGATCCGTCCGGTACGAGAGTTCCATTTGCTCCTCCCCAATTGGCATTCCAGTTTCGCTCTGCCGTGAACTTGAACTCAGCACCGGCAATTGCAAAGTAAACTTGCCCGGTATAAACATTGTTCTGGTCGTCTGAGACGAGTGGTGGTGCTTCCGCAGGAGTCCAGTTAGTAGTGTAGCCGCTAGCAGCCTGGTAACCCCCGGGGACATATATCTCAGGATCTCCGTCGGGATTTTCAGTCGTTGTACCCAGAAACGGGTCAACCTTATTTTCATTCAGAATTTCTATAAAATCAGGCGTAACTCTGTGGCCGGCCCAGCCACCATCCATTCCAAAATCACCGGCGCTCATATTTCCACCTATTTGTGCGTGGATGATAAAGTTAGTTCCACCATATGTTTGCATATTATCTCCGTCAAAACGGATAGGAAAGATAATTTCACGACTTACTTCAGGCCGGTCATTGTCCGCCATAAACAGATGATCATAATTGTCGGCGAGCTGGTAGCCGCTTTGATCAATTACATTCTGCGCATAGGTAAGGGCCTCATCATAACGCTGAGTGCCTGTGTACACTTCTGAGTTTAGATAGAGTTTAGCAAGAAGTGTCCATGCGGCACCTCTGCTGGCCCGGCCGTACTCAACTGAACCTGCAGCCGGTAGTTCGTCTGCAACCGCAAGAAGTTCACTTTCAATATAGGCGAAGAGATCGTCTGCATTTGTGGGTTCGGGCTGGTAGGCACCAATTGGGTCTTCTTCCGTTACGAAAGGTATATTGCCGCCAAACATATCGAGCCCGTGCCAGTAACTCAGGGCTCGGAGAAACCGGGCTTCAGCTAAATACTGCTGAATAACGGCTTCATCACGCTGCTGAGCCTCTCTGATAAACTCGTTGGTAAGGGCTATTTCATAGTAAATACGACTATACATGCCCATCACAAAGTCATTGGATGAACCCCATGACTGGAAGTTAAAATCGGGAAGACCGGGATCGTTCCACGCAACAATGGCCTCTTCTGTTGGCAGTGTCTGATGTACCCAAAGCTGACGAATATAGCTCGAAAAACCTTCGTCAATGCCCTGAATATCGGCATTACCAGCCGGACCCTGCTGACCTGTTACAGAGAAACCGGCATAAAGTTTAGCCAGTACCTGCTCGAAATCATCGGGGGATTCATACACGTTTGCTGATGTGGTTATGTTATCATCAATCGGTGTCGTTGACAGGTCGCCTGTACACGAGACCGCGATTCCAAACACCATCGCCAGTAGGGCGAAGGCTGCTAATATTCTGAATTTTGTGTTCAACATAATCTTCATATTTAAAATGTTGTCAATTAAAAGTTGAGATTAAGTCCCAACAAGAATGTTCGTGGTCGTGGGTACAGGTTGTTGTCAATTCCGCCGAATACTTCGGGGTCTTGTCCACTATACTCTGTAAGTGTAAATACGTTCTGTACAGTTCCTGAAATTCTGAGTGATGATACCACATCCAGAAAGTTTTCAACGGTATATCCTATGCTTACATTATCCAGCCGGATAAAAGAAGCATCTTCCAGGTAGTGGTCAGACCGATACTGTGCATTCTGGAATGGTGCGTCGAAGATATACGATGTTGGGTTGGTCAGGAACCCTGTGGTATTGGTGATCTGGCTAAAAATCGCGTTGTTGGATGCAACGTTATTGTATACATAGTTGCCAACGTTTGCCCGGGCCGCAAAAGACGCGTCCCAGTTTTTATGCTCAAACCGTGATGAAATACCAAATGTCAGGTCCGGATTAGGACTTTCGAGACGGTATTTATCGTTGTCGTTGATAAGACCATCGCCATTTCTGTCGACATAAAGACCTTCGACAGGCAATCCTTCGTTGTTGTAAACCTGCTCAAAAACGAAGAATGAATTTCTCGGATGACCTACACTATGAACCTGGATGGTATTGCCAACACCACCGGCAATTCCACCGGTTTCGACGCCGATAAATGACGGATCGTCGACCGTGGTGAGTTTCGTAATCTCGTCCTGCGTATAGGTTGCATTAAATGAAACCTGCATGAACGTATTTTCTGTTGAAATAAGCCGGCCGGTTATATCAAACTCGAGTCCCTGAACTTCCAGGTTACCCACGTTAGACAGAATACGGTTAGTAAAGTTTGTTCCGGCAGGTACAGGTACAACATTCAGTAAATCCTCTGTCTCTCTGTAAAATGCTTCAACAGAACCAAAGAACCGTTCGTCGAGAATGCTGTAGTCAACACCAATATTATAGGTCGTTGTTTCTTCCCATTTCAAATCAACGTTATAGCCTTCAGGCCGAAGCGTTGTAATGAAACGGTTGCCAAACGAGTATCGTGCAGTGGGTTCACTGCTTGTATAAACGGGAAGGTAAGGATAGTTACCCTGGCCAATTCGCTGCTGACCTGTAACACCATAACCCAGCCGGAGCTTCAGTTCGCTTAGCCAGTCTGTGTCCTGAAGGAAATTCTCTTCATTCAGCTTCCAGGCAAGTGCAAATGATGGAAACAGCCCCCAGCGGTTATCTTCCGAGAATCGGGATGTTCCGTCATTTCTCAGTGTAGCCGTAAGGAGATATTTATCTTTGAACGAATAGTTGGCACGGCCAAAGAATGATACAATATAGTACTCAGTAGCATAGTTGGTATCGTTGAATACATCTACCGGATTACCGTCCAAATCTGTATTCGCACTACGTGAAAAGTTTGATCCCCGTTCCTCATGATGCTCCCAGGAATATCCAAGAGTCAAATCGAGATTACTGTCGTAGTCTTCCAGGTCTTTAGTATAGTTGAGGTAGAAATCGAGCAGCTCGTTCTCTTTACTCTGGGTGTAATCGGTGAGATTACCGCGAGCATTGTCGTCGCCCCCGCCTGTCCATGCAAAAGCTGCATTTTCAGGGACACGTACTTTACCTGAGCTGTTCAAAATGCCCAAAACATCCGTTCCAACATCCGAATAGTCAAAGCCTGCATTAAGGGTTGCCGTAATGTTTTCTGCAACAGGGAGATCGTAATCAAGTTTGATGTTACCCAGTGCACGGTGAACCGTTGATTCATCATTTCGCTGTTCAATAAGTGCGAGCGGATTTGCAGGGGCAATTGGAATCGGGCTTCCGTCACCGTCAAGCCATGTAAAATATCCACCAAACTGATTATTTCCTTCCACGTGTACCGGCTGAGTAGGATCGAAAGAAACAGCAGTTCCAATGGCACCGCCATCAGCAAACCTGTTGTTGATTCGAGAGCCGCGAAAGTTCAGTTCGGTTCTGAGCGAATTGTCTAAGAATGACGGGTTTAATGCTATTGAACCACTGATTCGATCATTGTACGATGTTTTTAGTACACCTTGATTTCCTGAGAACCCAAGAGATACACGATAGGGGATATTCTTATAGGAGTTCGTAACACTGATGTTATGATCCTGCGAGAATACATCCCGGAACACCTGGTCTTGCCAGTTAGTAGTATCTGATCCAAGATTACTGGCAACAGATTCACTAAACCGCTCATTTACGAGCGACTGAAATTCACCTGACCCAAGAACATCGACGCGATCATTGTTTGTTTGATATGCATAGCGCCCGGTGTAATTCACCTGAAGCGGCTGCCCTTGCTCACCTCGCTTTGTGGTAATCAAAACAACCCCGTTTGATGCCCTCGAGCCATAAATAGCTGTCGCTGACGCATCTTTTAGTACGGTAATAGACTCAATATCATTTGGGTTGATGGAGTTAAGCGGGTTTCTCATCCCTGAAATCCCACTTTCTTCGAGCGGAAGTCCGTCTACCACAAAAAGCGGGTTGTTACTTGCTGAAAGTGATGACCCGCCACGAATACGAATAGTAGCGCCGGCTCCCGGAGCACCGCTGTTTGATGTAACAGTTACACCGGCAGCTCGTCCCTGGAACAGTTCCTCAGGTGAGGTGATGGCTCCTTCATTGAAATCGCGGGAGCTAATTACATTTACCGATCCAGTGTTATCGCCGCGTTCCTGAACGCCGTACCCGATAACTACAAGTTCATCAAGTGCTTCTACATCACTCTGCATTTGCACGTTAATAGTTTCTCTTCCATTCACCGCTATTTCCTGGCGAATGAATCCAAGGTAGCTGAATATCAAAACGGCGTCTGGTTCAACGGTTATTGAATATTCACCATTTAAATTGGTTGCGGTTCCACGATCGGGCTGACCCTGAACCACGATATTGACACCGGGCAGTGTGTTACCGGTCTCGGCCTCCGTAACCGTTCCGCTTACAGTGATCTGTGACTGGGCAAATGCACTAACCGCAAATGCACTGAAGCCAAAGACCATGACTAACATCAGTATTAGTTTTCGTTTCATTTACTTTGAGTTTTGGTTATTCGTTTAAATGAAAATTATTAATCTGTCGAATTTCTTGTGGTTGAACCGTTAAAATGAAAGCGCTTACTCATCCCGTAAATTTAAAATAGGAAAAGGTATAGAAAAGGGCTTTTTTCTAACGATTCTCTATAAGTTAACAAATCATTATGAAAATGATGTAAACGCTTACATTATTTTAATTTAGGAGTAAAATACATTCGCCTGAAAAATTTCGTAACATATTAAAATGCTGATAATATTGTATTTACGATAATAAGTAAGGGGGCAGTCCCGGCGATTATCGTTATTTAAAAGAGTAAATTAAATAAATCAGTTTTGAGTTTTTTGAGAGCAGTTTTAGAAAGCTGTTTAAAACCAACTTTTCAAGCAAACTAAGTGACGTTTTTGTGATTCAAATATTTGCGCAATTACAGTTAATTATGTCATCATGTATTGTTGAAATACGTCTTCCGTTTTTAGAAAAACGGGATCAAAAACTGATTATTATTGAAGAGAAGATTTGGCAAACTAACTGAATCATTTTTGCCAGGGGAGATGGTCCAGGTCAACGTTGCCGCCGGTGAGGATGACTCCGACCTTCTGGCCGTCTATATTAATTTTCTTTTCAAGAATAGCAGCCACCGGAACGGAACATGATGTTTCGATGATAATATTCATGCGTTCCCAGATAGTGCGCATGGCAAGGATGATGGACTCATCACTTACCGTCAGTATATCGTCGACATTTTCTTTTATGATAGAAAAAGTCCGTTCACTGAGAGTCGTCCGCAAACCGTCTGCAACGGTCTGAGTGGTATCAAACTGTTGTAGTGTGCCCGATTTTAATGATTGGTACGCATCATCAGCCTTTTCCGGTTCTGTTCCAATAACCTGAATATTCGGCATCAGTTGCTTTGCCGTGATAGCCGTGCCGCTGATCAGGCCGCCGCCACCCACAGGAGCCATTATGATATCCAGACCGGGGTGATCCATGAGAAGTTCGTGGGCACAAGTGCCTTGTCCGGCAATAACTTGTTCATCATCGTAGGGATGAATAAAGTGGGCTCCAGTATCATCAATCACATCCCGGAGCGTTTCTTCTCTCGCTTTTTGGTTTGATTCGCAACGGATCACTTTTGCTCCGTAGCCTTTAACTGCATTCAGCTTCACAGTGGGGGAGTTTTCAGGCATCACCACATAGGCCGGTATTCCACGCATTTTAGCGGCAAGTGCCAGCGCCTGTCCATGGTTTCCTGATGAGTGGGTCGCAACTCCGGCAGAGGCATCACTTTCAGAGAGAGAGTAGACTGCATTACAGGCGCCGCGAAATTTGAAGGCACCCGCCCGCTGAAAATTTTCACATTTAAAATAAATCTCACCACCGGTTTGTTCATTCAAGGTCCGGGATGTTAATACCGGAGTATGGTTGGCGAATGGTGATATTCGGATTACTGCGGCTTCAACGTCTGTGTATGATGGTAATACTGGAGAATTATTGCCCATGATAATCTCTAAATTTTTTTGAAAATGAATCAATTTCTAAGATAATGATAATAAATCAGCGGGCGAAGTTTAATGAATTGTTGAAGTATCATACGCTTCAAGAATTATCTTTTGTAGACCGGCACTTCCAACCCGACAAAGAATTGTCGGGCTACTGAGCGGTCGTCTATTTAAGACTTGGGTAAGTTAACTGCAAACAAAGCACGTCCAATTTTCAAAACTAGTTTTGAATATGTTTATATACATATAATTGTCTGATATTTGCCGATCACAATCATTCAGTCCCGCAAGTAAAGTCCTCTTGGGGTATAGTACTTATGAAAAGCATGATCTTAAGGGGCCCTGCAAAACCTTAAAAAAATCCTTCCCCGAAATTATAGAGAAAGGATTTTTGTATCAGTTCAGCCCTCTAACGACAGTGCTATAAATTTGATTAAAAATGAATCACCAGGCCTGACCAGGCTGCCCCAAGCCCGCTGCCATAGGCTTCAGAATTTGGCGAAGCCGCTATTCCGGCACTGAATTCAAAGTTTCTGAATTCAAGGCCCGTTCCGGCGTGATAGGTCGCGCTGCTATGTCCGCCTGAGCGATAGCCAACGCGAAGCGGAATTCGGTTCAATAGTCTGTACTCTGTCCCGAGCGCCACATGCATCCGCTCGCTGTTTGTGCCGGTTGATGTGTAGCCTGTTCCAACATCCGCCATTATACTGAATTTACCCAGCAGGAGATGGGTTCCAATATTCAGCATCATGGGCAGTGGTTTGCTGAATTCCGAATGCTCCTTTGTAACCAGATTTCCATAAATCTCGCTGCCAATGCTGTCTTTAACAACTGACTCAAAATACTTGTTCTCGTCTCCGCCAAACTGTTGATCTATGATTTCGCTGTCGTATGCAATCCCTTCCCAGGTGAAATTGTCGGCAGCTGAAAAGCTTCGGGTACGATCGTTTATCTTTACAGAACCAACATCAGTAAGGGAGACCCCAAGTCGAATTTTTTTCTCGCCTTTGAAAATACCCAGGTTGAAAGCAGACAGGTGATCGATGTCCATCTCAAGCGTGGCACCAAAGTCAAAACCAAGGGATTGTCCTTTAAAGCTTGTGAAATCCTGCGCTGATGGATCGAGATAATCCCCGATTTTAGGATTCATTTGCTGTGATCTCATCTCATTAAATTCCGCGAGCTGATCCGACAGGTCTCCGGCTACTTCTATTGAGTAATTAAAATTATGCTCAAGCCGGCCATTTTGCTGGGATGATGCATCCTCAATCTGCAGCGAAGAATCGAGATTTAACCTGGCATAATTGACGCCCATCAACAGCTTAGGAGCGACACCCACATGAAGTTTGACATTTCGGCCAAAACCAAAGAGCTGATCCCGCTTAAGAATTGTTATGGCAAATCCGGCCGAGATTTCATTATAGACAAGAAATTCCTGGTTGGTATTGACGGCACGGGCTTCTGCAAAATGGTCTGCATCAAAACCGCGAAAAATCAGATCGGCGAGCCCGCGTGAGTAGCCTGAATTGCCAAGAATACGGGCACGGGAAGTGATGCTTACGCTCCAGTTGTTGTTCCTAACAGCAATGCCAAGCGGGACGATGCCAACATCCATATTCATACTCCTGACATCTGATGAGTTTTCACCAAACCACTGGTTAAGCATGTTATCCCGGGTTGCGCCTTCAATCACCCGGCCGGTTGTAAGGTAGTCGTTATAGGTCTTTATATTGACAAGACTTCCGCCAACATTTGAATAAATGCCGCCCGCAAGTCCAACCGTCACGGCGGGGCGCTTGCTGTGGTTAATCATCAGGTTAGCGGGATTTATGAAATTGGCGTGATAGAGATCCTGGTAGGCCGTTCCTCCACCGCCAAGCCCGATATTTTGCGCTGTCAGATGCCGGGATTGTGCTTTAACGAACTCCGGCGACATAAGCCAGAAGGTGCTGATAATGCAAAGTGTTGTGAGCAGAGTAAAAAGTGGTTTCATGTCTTTCATTTTAGGTTCCTCTCTCAATTAATTTTATTTCTGATGACAAAATTACCGCTCACGGAGATGCTGACATCATCTGTATTTCTGATTTTAACTTCTTCAGCATTTGAACTGTTGAGTCCGGCGGTTAATCGAACATCACGTGTTTTATTGAGCTGATCCAGCTGCTCGCGGTTGAGAGAGATAATGGTATAATCTTCGGCAGATGATGATGAAAAGCCATCACCACCGGTGCTGGCTGCCTTAAACTCAATTGGCAGACCACCGGAAAGTGGGAGAGAGGTAAGACTTGTTCCCGTGTCATCAAGCATTTCGAGCTGGAGATTTACACCAAGTGGTATATTGTTGATATATCTTATTTTAAGTGATCCTTCTTCGAGAAAAGAATCGTCATCCGGACCCGGAAGGTCACTCAGATCAGCTGACGTGGTATCGGTAAACGTAGCCAGCTCTGCACGAAGAGCAAGTGGTATATTAACCGCAATGGATGGTTTAAATTGAACCGGATTTGTAATACGGCCGGTGTCGCCTTTTTTGTTAATGTCGGCCAGGCCAACAAATCGGATCGATACGGGAAGCCGATTGAAAAATTCAGAGATGTTTGAATTATTCCTATCAAAGGTTTTCGAGAAAATATCCTCAGGATTTCCGCTGCCCTCGATGTCAAATTTGATCAGAGACTCTTTTGGTATGGGGGTGCCGTTCATTATAAGCTTTTCGGAACTGTCACCGGCAAGCACTTCTGTTTCCGTTCCGGGCATACCACTTAGGAAAAATTCATTTCCGTTAGCGTCTGTTCCCAGGAAAGCCGCAATCACAGATGTTGAAATGTTTACGTTGGTTTGATAGATGACATTCAGACTTGCCTGAGTAAATTCGATGCCTTCAACTCGTCGCGAAATCTCATCAATACCGTCGATGTTGATGACTTCAGCTTCAAGATCATTCATGATCTCGGCTGTGGCACCATCTGACGCCACATCCATATTGAGCAGCACCTGCCGGTTTTGAACGATACCGAACACTTCTCTAACGACAAGATCCCGGAGTCCTACCTGGGCATTCACCTCATCGGAGGAATTAATGATTCGTGAATCTGATCCATCTGACTGCTGGGTGTCTTCAGTGATGGCAAATATGTTATAGTTGATGGTGTTGTTTGTTGCATAAATCCGGATATCATCAAGCGAAACAGACCTTGATGTGGGAGTGGTCGTATTGCGCTGAATTTTGCTATCACCGCTAAAGTGTATCACAAGTGAATCTTCAGCAGCATACGGCGGAAGCCTCAGGGCGGGAAAGGAGATTTGCAGATCTTCAATATCTACATCAATTGAATTAATGATTTCATCGACAAGCAGTTCGCCTGATGCAAATTCTGCATAATGCTGCTGGTCTGTAAACAGAAATTCATTTTCCGAAAAAGCAGTATTGCCTGATGTGTGAAATTCCTGTGCCGGAATAATGGCATCAACTTGCGTAGCAATCAGGTTTTCCCCTTCAACACTCTGAACAATTAAATCGCCGGGATCAGCTTTCATTAGCTGGCTGCTCCAGGCAATAGTTACATTTACGTTAATGTCCCTAAGGTCAACGGCAGCATCAACCTGGCTTTCATCAACAAGTTCAATTCCTTCCATTCGCGTGCTGCCATGTTCAAAATTACTGACTGATACGATACCCAGTGACTTCGTTTCGCTGAATAGTTCTAATGTAAGATCGTCCAAATCAAAGCCAAGTTCGTTCCGAAAGGTGAAGACGATAGACCCGCTTTTAATTTGTGCACTCACAAAATAGTCGGTACTCAAATCTATATTTACAGGAAACGGAGATTCAGCACCGGGAATAGGATCGCCCGCTTGTAAAAGTGATGGTTGTCCTGTGAGGTCTTCAAACCCAGCCTGACCTACATTTCCGCTGCCATTTTGTGATGAGAAACTGCTCAGTTCAATTTCACCAACCTCAGTACTGATGGCTGTTGGGGCTACTTCAATTGCCGGTATCGCATTTTCGATATCACCAAAATCAAACGACTCTTCACGGGAAATGGTGATAAAATTTTCGCCGTCGATAGACAGCAGATCATTCAGGTCTGCGCTTGACGTATCAATCAGTGCATTTGAACCGCCAAAGAACTGGAAGTTACTTTCTGCAATAAAGGGCGTATCTATTTTACTGGATAAGATAAAGTCAGGGCTTTCAGGCGCTTCGCACTGTGTTAAAGCAGTTATAGCAATCACTGAAAATAGCAGTAGATGTAGTTTTTTCATGGCCAATTTATATGTCAGTTGTCCTGAGATAGACTTTATTATTGAAGAGAACGTAGTCCCGTTATAGCTAAATCATTGCTGTTTAATCTGGTAGACAGCTTTTTGTATTATCGGTCTGAGAAGAGAAGTATTAAATAATTTTAATATTTGATAGAGTGAGCAAATTGAATCGAAGAATTGGCCACAGAGGTCACAATGGTACAACCTGGAGTGGGGGATCCCGGCTCAAGGACGGGATGACTTATGGTTCGAACCCGCGATCCCGAACATCGTCATCGCGGACTCCGATCCGCGATCTCCCGTTTTTGCATGGCGAAGAATTGGCCAGAGAATGTATTGATCGCTCAGGCAGGAATGGGAGATCCCGGCTCAGGGCCGGGATGACTCATGGTTCGAACCCGTGATCCCGAACATCGTCATCGCGGACTCCGATCCGCGATCTCCCGTTTTTGTATCCAGGAAAGAAGTTGCCACTGGCAGAATCGATGGTTCGAACTGAAATGGGAGATCCCGGCTCAGGGCCGGGATGACTCATGGTTCGAACCCGTGATCCCGAACATCGTCATCGCGGACTCCGATCCGCGATCTCCCGTTTTTGTATCCAGGAAAGAAGTTGCCACTGGCAGAATCGATGGTTCGAACTGAAATGGGAGATCCCGGCTCAGGGCCGGGATGACAGTAGATAGTTTGGCGCTCTTTTCTGAAGCCAGTTATTAATTAACTCGCAGAGAGTAAAAAGAGGCAGGGCTTTTTTTGGAGGTCTGGAGTGGGGCTGTTTTTCCATTCCATGATGCGGCGGGTTTTCAGAAACTGGTCATCAGCCGTAAGGTTGCACGCGATACAAAGTTTTGACGACGGCCGGCATGTTTGAAGCAGCTGCTCAAGCAATGACATGTTTCGATGGGGCGTCTCCATAAAAATCTGCGTTTGTGATGAGGAAGCAGATTCACGTTCCAGTTCCTGGATTCGTTTTTGGCGTTCGCTATCATTTATAGGCAGGTAGCCATGAAAAGCAAAAGACTGGCCGTTCATCCCGGACCCCATCAGCGCTAATAAAATAGAGGACGGGCCTACAAGCGGCTGAACGCTGTACCCATTTTGATGGGCAAGATTTACAAATTTTGCACCGGGATCAGCCACGCCGGGGGCGCCGGCCTCAGACATCAACCCAACATTACCATCTTTCAGAAGCTGCAGAAAACTAATGATTTCGTGATCCGGTGTTTTTTTATTCAGTACGCGAAACGTCTGTTTGTAGTCCGGCGTTGGATGGTTAACCCACTGAAGAAAACTCTGGGCGGTCTGCATTTTTTCAACAACAAACGTGTTAACCGTCCGGATAATATTAAGCGTATGCTCCGGTAGAACGAGGTTCTCTTTGCGTCGTGCGATCGGTGTAGGAATCAGGTAAAGGGTATTCGGGGATGAATCAGGCATTAACTGTATCTAAGCGTTCAATTTCGAGTGTATCCTCGCCGTGACGAAGTCGTCTGATGGCAAATCGGCTTGCGAAGCCAGATACAATGAGTGTAAAGATTAATCCAAGAGATGAAACCGCCATATTTACAAGGACAACAGATTTTTGCAGCTCGTAGACAGTCAGCATTACAATTGGCTTAAATGATTCGGCCAGGTAGCGGATAGGGATTTGCTCAGATTCCATAATTACCTGGGCCATCTGAACAGGCAAGGCAAGTTGTTCGGTTACGGTATTGCCATCTCTGGTGGTGAAGCGGAGGATTACATAGCCATTTGTTTGTGCGGCAATTTGTTTTACATCAAACTCCAGAACATCGGCCACATAGCTTTCGCCTTCGGTATAGGTTTTCTCAATTCCGTAATAGATCAGAACCTGGTAGCTACCCTGGAACAGGAAGTAGGCGGGAAGAAGCCAAATCAAAAAAATGAAATAATATTTATTCATCGAACTAAATTAGGGGGTTATGTGGGGTGATGACGCCTGCCGGTGAGACGACTCCACCTCTTTCATCTGCTCTATCATGGCAGGATCAAAAATGAGGCGCTGCTGGAAATCCTGGTGCATGTGATTACTTGACATATGAAACCAAAACGCTATTTGAATACGATCGAAAAATACGGCTTGAACAGTCGTATCGCCGGTATACCTGGAAGTGCCAAAATCGATCCCGTTTAACAGTCCCATACGATTATCGTAGATGGCGCCATAATCAGTGAAATCGCGGCGGATACCCGATTGTCTTTCCATTGGCCATCTCATCCAATCCTTTACCCGCTGGCTAACGCCGGGTGAAATCAGCTCATCTCTAACCATCTTTTCCAGGAGGTCGGTCATTTCAGATGCTGTAGTTTTTGGAAATAGTGCAAGGGCATCGCGTTCCTGCATAAACGTATTGCCCAGGCGATTGTCCTCCATGTATGAAAGAGTGTTCTCGCGAAATTCCGGATCATTCAAAAAATTATCGGCGCGATCAATAACGGAATCACGATAGTCGATTGGCTCCTTAACAAGCTCCAGATCGTAAATATTTTCAGCCTCCATATCACGAATGCCCGGGGATATCGTAAGATAAAGGCCGGAGTAGGGCAGCGGCATGTCTGTATTATTGAGTGACAGTGTGTCTGCCAAAGCCGTCCATCTGTCCTGTCCAATGTGCCACCAAAGCTTATCGGCCAGTGAAAGTGCATTAAACTCTGCAAGAAGCTGCAATGTGTTATCAAGCGATAATTCATCATTGTCGTTTAACCAACCGCGTTCCGATGCAGCAGTGTAGCTTATTTCATGCTCAGACCGGTTCACACCCGGGAGAAGGTGATCTGTGACCTCACTCCAGCTTACGGGCATATCAGGTGATGCAGCACCCGATTCAATCATTTCCGCAGCAGCAACAAGAATGAAAAAGTTAGCCGTGGTTCCCATCGGACGTTTTACATGCTCCATAAAACGAATCGTGGAATCGGGCGTTTCAATCACGCTGCTGACTATAGATACATGATCCGGATTTTGGTCGATATAGTTCGATAGTCCACGCAGGGAATAAGTCTCCTCAACCCACTGGCTACCTTCAACCATTGCGTCCCGGTTATCATAAAACGTGTTAAATGCGTCCCAGTTGAAAGCCAGGATGGCACCAAATATCACCACAGCCGTGACAAAGAACGCGGCAAAAAATTTAAATACTCTTGCCATAAAATTAATCAGTTGTTTTTGAAAAAGTTATTTGTTTGAAGCAGCCGGTAGTAAAATCGATCTGGGTCGCGGTAGTAGACCAGCGCATGATACTCTTGCCGGCTTCGGGTAAAGGAATCATCCAGGGCGAGATCTTTTATCTCGTTATTTTGAACGACAACGTATTTGTATGCGTAAGTGCCGGTTTTTATGATTCCGTTTGTACGCCATCGGTCGGTGTCCTGATGGTATTTTAATCGATAATCAGATCTTAAAGACCAGTTTGTAAAGTCTCCAACGAGATAAATGTCTGAATCATTGTTTAATTGACGATCGGTATCAAATCTGAAATGGACATTTCCGTACCGTGCACTTAATGATGTATTCGCCCCGCTTAGATTTGACAATGGCGTTTGATTACGATTTGCGGTAAAACCTTGCACATCTTCAAATAAAACGACTCGCGGAGGTATTTCTGACGGGTCATATTCAAGGATTTGCGGATCTTGCTGGGTAAGGTCGGTAAGTGAGAGTAACTGAAATTCATAATCACCTACAAACGAATTATTCCGAGTGACTTCAAACCGAACCTCTCCCGGTGTAGATGTATCCAGCTCACCGGCCTCTTTAGCACGTCCCCAAAACTGATTCTGGACGTAATAAAATTCCAGATCAAACTGGGGTGTGGCTATAAATTCCGGAGTTTCAAATATGCTTTCCGGATTGTGAGAAACTCTGCCTTCCTCTCTTGGCACGATAACTGTTTCAACCTGTGAAATAATACCTCCCTGGTTTTCGCTAACAAAAAAGGGCATTGAAAAAAGCAGGTTTCCGGAGTCGGCATCTTCAACCTGCAGCATGTAGTTGCCGCTGACCAGAAACTCAATATTCTCATTTGGAAACTCGTACTGGTAATTCCTGTAATCCGGCCGTTCAGTCCGGCTTACACGCCCAAACGGCAGCATCAGGTTAAAATATCCTTCTTTATAGAAGTCTTCCGCCAAGCTTGAGCGGCTCCAGTCGGGATTATGATGGGTGAAAGAAATAGATAGCTGGCGCGATTCAAATTCAAGAAGATCAAATGACAGGCGAAGCTTTTGTGAACTGTTAAGCTGTATGATCGGGGCCGACAGGTTGTTTCCGGAACGATGCAGTTTTACCGAATATACGATGTCGCTTGCATTCACCTGACCGGGAACTGTAAACTGATTTTCGAGTGGCGTGTAGGATTTTTTATTGTTTGTTTCTGAACTACTGGAGTTCCGTGATGTCCCACACTGAAGTAAAGCCAGCGACGCAAAAAGTAGAAACAAAAATTGCTTAGAGGTAGAAATGGCCATCAAATACAAATGCGGTTGGACCTTCAAGTTTAATAGAGGAATAATGTCCTGAATGCTCTGAAAACGAAAAATGGACGGTAAGCGTGCCTCCTTTTACATTTATTTGATAGTGATAGTTACCCCCGCCGGCATCCTGCATATGATGCCATGCAATACCGGACGCAATAGCACCGGTTCCGCAGGCAAGCGTTAACTGTTCCACGCCCCGTTCATATGTTTGAAGGGAAAGAGATTCGGGCTTGGTACCTGAAATAAAGTTTACATTTGTACCTGCTGGTTTAAATTCATTATGGTAGCGCAGCTCACGTCCCTTTTCAACAAGATCAGTTTCTTCAGCAAGCATGTCTTCTGAAACCGGGCATACAATGTGCTCGGTGTTAGTGTAAACATTCAGAAGTTCGGTGCCTTCCACAATTTGTTTATAAACTTCTGTCTTGAGAGGAAAGTGAATTATGGCTGAATTTGTCTGCGTTTCGGCACGATAAACTTTGTCGTGAACTCTGAAACTAAACGTGGACGGCGCGCCAAGGGTAACGGCATAGTTTGCGAAGCAGCGCGCCCCGTTTCCGCACATACCGGCATCGCTGCCATCGGGGTTTTTGTAGGTCATCACAAGATCAGCTTCTTTTGTACGATCGTAATGAAGAGCGATTACACCATCAGACCCAACGCCGAACTTCCGGTTGGAAAGCCTTGGCGTCAGTTCTTCAATCTGTTCATTCGAAAGATTGAGTGTTCGGTTATCGAAAAGAATAAAGTCGTTCCCGGCTCCGTGCATTTTTACGAAAGGGAAAGATTGCAGGTTTATCATACTAAGTGTCACTGTATGCCGGCAGATGTTTCCAGGCAGTTTCTGAGGTGATCAATGGCTCAATTCCCCGCATCAGGTTTCCATACCTAAATGCAAGGGCCGTAAAGATAAGCTTAAATTGTACATTATGATAGAAGAGTCCTTTTAAATCCTGCAGCTCCTCAATCATTCGTTCAAGCTTAGCTTCACCCAAACCCTCACAGAATTTTTTGATCACATCAAGCTGGTCAATGTTTGTGATGAGTGTTTTATTGCCGGTTTCCCGGTAGATCATTATATCTCGCAGAAGTTGCTCCAGAGTATTCGACAGGGCAATTTGACTTTCAAGATTCAAATCTGACTGCCAGCCTTCGATCAGCTGAACGAGGGAGTGTGCGTCCTGCGTGTAAGCGTACCGAAGAAAGTCGACCGTCTGTTTTCTTGTCTGTTGGAGTGTTTCCAGATCAAGAAAACGGCATAGGGAGTAATTCCCGCCGGAAATACGGGCTAAAAATTCAGCGTCTTCTTTATTGTATCCATCATATTCTATCAGGCCGTCCCGCACCTCATCATGCGATAAAGGTGACAACCGAATTTGCTGGCAACGCGACATTATTGTAGGCAGAAGCTGGTCGGTTTTATCAGCTGTGAGAATGAACATCACCTCGCCGGAGGGCTCTTCAAGAAGTTTCAGAAATGCGTTTGCCGCCTCTTTCCGCATAGTATCAATGCCGGTCAGTATCATGATGGTTCGTCTGCCTTCATTCGGTTTCAGAACGGTTTTTGGACGAATCTCTTCACGATAGTAATCAATGAAATAGAAGGCGCGTTTATTTTTTGAACTGCCATCTTTACCCAGTTCCGGGCGCAGTGAAAAATCAACGATCTCATAGGGATCTTTGGTAAGAATTTTTTGACGCTCGGTCAGTTCCGATATATTTGCTGAGGTAGGCAGCGGGATAAACAGGTGGATATCAGGGTGGGAAAACCAGCTTGATTTCTTGCTTTTAGCTGTTCCCTTCAGGTCAGTCAGATTGTCCACTCCATTGATCGCCTCCGCCATCATAAGTGCAAATGCCGTTTTCCCGGAACCAGCTGGCCCGGTAAGCAGGTAGGCGTGGCTCAGCCGGTCAGATGTAAATATTCGTTTGGTTTGATCGAGTGCGTGGGCCTGCCCCACAATCCTGCGATCGCCAAGCTGAACTTGTTCATCTATAATGTCCATTAGTCCTCCCAAATAAAATCAAATAATAAAACGCCGGCGGTAATCGTAACGCCACAGTATCCAATCAGGGCGGTTAGGTCGTCAAGAGCATCTGGCGTGGCGCCTTCGATGAGTGCACTTTTTGTGACGGATGTTAAAATAAGCAACAGCGGCACCAATAGCGGAATGCATAACACAGAAAAAATTGAACCCTTGCGGTCGGCTTTTGCAATCATAGCTGAGGTTAGGGTTGTAACCGCAGCCAGCCCCGCCGACCCAAATAGTATTGCGGCCACAAAATATGGGAAACTGACAATCGACATGTTCATCATAAACAGGTAGAAAAAGAATGTGAAAATATGCAGTATCAACAAGAACAGGAAGTTGTAAAGAATTTTTCCGGTGAAAATATCCGTGGGCTGAGCATGTAGTTTTAGCAGATCCCATGTTTTTTTATCTGCTTCCTGTAAAAAAGAACGCATCATGCCGGTCATGGCGGCAAAGAGAATGATGATCCATACCAGGCCGCTTTTCGGTGTTGGGTTCATCTGATCTGCACGCAGTGTGAATAAAATTAGCAGAAGAGAGGCGCCCGTGAATGCGAGAAGTGTGTTTAACGCATAGCGCGTGCGAAGCTCGATCGCTATCTCTTTTTTAAGAATTGTAAATGCCGGTTTTACCATCTGCCAGTTTGATATTTAGTAACCTGTAAGGTATGGAAAAAGAGCAGGAGGGACGCAACGGTTTTTTATTGTTTTTGGTAATCAGAAGTTGTGTCTGCACACATCCCTATTCTCCCCGCTGTCAAACTCGAAATAGTATCATTAACAATCGTTGCCCGCATTTTTTGTGGGACCGAAAAATTGCGTATCATGCAAAAATTGACAAATTAAAAAGTAAGCAATCTACTTTGCTACATTCGTTATTTAGCAGAATTTATGGATATTAGCACACTATTAGACAGGTCAACAATTGCCAAAGGGCTTGAGGTTGCTGATAAGAAGGAACTTATCAACAGTGTCGTTGATCTACTCGAGCCTAAAGTGAATAAAGAACAGCTGGAAAAAATTCGTCAGTCTGTGTTTGACCGTGAAGAGATTATGTCGACCGGGGTTGGCAAACAGCTTGCAATTCCACACGGTAAATGTGATTCCATCAGTGAAACCCTTGCAAGTTTTGCCGTTCTCGATGAGAGCGTAGAATTTGATTCCATCGATAATCTACCTGTTAAAATGGTCTTTTTGCTCGTTGGTCCTGAAGATAGATCGAATCAACATATCAAGCTATTGAGCAGAATATCACGGCTCATGAACAGTTCTACATTTCGTAACAAACTACTTGAGTGTGAAAACCCCGATGAGATTTTTGAGACATTTAAAACTGAAGAGAAAGAATATTTCGGGAATTAGAATGATCAGCTCGTGTAGCAACGCAGTGAAAGTCCTGGTCTTTGGGCTGATTCTGTTTCCTTGTCTCAATCTCACCGCTGACGGGCAAGACAGATCTCCTATTCGTGATATTATAGAGAATAGCGCTGCCTCATCTTCATTCTGGTCATTCCAGGTACGCAACTCCTCTGGTGATATTTTGGATGCGTATAACGGGGACTTCCTGATCCGTCCCGCATCAAACCTTAAGCTGGTAACCTCAGCTGCCTACCTCGATCAGCTTGGCCCGGATTTTCAGTTTGAAACCAACTTGTACGGCTCGGGTGAACAAAGCGGAAACCGTTGGAATGGCGATCTCTATATTCGCGGTGCGGGTGATCCATCAATTAACGGCGAGGCATACGAAGATCCGATGTTTCTTTTCCAGCACTGGTTTTCAAAGCTCGACTCCATGGGCGTTGAAGTTATTGATGGCAACATCATTGGACATCACGGATATTTTGATGACGTACCGTATCCGCGCGGCTGGGAGTGGGATGACCTGAGCTATTATTATGCGCCCGAAATTAGTGCACTCTCTTTTAATCAGAACGTGGTTGACCTGGAGGTCAGGGCAGATGGTGATCCCGGATCAAAGCCGAGTATCACATGGTTTCCGTTTGAAACGCCTTACGTTCAGTTTATCAATGAACAACGGATCACGCCGGCAAGTACATCGTTTGATGAATCCTACCGGAGGGAACTTGGCAGCAATACCATCTACCTGAGAAGTACGTTGCCGGAGGGGCATTACGAGACCGAACCGCTGAGCGTGCATAACCCGTCACTTTATTTTATTGATACATTTAAGCGGTATCTTCAGCTGATGGGCATCAGGGTTGAGGGGCAGTTGCTGCTGTCTGATGAACCTATTGCGTGGAATGATGGCGGGTTCACGGAGCTTCATAGCCATCGCTCGCAGCCGCTTCATACCATGATAGATCGGCTTAACAGGGAGAGTGATAATTTATACGCCGAAATGCTGCTGAAAACGCTGGTTGCTGAACGATACGGCGTGCCTGGTTCAACTGAACTTGGTTTGGAGCTGGTGAAAGGATTTATGAATACCCACGGGTTTGATACAACCGCTGTAGAACTTCGCGATGCATCCGGCATGGCACCGGCCACACTGCTGAAAACATCCGACCTGAACCGTTTTTTGGTTGATATGCAACAGAAACCTTATTTTGATATTTACTATAACAGCTTGTCGATAGCCGGCCGCAATGGTACGCTTCAATACCGATTCTATAATAGTAATATCGCCAGCAACTTTTTCGGGAAAACCGGATTTATGTCGGGAGTTCGTTCCATTAGTGGTTACCTTAATACCGCTGGCGGTGAGCGTCTGGTAGTAACCATCGCCACAAATAATTATACCGTTCGAACGGCGGTTGTTGACAGAATTCATCAGCAAATTCTGGACTATCTTTATTCACGGTACTGAGCCGACTCTATGCCCGGAAAATCAAATCCAACCATTCTTGTAACTGACGACGAAAAGAGTATCCGCAATAGTTTGCGTGAGATTCTTGAGTTCGAGAATTATACAGTTTTAGAAGCCGAAGGCGGGGAAAACGCCTTACGTCAGGTTCAATCAAATACTGTTGATCTGATGATCCTGGACATCAAAATGAAAGGGATGGACGGGATTGAAGTGCTTGAAAAAGTGAAGGACATTAAACCAGGACTGCCGGTGATCATGATCAGTGGTCACGGTACTATTAAGATTGCCGTTGAGGCTACAAAAATTGGCGCATTCGATTTTATTGAAAAGCCACCAGATCTGAACCGCTTACTCATTAGTGTTCGTAATGCACTCTCTCGCAACGAATTGATTGAAGAGAACAGGCGTATAAGAACGGAACTGAATAATGTTACGGAGATGGTAGGTCAGAGCGCTGCGATCAGCCGCATCAAAAAGACGATTGAAAAAGTAGCACCCAGTACCAGCCGTGTACTTATAACCGGCGAAAACGGAACGGGGAAAGAGCTTGTGGCGCGATGGATTCATGAAAAAAGTCCCCGCGCATCAAAGTCATTTGTAGATGTGAACTGTGCCGCGATTCCGACTGATCTGCTCGAAAGCGAGCTGTTCGGCCATGAAAAAGGTGCATTTACAGGGGCTTCTGAACAGCGCATAGGAAAGTTCGAACAGGCGAGCGGCGGCACGCTTTTTCTGGATGAAATTGGAGATATGAGCCTCGATGCGCAATCAAAAGTATTGCGCGTTTTGCAAGAAAACCAGGTGACCCGCGTGGGCGGAAGCAAACGAATTGATGTGGATGTACGACTTCTTTCGGCAACTAACAGAGATCTCGAAAAAGAGATCCGAGAGAACCGGTTTCGCGAGGATCTGTTTCACAGGATAAACGTGATTCCCATTCATGTGCCGCCGCTTCGGGAAAGAAAAGAAGACATCCCTGTGTTAGCCAAATGGTTTTTGTCGCGGCTGTCACAGAAAGATATTATTTATGCCGGGAAATCCTTTTCAAATGATGCTCTTGATGAAATGAAAGAGTTAAGCTGGCCAGGAAATATTCGTCAGCTGCAAAATGCTGTTGAACGCATGGCGCTGCTGTCTGATGGGGATGAAATTACACGTGATGATGTGATCCGCCTCGCTACAATGACAGGCAGCGATAACGGCGGACTTGACGAGCTTCTGGAGCAGTCGCTCACGTTTCAGGAGTACAAAGAGAAAGCCGAGCGCTATTACCTGATCAAGAAACTGGAAGACCACGATTGGAATGTGTCCGCAACTGCTGATGCGATCGATATTCAGCGGAGCCACATCTATAATAAAATGAAAAAATACGATATAGAACGATAATCACGCTTATGACTTCACAAATTATTGACGGAAAAAAAGTTGCTAAATTAACACGCGACCAGATCCGGGAGGATGTTGAAAACTGGGTCAGCCAGGGAAACAGGGCGCCGTTTCTGCAGGTGCTTCAAATAGGAACTGATCCGGCTTCCTCAACTTATATTCGCGCTAAAACAAGAGCATGCGCTGACGTAGGTATCGAAACGGGAACAAAACATTTGCCGGATACGATGTCGGCGAAAGATCTTAAGCATGAGATCCATAAAATTAACACAGATGATTCGGTGGATGGCATCCTTGTTCAGCTCCCGCTGCCGTCGCACTTGTCATCTCACGATGTAATTGAAAGCATTGATTACCGGAAAGATGTGGACGGGTTTCACCCGATGAATGTCGGGCGGCTGGCTGTTGATCAGCCAACATTTAAATCGTGTACCCCGGCGGGAATTTTAGAGCTGTTTAAACATTACAGTATCCAGGTGAAAAGTAAGCATGCGGTGGTTGTTGGGGCGAGTAATATTGTGGGTTCACCGATGGCCATTATGCTCTCCCGCGAAAATTCGTCAGGCAAAGCTACCACCACAATTTGCCACAAATACACAAAGGATATCACTCGCCACACCATTGATGCAGATATCCTGATTGTTGCTGCCGGTCAGCCCGGTTTGATTAAAGCCGAGATGGTGAAAGAGGGCGTTGTCATCATTGATGTTGGCATCAATCGCGTGGCTGATGAAACCACAGAAAAAGGGTACAAGCTTGTTGGCGATTGTGACTTTGAAGGACTCAGGGAAAAAGCGAGCTGGATTACCCCGGTGCCGGGCGGCGTGGGGCCAATGACGGTAGCCATGCTGATGAAAAACACGCTTCTTGCAGCTAAGAAATCGATTTATCCCGATTAATAAAACTTTGAATGAAACATTATTACCCTCCTGAACCGAGATTTTGTGCTATTGGAATCACGTTGGTAAAGCCTGATGGCTTATTTCGACTTTCGACTCAATTTTTATACAGGAAATAAAGCCATTATAAGTCCACCATTTTAATCAATCAAGCATTTTTACAATGAACAGAACTCTAATTTTTATCACACTGCTCACCGCTATCTTAGCGGTTGCCTGCAGCCAACCAAACACTATGAGCAATAACCCGTTTTTTGAAGAAAGTACGCTTCCATTTGAAGCCCCCGATTTCACAGAAATTACCAATGATCATTATGTACCTGCATTTGAAAGAGGAATAGAAGAGCATCTGGCAGAAATTGAGGAGATCGCATCGAACTCTGAGGAACCAACGTTCGAAAATACAATCGTGGCGATGGAGAGATCCGGCCAGCTGCTGAACAGGGCACAATCAGTTTTTTACAGCCTCACATCAGCCCACACGAATGAAGAGATACAAGCCATTCAAAGTGAGTTTGCGCCGCGATTTGCCGCTCACAGCGATGATATCCTTTTAAATGGCGATCTGTTCGCCCGGGTTGATGATCTCTATCAAAAAAGAGAATCGCTCGATCTTGATGCCGAAGCGATGAAACTTCTGGAAGACACCCATCTCGATTTTGTACGTGCCGGTGCCAGGCTGACAGATGAGGAGCAATCGCGAATGCGTGAAATCAATGAGCGCGTATCATCGCTAACGACAGAGTTCCAGGAACTTCTCCTTGAAATGACCCGCGAACGCGTGGTTGTGGTTGAAGACGAAGAAATGCTTGACGGCCTCAGTCAAAATCGGATTGCATCAGCCCGGGCAGCAGCTGAAAGCCGGGGACATGAAGACAGCTACGTACTAACCATCAACAATACAACGCGGCATCCGCTGCTGGCATCTTTGAATAATCGGGATCTGAGAAAGCGGCTGTGGGAAGCGTCTGCATACCGGGGAATTGGCCAGGATGGTGGCATTGATACGCGTCCGATCGTACTGGAACTCGCTGATTTGCGGGCTGAGCGCGCCTCTCTTTTGGGATATGATACATACGCCGATTATGCTATCGATCCACAAACAGCAGGAACACCAGATGCTGTACTAAATATGTTGTCCGATCTTATCCCAGCAGTAAATGAAAATGTAAAGGCGGAATCAGAGCTCATCACAGAAATGATGCTGCGTGATGGGGTCAATGATGAGCTGCAGCCTTGGGACTGGGAGTACTACGCCGAGAAAGTGCGGGCAGATAAATACGCGTTTGATGAGGAGGAAGTCAGGACGTATTTCGAGCTCGATAACGTGCTGAAAAACGGCGTTTTTTATGCGATGGAGCAGCTTTATGGGATCACATTTGAGGAGCGTGATGATATTCCCGTATATCATCCTGATGTGCGTGTATTTACGGTTTATGACCACAATGGATCTGAACTCGGCCTGTTTTACGGCGACTATTTTTCCAGGGATTCCAAACGTGGCGGTGCCTGGATGAATTCGTTTGTTCAGCAATCAGAATTGCTCAATAATAAACCTGTAGTAATGAATGTTTTAAACATCACACCGCCGGCCGAGGGAGATCCAGCTCTCATCACATTCGACAATGTTACGACGATGTTCCATGAAATGGGCCATGCGGTTCACGGGCTATTTTCTGATGTCACCTATCCGTCGCTCTCCGGCACCTCCGTACCAAGAGACTTTGTAGAATTCCCGTCTACCTTTGAGGAAGACTGGGCAATTTTGCCGGAAGTCCTTGAGAATTACGCCATTCATCACGAATCAGGTGAGCGGATTCCGCAAGAGCTGCTTGATAAGCTCGTGGATGCCCGTGAGCACAACCAGGGATTTGATACCTACGAATACCTTGGCGCAACACTCGTGGATATGGAATGGCATCTGCTGAACACAGGGAATATTCCTGATGACGTGATTGAATATGAAGACCGTTCACTTGCAAAACACAACCTTGATAACCCTGTAATTCCGCCGAGATATAAATCGCCATACTTTTCCCATGTATTTTCAGGCGGATATTCAGCGAATTATTACGCTTATATCTGGAGTGAAATTTTAGCAGCAGATGCATTTGCATATATGAGAGAACAGGGCGGGCTCACCCGCGAAAACGGCGATCGCTACAGAGAGCATATTCTCTCAAAAGGCGGCAGCCGCGATGCGATGGAGCTTTATGAAGAGTACAGAGGCCAGGAACCGGATGTGTCGAATTTGTTGAAAAGAAGAGGATTGGCGGAGTGATACCGATCCGGTTGTTGATCAATTGCTTGGATTAATATCAATCAAAGCGGGAGCATCGATCTACGTAGATCAAACGTGCCCGTTCGACAGGTTTGGGATTGATGTGGAAGTGATGCGTGAACTATATGGGCCGGGATTGTTATCAACAATCGTCGTCGCAATTTATTAATAGACTGATTCATAGCAATCGAAGCAGGAGCTTCGATCTACGTGGATAGATGCCTCATCTCAAGATTAAATAGTTCTACACCTCTGACCACGTCGAACACGCCCCTGACGCGTCGCTAAACGCTTTGGTGTCTGTCCCCGCTCAAGCGGGGATTTCAATCGATATGCCTTTTACCCATTATCTTGCATAGATTATAGGGATTGTAACAACACTACTTTACAATTATTTGTAAAGGACGTTTTATAATCGAACCAAGGTTCTCATATATATTCTATTGAAAGTTAAAAATGTAAATCCCCTCTTGAGAGGGGAAATGGACTTGAAAACGGCGGTACGCCGATTTTCAAGCCGAGGGGTGTGTTACTTAGGTCAAAGATAAAAATTTTTAATACCCCAACAACCGCTCCAGTTTTTCTTCGAGCCTGTAATTGGCCAAATACCCTTTCTCGAGTTCTTTACTGAAGGGGATAGGGGTGTGGATGGACGAGCAGCGGATGACTGGTGCGTCAAGATGTTCAAAAAAGCGCCCCGAGATTCCAGCGGCGATTTCGCTCATCGGTCCTAATACCTCAGAAGCTTCTTCAAGAAGAAGAACGCGGTTTGTCTTTTTGATGGAGGTTTCAATTGCAGCCCAGTCAATAGGCGCGAGTGACCGTAAATCGATGATTTCGAGATTGGCCTTTTTATTGGACTGCCGATCGGCAAAATCCAGTGCCCAGTGAACGCCCATTCCAAATGTGATGATCGTTGCATCTGAGCCTTCTTTCACTACTCGTGCCGACTCAAGTTCTACAATTTTACAACGATCGGGCGTCACCTCCTTTATGCTTCGGTAAAGTTTTTTATGTTCAAAAAAGATGACTGGGTTTGGATCGTAGAGTGTGCTGTAGAGCATATCCTGAAAATCTTCAACTGACGACGGGACTAGAACCCTGAGTCCGGGCAGGCCCATAAACCAGCTTTCGGGTGACTGCGAATGAAAGGGACCGGCACCCACACCTGCACCATGTGGCGCGCGAATGGTAATATTCAGATCCGGCATCCAGCGGTAGCTTCCTTTCGAGAGATTATTGACGATCTGGTTAAACCCGCAAGAAATAAAATCGGCAAACTGCATTTCCACCACCGGTTTGAATCCCTCCATGGCAAGACCAATGGCAGCTCCGATGGCCCCGGATTCGATAATGGGGGTATTTCGAATTCTGTCTTTACCGTATCGCTCATAAAACCCTTCCGAAACTTTAAACACACCGCCATACTCGGCAACATCCTGTCCTAAAAGCAGGAAGGTCTCATCTTCATCAAAAGCCTGTTTATGCGCCAAATGTATGGCGTCCACGGGTCGCTTCTCTGATGTTTTATCAGATTTCACGCCATTTCTTGAAGGAGGGGTTTTAAATGGCTTGAGTCCGGCTCGTTTTCGCTCAGCAGCTTCATCAAACACAGGATCGTCTGCCTTCAGTGCTTTTTTAAGATCAGGTTCAAATGTTTTACCGACCTCTGTCTTTATAGCCTCGAGCTCGTCTGAATCTTTAATGTAGGATTCTGATTTCAGCCACTCCTCAAACTGTCGAACAGGATCCTTCGGTGACCACTGCTCAAACTCTTCATCTTCGACATAAAATGTACCTGATGCCTCTTCGTGTCCGCGCATACGGAAGGTCTTCGCTTCAACCAACACCGGTTTACCCTGTAAAGCAAGGTTACGCGCTTTCTTGATGGAGTCCGCTACTTCAAAATAATCATTTCCCTCAATCAGCATTCCCTCGAGGCCGTACCCTTTGGCGCGGTCAACAAGATGGTCGCAGGCGTATTGCTCAGATACCGGTGTCGATAATCCGTACCCGTTATTCTCAATAACAAATATGACCGGGAGTTTCCATACGCCGGCGAGATTGAGTGCTTCATGAAAATCTCCTTCACTTGTGGCACCATCACCGCAAAAACTGACGGCTATTTGATTGTTGTCCCGAAGTTTATATGCCAGGGCGATACCATCAGCGACAGGCATGGTTGCCGCAAGGTGAGAGATCATCCCGAAAATTTTACGCTCCGGTATTCCAAAATGAAACGATCTGTCGCGTCCGCCCGTAAATCCATCCGCTTTACCCAAAAGCTGACAAAACAGGGGGTAGAAGGGAACACCCCGCGTGGTGAAGACGCCAAGATTACGATGCATGGGCAACAGGTAGTCATTATCGTCAATCGATGAGGCCACACCCACGGATATTGCCTCCTGACCAATGCCCGAAAACCACTTACTGATTTTATTCTGTCGCAGAAGGTTTAGCATGCGCTCTTCGATTAACCTGGGCAGTAATAACGCGCGGTATGTTAGAAGAGCGTTCGATTTGGAAATTTTTTTTTCTGATGATATCATAAACCCAAAATTTCTGCGTATTTTTAATGTTTTGAATTTTATTACTTCAAAAAATGCTTATTGTTTGACTTATAAGTGACAGAATATAATCGCTATTTGTCAATAACAACTCTCCAATAATACTTATTTATTACTGTTAACTAAATTACAACATGGAAGCACTTGGCCGACAAATTCTCGTAGAATTTTACGATTGCAAAGAATCTACCATAAATGATGTTGAATACATCGAATCATCTCTCATCAAGGCAACTGAAGCATCAAATGCTACGATCATCTCTCATAATTTTCACAAGTTTAGCCCCTATGGCGTAAGCGGTGTAGTTGTGATCGCAGAGTCTCACGTAGCAATTCATACCTGGCCTGAGTATAACTACGCCGCTGTTGATATTTTCACATGCGGCGATACAATAGATCCCTGGATCATACAGGAGCATTTGAAGGAGTATTTTGAGTCGAAGAACGTTTCAAGTATGGAAATGAAACGCGGTCTTTTCAAAGTACCCAATGGCCAGCGGTTACTATTCAAACCGGCTGCATCAGAACAAAATAATTAAATAGAATATTTATCTGCTATGATGGTAAAGACCCCTAATACTTATAGCCTTGTGCGTGGAGCATCCGAAGGCCGCACACGTCTGAATGCGTTTGATAAAGCCCTGCTTCAGGCAGGGGTGGGCGACACAAATTTAATGAGAATGAGCAGTATTCTTCCTCCCGCCGCCGAGGAAGTGTCTGTCGATTCTATCCAGTTTCCAAAAGGCGGACTGGTTCCGCTTGCTTACGCCACAATTGATGGTAACACGCCCGGCCGCTTGATTTCCGCTGCAATAGCCGTAGGTATTCCTGAAGATGACAGGGAACCCGGCGTAATCATGGAATTCGAAGATCACGCAAATCTTGATAACGTTGAGGAGATTGTGCGGCAAATGGTTGTAGATGGTTTTGAGTACCGTAACCGCAAACTCAAAGAGATTAAATCCTTCGGGATTGAGCACAAAATAGAAACCTGTGGCGCAGTATTTGCAGCAGCCGTTTTATGGTACAAATAACAAACCTGACAGCGTGCTTGAGCGTTTTTCGAAGGTTCCTGTCAGCGTTTAACGTACTTAATTTTGAACCCGGACACCATCAGGAATCTCTTAAAAAAAATGACTGCTGACTCACTGAACACTGTATATCATGCCTCTTCAATACAACGAATTCTATAACAAACAAACTGGCCTGACCATCGGCCTGAAAAAACTTCTCTTTTCTGAACAATCCGAATACCAGCTGGTGGAAGTGTATGAGACCGACACCTGGGGAAACCTGATGACCATCGACGGGATGGTGATGCTGAGTGAGCGTGATGAATTTGTTTACCACGAGATGTTAACCCACGTGGGCCTCTTTACCCACCCCGAGCCAAAAAGAGTGCTCATCATCGGCGGAGGGGACGGCGGTACGGCCCGGGAAGTGATGAAACACCCGACCGTTGAGCATGTGGACATGGTTGAGATTGATAAGACCGTTGTGGATGCATCAAAACAATTCATGCCGGCAGTGGGCGATTTTGAGAATCCCAAATTAAACGTGTTGTACGAAGACGGTATCGCCTTCATCAAAAACGTAACAGATCCTTACGATGTCGTAATAATTGACGGCTCCGACCCGGTGGGACCTGCAGAAGGATTGTTTGAAAAGGATTTCTTTGAGCTCTGCTATAAAGCACTTGCCGAAGACGGAGTTTTAACCGCTCAAACCGAGAGTCCGTGGGTGGAGTCGTATCATTCCAGTATGAAAAAAGTGTTTCATGCCATTAATGATCTTTTTCCGGTATCTAAAATGTATCTGAGTTTTATCCCGTTGTACCCGGCGGGGATGTGGTCGATGGCATGTGCCTCAAAATCTGAAAATCCTTTAAGCGACAGCGTCACAGAACGCATCAAAAAGGGAATCGATCATATCAAGCCACTAAAATATTATAACGCCGACCTGCATAAAGGGTCGTTTGCGCTTCCAAATTTTGTATCTGATGTGATAGCGCGATAGACCTGGATTAGTTGGGACGGCTCAGCATCACATCATGCATGACGCGATTAAAATTTTTGTGATTCTGTTCTGCCTGCTTATGCCAACCTTTCTTTTCGCGCAGACCCGGGATATCAACGTCTATTCTACACAAACAGATCGTGCATTTGATTTGCCAAATAATGTTCGAACCGCCAATAGAGGAGGCCGGGATTCTACGGTATTTATTGCTCTAACAAAACAATGGCTGGCTAACCAGGCGTATCTTGATGCATCAGTAGATTCTGTTTCAACCACATCTGAATCTATTGATATTTATGTCCGGGAAGGATGCAGGTACACACTTGGAGATTTGTCAATCAAAGTCTCTGGACATAATGAAACGCCGGATAGGATTGCCGATTTCAACAGTTCAAAGTATATCGGACGTCTGTTTACGGAATCGATTGTTCAGGACATATCGAATGATCGGCTATCTGATTACGAAGCACAAGGCTTCTACCTTTCAGAATTCAGAATTTCAGCCATCACAAAAGATAGCAGTGACTGCCAGGTTAATCTTAAAGTTAACATTGTACCGGGTGATAAGATTAGGGTCGATGGCGTTCGTTTTACCGGCGTCCAGAGAAATTCTGTAGTTTATATCAGGCGTGTTTCAGGTATTGCAGATGGAGAGTTGCTGACCCCGTCGCTGATGGAGCGCGGCCGTCAGAACCTGGTGAATTCCGGACTGTTTGAAGATGTATCGGACGGAGAGCTTGTTTTTGTGGATGGAACACCGTTTTTGCTCTATGATGTAAGCGAACAACAGCTCAATTTTTTTGACGGTTTGATCGGCTACCAGCCTGATCCGACAGGTTCGGCAACGATTGCCGGGTATGGAGATATACTTTTGCGAAACAGTATTGCCAATGGCAACGTGCTCGACCTCAGGTATGAGCAGCTTCAGCCACTGGTTTCTAAACTAAATCTATCGGCAGAACAGCACTATCTCGGTGGCCTGCCGCTTCATATCGGGGGCGGACTGAAATTTACGCAGCAGGATTCATCGTACCTTGTCAGGGATTTTACGCTGAGAGGAGGGTACCGTATCTTTTCCGGGTTTGAGATTACAGGCACCCTTAGGGCTGAGCGTAGTTCGGTGGCAGAGTCAGACGCAGCAACGGTTGCTATTGATTCCAGGGCAAACTTTTATGGCGTAGGCTTCCATCTCCGTAATATCAATCGATACCGAGTGCCGACCCGTGGGTTTGAAGGGCGGATAATTCTTGAACGAGGTCGTCGGTTTATTAACGATGAACGATATCAGTCAGACACCGGGCGATCGTTTAGTCAGACTATATTGCGTTCAATGGCTCGTGGTTATATCCTGCTGGGCAGCAGGCAGGTATTAGCTCCACAGGTGAATGCTATGTTTCTGGAAAGCCCTCACTACATTATTACTGATCTGTTTCGGTTTGGCGGGGCGAATTCACTACGCGGATTTCGGGAAGACCAGTTTAGGGGGAGTTCTGTGATTTGGGGCGAATTGGAAGGCAGGTATATGCTTGAACGTAACTCTTATATCTTCCTCTTTGGCGCATATGGTTTTTACGAGAGGCCGCAGTTGATAAACGAAGAGAGTGACGCTCTGGCCATCAAAGACACGCTGACCTCATTGGGATTCGGCCTGGCATTTGAGTCTCCTTTAGGAATTATTAAATTTTCGTATGCCGTTTCTCCAAATGAAGATCTTGCGAATGGAAACGTTCATGTTGGGATCAGGGCCGGGCTGTGATGAGGTGAAAAATTTAGACTTAATCAATCTATGTCTTATTGATTGTGAGAGGGTTATACGAAACTTTCTGTGACTGACTCATCGCATTAGTTTATTTGAGTCATCCCGGCCTCCGAGCCGGGATCTCCCATACTCAAACAACACTAAAATACTGCCAATGGTTTACTCAACCACTGGCATAAATGGGAGATCCCGCATCGTGGTGCGGGATGACGCCTTTTAATCATAAGTGGTTTAATTCCCCGACCCTCTGGGTCTGAAAAAGATTAAAGTCCCCCTTGGAAGGGGGAAAGCGAACAGAGTGAGCAGGGGGATGACTATCGTAACCAAAAAATGGGCTGAACTTGAATCACAAGCACAAACCATCATCCCCCATTGCCCCCTTCAAAGGGGGACACTTCATAATAAAATCCATAGTTAACAAAATTTATGGGTTCTAAGGTGATACCTCGTGGGCTCTGCCCCGAGGTAGTTCATTTAACTGGCATTTGCCTCAATTTGAATCTGAATACCGCTGCTGAAATGTCATCATCAGGTGATCGGCCGAAAAAATCAGGATGGTCAGGAATCCGATCACGCTTAGGCTGAACAGAGGCTGCCAGATCACAAAACCGCCAATCGTGCCGAGAACCGCGCCAAGATATTGAATCGTAAGCAAATGTTCGTTCGTTACGCCTTTGATGAGTTTTTCCAGCTTTGTTTCGTCGTAAGCCCGAAGATTTTCTTCTACAATCTGCTTTACATTTAACCTGTGTATCAGTTTATCGAGAATGTCTGTAATTACGGCGTCAATCGCTTCACCGCTGTCTTCAAGCAGACCGGGTATTTTATTCAGATAAATATCAAGGTGTTCAAATTCGGATGAAATTCGATCGGGTAAATTCTTTAGAGCCTCATTAACAAGATCTCCAACCTGCCGTCCACGGATAAGCGTATATGCTTTCAATGCAGCCCGGTCGATCGGATTGTTTTTTATTGACTGTTCCACTTCATCTTCAACAGCTTCGGTTACGCTGCTGCGGAATTGAGGGTCAGTGACAAGCTGCCTGAGTATTGACTGAAGCCAGAGTTTCAGATCTCTTCGGAACGCTTCGTCTTGAGTGCCTTCACCAATCGACGAGAGAGCTCTTTTTCTGTAATGAGATACGGACTCTGACTGGGCCAGCTTTTTCCGTATCAGCTCCGGGTTTATGAGATCGCTCGAAACTGAATGAGAGAGCCGAACAGCGATTCGGTCTTTATGGGCCGGGATGAGGCCATGCCCCAATAAAGGCCGTTTTTTCAGCGGGTGAAAGAGCATCATGATGGCGATGCGATTGGTGAGGAAACCGATCAAACCACTGACGGATAGAATCCGGAAAAGACCCGTAAATTCAAGGGTAAAGCCCCAGAATGTGAGCGTGATGCCGCTGAAGTCCCAATAAAATGAAAACGCAAACAGCAGAGCCAGCAGCCATGGAATAGGGCGCAGAAAGGTCAAAATACCTGATTTTTCTGCAGCAGGCGGACTCACGTCCCGACCGTTCTCATCATCTGCGGGAAGATCAACACGAATGTACGTCTTGATTATTTCGAGCAGCGATTTATGAGGCTGGCCGTTTGAAGGTTCAGATGATGTCATTGATTGCAATATTTATCACTAATGGTTTAATATCCTGATCCTATAAGAGGAGGGAGGCACTTCAGACTTCAGAATAAATTATTCAATATTGATTTCTATGGGATCTATAATTCATATATAACTGTCATCAGCTTTGTATATCTATTCCATTTCAAAGAAGTTGAATCATAATGTAATTTCACTTTTTTTGCGCACATCAGCTCCAAAGGAGCGCCGGTCAATAGCATCGTGCAGCGCACGATGACATGTTAAATAAGCCTATCCGGCAGCCCCAACGTGGGCGTAGTCCAGACAGATCAGTCCCACACATATCGTTCATCAAAATCAATGCCGTATTGATTTAAAAATTTTCTGTACTCATCCTTAAAACTCATCTTTTGATGGTGTTTGTGCTGATTTTTTATGTATTCAATCACGGTATCCACTTGGTTCGGGGATACAGAGAAAATCCCCTATCCATCCTGCCAATAGAAGCCAGCATATCGTGTATCGATAGTTTTGACCCACTTGGATGACCCTTGCTTAACTTGCTGAATTAATGTCATCTGAGCAATCTTTCTTGACAGCAGGCACAATAGATGAATGTGATTTTTACGTCCTCCAACCTGGACGGGACTACACTCCAGATCTTTACAGATTCCACCTATATAATTGTAAAGATCGGTTTCGATCTGGTCGTTAATCAAATTTTTTCTGTGCTTTGTACTGAATATGATATGTGTGTAAACTTTTGATAGTGATTGTGGCATGGCAAGATTTTGTTTGGATGACGCCCCTTCAGGGCTTTTTTTTAACTGGCATTTCAGCCATAGCGCGCTGCACTATGTTATTGACGTAGCTCCTTTGGGGCAAGTAAGATCATTATAGTAAAAAACCAGTTATTTCCGATCATGTTCTACACAAAACTAACAGAGCAAAATGGCCCTTTTTTTATTACCACATAAATCAAAATAGAACAGAATAAACGCCATATTGAAAAAAGTTATAGATTTAAAGTGGATACTTTGACGGCTTTGAATTTAAAAAGTTCATTTTCACCAATCAGTGCTAAGACGATAAAATCTGACGTATTGTTTCGTCAGAAAGTGTTGGATGATCAGCCACGGTACGCAATTTAGTTAAGATTACTGAAAACGTAGGCCGTGGTTTCACCGCAGAAGTAAGATCAGGACCGGGATAAACTCTGTCTTGTTCATCTACCGTTATTTTTTCCGATTTGATCGCTTCATCAATAAAATGACCAAATCCGGATGGACGCAGTACGCCCAGCTTGCAAAGTTGATAACACAGTTCGGACACCGATAAATACGGGTAAACCGTTATTCGTGAATTGTTCATTGGTGACGGAGTCATAAATAGCGCGCCACTCTTCTCATGCTGAAAGGTTGCTTCTGACTGCTTAGGCATCTTAATACATGAAAGAGTTTTGCTGTAGATCAACCGATAGACTTTGCCAATGTCTGATGGCATGTGAGTCAATACCCAGTCCGGTGAAAGATCAAGGGTCACCGGCCGGATTGCATCATGTGCTTCGTTCGCCGGTGTTTCATTACGCAGTGAAACGGGCTTGAATGAATTGAGACTGCGTTTTGTGGTCCACTTTTGCTGAAGTTCGAGCCACGTGCCAGGGAAAAAGGATCGATTACCTGTTCTGGGATACGTAATAAGTGCCTCGCCTGTGACTGGATTCTTTGCTTCAAAAGTTTTCTGCAAAAGAGCCTGTGCCGCTGAGAAAGAACCGGAACCCCACGATCGGTGGATATGAGCGACGACCTCAAAGGTTGAGAGTGGCGAATGATGAATCCACCCGGTTTCGGATGATCGTACCAGCTTTATATGTTGTCCCCTGAGTGTCATTTCCAATGGTCGATTGCTGCGCAGTACCTGACCGCTGTCAGTTGTAAAATCAGTTATCCAAATTGCCTCTTCTAACAGAGCAAGCAATCCGGCAGATTTCATGGAAACTTGAGGGAATACATCAAACCAAATGCTGCGAATTTTAAACCGGTTTTCCAGCCGTTTGTGAAGTGTAGAGAAATCGATATTGGATGCATCACGAATCAATTGTGAAATTGCGCTGCGGCTGATGGACCTGAGATGCCCGCGGAGGATTCGTTCAGTTTTAAGCTCTTTGTGGATGGTCCATGCGATAAAATCTCCGGATGGATCGCTGTCTGTGGCTACTACAATCTTGACAGCAGACTTGGCTTCTCTTCGGAGCTCATTTCGAAGATCCAGTTTATCAGGCACTGCTTTTTTACCGAGTATTCCTTTCGCAGCATTATATTGCGGTTTCCATAAAAATCCTTCTGTTGCAAATACAAATATATGATCAGGTGCTATATCCTGTAGACGTGCGGCAAGGGTAGGGGACTCCACAATCAGCAGCGTATATTCAGCAGCCGCTTCACTCAATGAAAAAGAGTTTGCAGATAGTAATCTTCGCGTGATGTCATCACCGCTTTATCATCGTCGGTTTGATCATCATATCCCGCCAAATGGAGCATTCCATGAATAGCTACCCTAAGAAATTCAACTTCCGGGGTTGTGTCGAACTCTTCACTTTGTTCGGCAATGCGTGGGGCACAACAGTAAAGCGTACCCTCAATTGCCTGGTCAGACTCGTCATCATCCAGCCTGAAACTGATGATATCGGTTACATAACTGCGATCGAGATATGTTGAATTGATATCTACAATTCCGGCTTCACCGGTAAATACGAATTCAATCGAATGGAACTGTACTGACTCACCTTTCTCGATGGATTCGAGGAGTGAAAGAAGGTCAGATTCCTGAAAGGGAAGGGTGTGTCCCGATGGATTAAAAACCTCCAGTTTTGACGGGGAATCGCCGGCTTCCGGTTCAGGAAATGTCGTCATCATCGAACGTGAAATTATCCATACCTTCGGTCTCGGTGAGCGAGAGTGCCACGCCGCACATCATAAGATCTTCCGGCAGTTCGGTGAAATCACCTGTCAGTACTTCATCGCCAACATTGGCATAAAGACTGCAACCGGCTGCTTCTTCGATGATCAAGCCAGAGGTGAGACCTTTCTGCTTTCCAAAAAAAGTGACCTGTTTCAGCATTTTGCTGGCAATAAAATTTGTGCAGTTATGAAGCTGCATAAATGTGCCTCCGCAGTAAACAGAAACCATATTCATACGTTTATCGTCAATTTCGAGCCCGAGATGAATCTCCAGGGCCAGCTTTCGATTTTCCTCTTTATTATAGAGTTCGAAGCGAAAAAGATCATCGCCGATCGGCTTTGGTTTTACGCCAAGTACGTCTGCAATTTCTGCTACATTTTCATTCGTAAAGTCGTGAATCATACCGGTTTTTCAAGGTTATTCGCGTGTGCCGTTTATTAATTGCGATAAGCCAATATAAGGGGACCACATGAAAGATTAAATTCCAAGGCCAAATCTGCTCACTTCATTTTGAGCGGCTTCAGCGCTGTCTGGAAGCTGCAAACGGCCTTGAGTAATGCTGTTGACATCTGCTGCCAAAGCCTCTGCAATTTCCTGTTCGTTACTTTGATAAAATATGTGCTGCAATATTGTGAGCCTGCTTACGGAGAAACTCACTTCCTGTATCAGGTTTTCCCTTTGTCTTGAGACCCTATTCAACTGTTGCTGATAGGTTTGATACATTCCCATATTTGCATTGGCCCGGGCCCGCTGGGCACTTTCATCAAGCTCAGAAACTTCCTGCTCGAGAACATTCAGTTCTTTGATATCGTAGGTAAGGATATGTTTCAGACGCCCCGCAATATGTTGAGAAAGATCCACCGCAGATTGGTTTTCATCTACCCTGAGGTAGCGATAGGCGTAGAGTACCGGTATCGTCCAGTCGTTTTCGATTGTTCTGAACGGAATTTTTTCTTCACCAAACTTAAGCCATTTGGCAGCTTCTTCCGGTTCGCCCTGTCTGATATATGTGTCAGCTAACTGCGTGAATCCATATCGGTAATTACTTAGCATGCGCCGGATATTTTCATCAAAGTAAACATCGGGATTGTTCCACTCAGTAAACTTAAAGTTGCTCAGCCGTTCCGCATGAACGTCCGGATCAATGTAGCCAAATTGGCCTGTATTGGTTCGTTTTTTGGGTACAACCCTGAACGCTTTCCCTTCAAACTGGAAATAATCCTGCAGTCCAAGCTGGCCGTCAGAGGCCACGGTATTTGCAAAATAAATTGGTCTCAGCCACTTATTTTCTCTGAGCATTTCAAGAACGATAACATCTTGTGCCTGGAGATAGAACCGTTCATTTCCCTGCTGATCTCTTCCTGCAGATCGTCCCTGGTAGAACCATGATACCTCATCATCAAGCTCTTCTACAGGCAGAGAGTAGGGTGTTGCCATTTGTATCTGATTTTCCAGCGTAGGAGTAACCTGTTCGCCGATTTCTTCAAGTGCCCGACCGGCATATACCCGGTTAAGCAGCTGCTTGTCAACCGGGATCGTAATTTGCTCGGGATCGTAAATCTCAAAATTTGATGTGAGCTGCACGATCTCTTCATCCGTCAGGCTTATAGGCAGGGGTAATGATTCGTGCGTCTTACGGTCGCGCATCTGTTTGATGTACCACTCGGTGTTGAGAAGACTCAGGTTTACTACCCTTACATCGGTGCGGACACCTTCCACTTCCTGGATGTACCAGAGCGGAAATGTATCATTATCGCCGTTGGTAAAGATAAGCGCATTTTCTTCTACTGAATTGAGCAGGTTGTAGGCGTAATCCCGTGCCACATACCGGCCGCTTCTGTCATTACTGTGAAAGTTTTGATAGCCCATCCACACGGGAACAGCAGCCATCATTAAAGCCATCGCTCCGTAAGACATAATCTTCTGATCGGAAACGGCTTTTTTGATGAGCTCAATTAGTGCGGTTGCACCGATTCCAATCCAAATCGAGAATGCAAAAAATGATCCGGCATAGGCATAATCTCGTTCGCGCGGCTCATACGGCGTTTGATTGAGGTAAAAAATAATGGCGAGTCCTGTTAGAAAAAACAAGGCAAGCACACTAAGCCCGTGTTTCCAGTCTTTTTGAAAGTGATAGATCATCCCGATCAAACCAAGAATAAGCGGGAGGAAAAAGTAATAGGAGTTCGCCGGGTTATCCTGGTGGCGGCTGTCGGTAAAACCGGCGTACCAGCTGGCGTCCTGAATATCCGAATCCCGGCCAACAAAGTTCCAGTTGAAATAGCGCAGGTACATATGGTTGACCTGGTAGCTCCAAAAGAAATCCCAGTCACTGTCGAAATTGCTGTAGTACTGCAGATGACGGCCTTGCCCGGAATGGCGTCGGGGAAAAAGCGACTCTTCACTTCTGTCGATATTTCCGGTTCTGTTGTTGTATGTGTACCCCGTGAGGAGGGGGGTCGTTCCGTACTGGTCACGGCTCAAATATTTTACAAAGTCAGTCAGTGCCGAGGGATCATTTTCATCGATAGGCGGTTCTGCCTGCGATCGTATCATGATGAGTGCGTAGCTTGAGTAGCCGATCATGATCATCATGTAGCTGAGAAGAATAAGGTTCAGATACCGCTTGCCTTTTTTTTGAGTGTAGTAAACGCCATAAATGAGTGCGCCCAGTATAATGGCGATGTAAGTCACAGGTCCGATCAAACCATATGTAGCATCAGAAATCTGGTTAGCAACATTCGGAAGATTGATGATGGTGACCGGGTAAATGGTTAAAAACCCAGCAATGGACGCGCCAACGGCAACCGAGAAAGTCTTAAAGGAGAATTCATATACCCTGAAATAAATGATCAGCGCTATGAAAAAGATGGCCAAAAGATTGAGCAGGTGGACACCAATACCAATACCAAAAATATAGGAAATTAATATGATCCAGCGTTCCGAGTAATCGTTCTCATATTCATTTGACCAGCGAAGGATAGCCCACACAACGAACGCGGTGAGCATTGTAGACGAAGCATACATCTCGGCTTCAACTGCATTAAACCAGTGAGTGTGGCTGAACATGAGCGTAAAAGCTCCCAGCATGGCACCACCGTAAGCCCCGATTTTATCGGACATGTCTGCCTCATCAAGCGGGCCGCGAAACATTTCAATCAGCCTGATTGTGATCAGGTAAAGCAACATAATAGTGAATGCTGATGCCACCACGCTGATCATATTGATGCTCCAGGCAACATACTCAGTAGGCATAAACATCGAAAACAAGCGGCCAACGAGCGCAAAAAATGGTGACCCGGGCGGGTGAGCAACCTGCAGTGTATGCGAGACGGCAATGTATTCAGACGGATCCCAAAACGGAGCTGTGGGGGATACGGTAATCGTGTATACTATAAATGCTGTTATCCAGGAGATAAGAGCAAAAAAGATGTTGCGTGTTCGGTGCTGCTCAAAGATAGATGCAATATCCATTTAAATACTGTAATTAAAATTTCAGGGTCGATTGAAAATCGTATGATCAGGAATCATAACGATCGGGTTCAATTGATGTTTCCACTCTTGGAAGAGATTGAGCAAAAGATACCTAATCAGTTATTGAATGCACAATAAAAATAATGGTGCAAAGTGTTCTTAACCTGAATTCGATTTAAAAAAATAAAATTGACGGCCAATTATCTAATTCAGCACCATTTGTGTCATGCCACGCCTTGGCGTGGTATCTTCTGCCTATGTCAAGATGGGAGATCCCGCATCAAGCGCGGGATGACGCTCTTAATAGATTGGCTCACATATAATTAATTAATAATTAAGAATTGAACTCAGGTTCTTAATAACCGGCAACAGACCCGTGGCCTCTGGGATCAGCCGCAGCAGTTCGATTTTGATCGTCATCGATAACTATAATGTGCGTCCTCGCAAGAGTAGATACAATACGAAGTGTGTGGCCTTTTTGTCTGAGGTTCTGTTGAACATCGTCCGGCATCGTAAATCGTTCTATCACAATATGGTCCGGCAGCCATTGGTGATGGAACCTCGGGGATGATATCGCCTGTGCAGCATTCATTCCATACAGCAACACATTTAATATATCCTGTAGCACTGCTGTGATAATAGTTGGACCGCCACTTCCGCCTGCTACCATTTTCAGGTCACCATTAATAGTGACAATAGTGGGGCTCATACTGCTAAGCATTCGCTTGTCTGGTTCAACTTTGTTCGCTTCGGCCCCAATAAGTCCGTACATGTTTGGAACTCCGGGTTTGGCTGAAAAATCGTCCATCTCATTGTTGAGCAGGAATCCCGCTCCGCCAACCGTTACATGGCTACCGTAAGATCCGTTTAGGGTTGTAGTGATGGCAACTGCATTTCCATCCGCATCCACTACGGAAAAATGGGTGGTTTCATCGCTTTCAGAAAACCCCGGAATTTGCCCGTGATTAATCTCGCTGCTGGGCGTTGCGGATTGGGGATCAAAGTCTGAAAACCGCTCTTCAGCGTAACGTCCTGAGAGCAACGTTTCTATCGGCATCGACACAAAATCGGGATCTCCGAGAAAATAATTGCGATCGGCAAATGACCGGCGGAAGGCTTCGCTCAGCAGATGGATATATTCAGAGGAATTTACGCCAACGGAATCAGCTGTGACGCCGTTAATCATTGAAATAACCTGGCTCATCACCACACCACCGCTGCTTGGGGGCGGCATCATGAATAGCTCATAGCTGTTGAACTGTGCACGAATGGGGGCGCGCCACACGCTTTCGTAATTCCTGAGATCCCGGAGCGTCATTCGCCCGCCCTGTCGCTGTTGTTCATCAATAATCAGCCGGGCGGTGTACCCTGAGTAGAATCCATCACGCCCGCGCCGGGCAATGCGTTCGAATGTGTCTGCCAAATCCAGCTGAATAAGAATATCACTCGCTACCCAGCGCGATCCATCTTGTTTGATAAAAATCTTTTCTGAGGCCTCAAAATTTAAAAATTGGTCGCGGTTCTGGTTGAGGCTCTCGGCGTGAGAGTGGGTTAAGCGAAATCCTTCGCGGGCTAAACGAATAGCTGGCTCAAGGATCACTTCAAGCGGCAAGGTTCCATGCCGCTCAAGGGCACTGATCATTCCATCCACAGTTCCCGGAACGCCTGAAGCAAGCCCGCCGGTCCGGCTCAGTTCAGGAACATAGGTTCCGCTTTCATCCAGAAACATATCTTCAGTTGCCCTTGAAGGCGCTTTCTCTCTGAAATCGAGTGCTTTGATCTCCCCATTTGCCAGGCGAAGCATCATAAATCCCCCGCCCCCGATATTGCCGGCTCTTGGCAGCGTTACTGCAAGCGCAAACTGCACGGCAATGGCCGCATCAATCGCGTTACCACCTTTTTGAAAGGTCTCGATGCCGGCTTGAGTTGCGTAGTTGTCAGCTGATGTTATTGTGGCTTCCGCATACGGGATCGGGTCGGCTACCTGCGAATATGATATCAATGCTGCAGGCAGGTAAAAAATTATGAATAAAATCAGAAATGAGGGGAGTAGCTTAGATTTTAATGAATGAACCATGAGCAAGAATATGGTGGTATATGATAGGTTAACGGAAGTGTTAATAACCTGAGTTTGATTCTTAACGTTTTTCTGAAACTCCCCCTTAAAAAAGGGGGACTGAGGGGGATGTTCATCAGAAATATATAAAATCCATTGAACACCCCTCTAAATCTCCCCTTGGTAGGGGAGACTTCTACTTCGATATTTGGAAAAAGCTATTAATCGAATTGAGATTAATAGTAAAAGTTCCAAAAGTGTTCCCGTTTTTTCATCAGGCACGCGGATGAAATTCTTTGTGTACCTGGTGCAATAGAGAGCGGTCTACATGCGTGTATATTTCGGTTGTCATGATGGAACTATGCCCCAGCATCTCTTGAACCGCACGTAAATCGGCGCCGCCTTCCAGCAGATGTGTTGCAAAAGAATGCCGGAAAATGTGCGGATATACGTTTTTTTCAATCTCTGCTCTCTCAGCATATTTGTTCACAATATTCCAAATGCTCATACGGCTGAGGGGACCACCGCGCTGGTTTAAAAAAAGTTTGTTATCAGACTTTGAGCGATCTTTTTTGCTCATAAACTGGCCTCTTACAGCTTCAATATAGTGTTCGATTGACTTTTGAGCATGCTCTCCAACAGGAACCAATCGTTCTTTGTTGCCTTTGCCGATAACACGGATAAACCCAATTTCAAAGAACAGGTTATCCAGTTCCAGGCCGGTGAGTTCGCTAACGCGCATTCCGGTTGCGTAAAGAGTTTCAAGAATGGCTGCATCCCGAATGCCAGCATGGGTTGTTCGGTCGGCCATTTCAATAATAGATAAGACCTCGTCGGCTGTCAGTACTTCCGGAAGTTTTTCAGCTTTTTTTGGCAGGTCCACGAGTTCTGCCGGATTTGCCTCCGCAAATTTTTCAACGACCGCAAATTCGTGAAAACTGCGGATGCTGGAGATATTCCTTGCGATAGTAGAAGGGGAGAGTTCAAGTTCCGCCAGGTCGTCCAGGAAGTTTTCAATATGTTGAAGTGTTACGCCGCCCAAATCAGATAGCCGGCACTCACGGGCAAGAAACGAGAGATACCGCCTCAGATCGTTTTCGTAAGATAGAGTGGAGTTCTCCGCAAGGCCTTTCTCCACCTTCACGAACTGCATATACCGTTTAAGCTCCCGGTCAAAAACCATCAGGAATCGGACTGTTTTTGATCTTCCTCATCTTGCTTCTTATCAGCACCGTCAGCCTCAGCCTTATCCTCGTCTTTATTCTCAGTCTGACTTGGATTTTCATTATCACGTCGCCGGTCACCCGGTATGCTGGTCCCTGCTGCTCCCATATTTCTCTCTTTTTTACGGGCCATTTTTTTAGATTTTAATTCATCATCATCGGGATACTCCACTCTGCTGTGATACACTCCTACAAGAATGCTAAGAAAGGTCTCTTTTATGATCTGAATATGACGAAACGTAAGCGGACAGTTATTCAGCTGACCTTCACTGATATGATCCTCCGTTATACGATCGATCAGCGTCTCTAGCTTATTGTAATTTGGATTTTTCATAGCGCGGGATGCGGCTTCCACACTATCAGCGAGAAGCAGAATTCCCTGCTCTTTGGTAAACGGCCGGGGCCCGTCGTATCTGAAATCCTCTTCCGGTATTTCCGCCTCTTTTTCCGCATTTTTTTGCGCTTTCCCGTAAAAGAACCGGATCAGGCTTGTGCCGTGGTGCGTTCTGATGAAATCTACAACCAACTCAGGAATATTATTTTTACGGGCCATCTTCACGCCGTCGCTGACATGCGCTTTGATGATGAGAGCACTCATTTTTGCCTTCAGCTTATCATGGTCGTTTCCTTTACTTTGATTCTCAATAAAGTAGCTGGGCTTAACCATCTTCCCTATATCGTGATACATGGCGCCTACACGGCATAGAAGAGCGTTTGCCTCGATCGCAGAAGCGGCTGCTTCAGCAAGGTTTGCAACCTGGAGACTATGATGGAACGAGCCCGGCGCTTTATTCATCAGATCTTTCATCAGCGGCTGGTTTGTATCACTGAGTTCCAGCAGTGTAAAATCTGTAGTAACTTTGAAAGTCTTTTCAAAAATAAGAATCAACGGGTAGGTAAACAGTATAAAAATAGAATTTATAGCCACAGAAATTGTCGTATCCAGGAACTGGTCCCATCCGGCAAACCGGGCGAGAGCAAACCCGCCGAAGACGAGTATGTAGCTTATAAAAACTATAAATGGAGTAGATAAAAAGAACTGCGAACGATTTTTAATATCACGGACAGAGAAAATACCAAGGCTGCACGCGGTAATTGTGGCCACCAGGTATTCAAAGTTATTATCATGAATAAGCGCTGTAATAATGGCAAGTGTAAGTGTTGCCATTAAACCCACACGGGAGTCGAAAATAATAGTGAGAATAATGGGAGCAATTGCAATAGGGATAACCAGGCTGCTAACATCTTCAAAGTGATATACAACGGCGCTTGCAACGATTAAAAGTGTTAAAGTTAGAAACACTAACAGAAAACTCGACACATCATTAAAGATCTTCTTTCGGTAAAGGTACAGGTAGTAGAGAAACAGAATAGTGACCAGGATGACCACAAGAGATTCACCAACCCGCCGTATGGTTCGCTCAAACTCCGTTGCTGTTGTTGAACGCGCCTGGGCGAGACTTCTCAGTTTATTCGCCTTTTCAGGTGTAACAATATCGCCGCGACGGATAATGACCTCGCCACTGGTCACAACTCCCTTCGTTCGGGAGATCGATTCGAGATTTTCATTTAGAGCCGCCTTGGTGTCCTCTTCGCTATAAATCCAGTTGGGTTGCAGAACACGGTCGAGAATCTGCATGGCAACTTGCGCCACATCTGTACCAAATTGTGTTTGAAGTTGCTGTTCTGCATACTCCATCGCCTCATAATAATCGCGCACACGGTTCAGTGGCACTGTTCTTTGGGTAATGTCCCTCAGGTTTCGAACAGTAATTTCGTCTCCTTCAATCTCTTGTTTATCAATATCAATAATACCGGTGTTATAAAGCTGAGTGATGAGGCGGTCGAGCACAGACCTGATATCTTCAAGAATCGATTGTCCCTCAGCCTGTGTGTCAAGGCGCAGATCGGCATAGCTGTTCAGCAGTACATTCCAGTTTTCATCTGAAAAATTTATTGATAATAAATTTTTCTCCTGTTCAAACCGAATGCTGTCGTTGGCCGCAGATGGCTCATCATTCATTTTAGCACGCTGCCACTGCACAAATGTATCTATAACAGGCTGCAGACTTCTGTAAGTTGAATCCAGCGCTGCTTGTGTGGAGTTACGGACAGAGTGATCGATATGAAAAATCGGGGGTGTCTGGCGGCGAATTTCCTCTCGCTCTTCTTCAAGCTCCGCTTCCGACTTCATGAGTGAAAATGTGTAAGGCGCCGTTAAGTCATCGGCCCTCCAGGGTTCACCTACTGAATAATTTGCGATGGGCTGGTAAATAACTTCCGGCAGAGAGTATAAAACGATCCCCAAAAAGCCAATTATAATGAGCACGCGATAAATGATTTTTCGCTTCTCCTCAGCCTCAAGCTCTTCTTTTCTCTTCTTCTCGCCGATGTTGGGAGCACCTTCTGCCTTCTTTCTTCCCAAACCTAACGTTTCAAGTATTTTCATCAAATGTGAAATAAGTGAACAATTCAACTAATGGTGTTATAGCAACGTTTGCTGAACAGGTAATGATACCAAAATATTTGGCTCAATATTGAATCCATTGCAATTATTCAGTCCGGCGGTTCACCATCTCGTTAAACGTTGATTCATCTATGACTGGAATGCCCAGCTTTTCGGCCTTTGTGAGCTTGCTTCCGGCTGATTCCCCCGCTAACAGAAAATCTGTATTGCTGCTGACAGATGACGTTGTCTTACCGCCGTGCTTTTCAATCCATTCAGTAGCCTCTTTACGGGTTAGCGAGGGTAGTGATCCTGTGAGCACAAATACCTTACCGTCAAGCTTACTTGATTGCTGCTCATTCTCTGTTGCTTCAAATTGAAGCCCGGCCTCTATCATGTCGTTAAGAATCTCGAGGTTGCTCGGAATTTTGAAGAAGGATGTAACAGAATCCGCAATTTTGGGGCCGATTGAATCGACTTCTTCCAGGTCTTCACTGCTTGCTTTCATCAATTTATCGAGCGAAGAATAAGCCGATGCCAGGTCTTTAGCGACTGTTTTTCCAACAAATCGTATCCCCATAGCATATAATACCCGGTGAAAAGGCTGCAGTTTACTGGCCTGAATCGCATCAACAAGATTTTGCGCACTTTTTTCGGCCATTCTTTCGAGAGGCAGTATATCAGCCGTTGTCAGTTTGTAGAGGTCGGCATACGATGAGATCAATCCCGCATCCACCAGCTGGTCAACAACCGCATCACCCATGCCTTCGATGTCCATCGCGTCGCGAGATGCAAAGTGGATGATCCGTTCGCGAATCTGGGGCGGACACTCCTGGTTAATACAGCGCCACTTAACCTCGCCCTCAAATTTCACAAGCGGTTCACCACAGGCCGGGCAGTTTTCTGGCATTTTAAAAAGGGAGGGCCGGTTTTCCCGGGCTGGATTCACAACCGATAGAACCTGGGGAATGATTTCACCGGCTTTTTCAACAACCACGGTATCTCCCGGGCGGATATCCTTACGATGAATTTCATCTTCGTTGTGAAGAGAGGCTCGCTTGACGGTGGTTCCCGCAAGTACCACGGCTTTCAATTCTGCCACGGGCGTAATACTGCCAAGCCTGCCTACCTGGAGCGTGATAGATTCCAGGATTGTCGTTGCCTGGTCTGCCTCAAATTTATACGAAATTGCCCAGCGCGGTGCTTTTGATGTGGTGCCAAGCTGCTCTCTGAATTTCTCTTCGTTAACTTTAATAACAACACCGTCGGTGGCGTAGGGCAGTTCATGTCTCAGATCATCCCACTTTTCGATGATATCGAGAACCTCGTCGATAGTGCGGCACACTTCAAAATGCTCGCAAACGGGAAAACCAAGATCCCGAAGCAGCTCCATCTTGGATTTCTGTGTTCGTTCTACGTCGGAGTTTTCTAAAATAAGATCAAAAATGAACATGCGAATGGGGCGGCGCGCTACTTCTCGCGGATCCTGCATTTTAAGGGATCCTGCCGTGCTGTTTCGTGGATTTGCAAATGGCTGTAGTCCATTCTCTTCGCGATATTCATTCAGCCTGACAAACGCTTCCTTTTCCATGTACGCCTCGCCCCGGACTTCCAGCACGGATGGAGCGTTGTCACTTAAACTGAGTGGCACATCGCCAATGGTTCGAATGTTTTGTGTGATATCATCCCCTCGTTCACCGTCACCGCGGGTAGCGCCAAGCTTAAGGGTGTAATCCTCATACCGGAGCCGGACAGCGGCACCATCAAACTTCAGCTCTACGGCATATGTAAACGATTCCTCAGGAATTCTGTCCCGCACCCGGCGATCAAAATCACGAAGATCGTCTGAATTGTAGGTGTTATCGAGGCTAAGCAGCGGAACAGGATGTTCAACAGTTGGGAACTGGGATGTGGGCTGACCGCCAACACGCCGGGTTGGGCTGTTGTCTGTTTGCAGGCTGTGTTCTTCTTCAAGCTCCCGAAGCTCTTTTAACGCTTCATCAAACTCGCGATCGCTTATAAACGGTTTTGCTTCATCGTAGTAAGCACGGTTGGCCCGTTCCAGCAGATCACGAAGTTCTGCGACGCGATCGTGCACTTTTTGAGTAGTCATGGTCAGTAAAAAGGTCTGATTCTGTTTAAAATGAGGGGCGATCTATTAGAGTGTCGGGTTCGGCTACATTTTCTGGCAGCTCGAAAGGCACCGGTGATGCCCAGCGGGGATCAGAATCAAATATACTCCGCGTCAGTTCCACTGCATTTTCTTCGGGATTGTAATATTGTCCACGAAAATTTTCGATACGGTGACCGTTCATGAACATCAGCATATTGGAATAACTGCCGGCTACCCGAATGGTATCGGCAAATTCAAAATTAAATGCCGTGCCCTGCTCCAGCCAATAAGGATCAATACGAGGTTTTAGATCACTCCAGACGCGAACGGGGTCGAGCCGGCCGGTTGCAGCATATAGAGTCAGGTAAAGCGTATCGCTCAGGGCTACTTCAGTTACATCGGTCGTGTCTTCCGTGATATCCTCAGAGAGGTCAAGGGTTAAGTCCTGGTTTCTTGCCGGCTCTTCTATATCAGTTGTGGGGGGCGCAACCGGGACTTGCTCATCAGATGAGAAAAAACCAAACTGAGAGATGAGTACTGCTGCAGCAACAATCAGGATGATAATCAGGCCCGCACTTATCATCCAGACTGGAGGTTGGGTACGTCGCTTCTTAAAATCTTTTCCCAGTCCCGCCCAGTCGATGGATCGTACATCCGGGGGTGAGGACCGGTGAGCGGGGCCGCGCTTCTTCGATGATGATCCTGATGATTTGGAAGAGTCTGATGTGGATTTTTTTTCATCTCCTCCGGCAAATGTAAATGAGGGTGACCGTTTCTTCTTTTTACCTTTTGACGGACGCGTCTCTTCATCAGAAGAGGATTCTGTTTCTTGTTCCGGTTTATCACTTTTGAGCTCGGGGAAATTTTGCAGCAGCAGATCCGTATAATTTCCAAGCTCTTCCTGGTCGAGAGCCCTCGATAGCAGGTCAATATCCAGTTTCAGCGCGCGGCCATAGGTCCTGACAAAACTACGGATATACGTATTGATCTCTTTAGATTCACTAAAAATAGTTCCGTCTTCAATCGACCGAATTGTGTCTGCCGGCAGCTTGGTGGCGTTTTGAATATCTTCAACTGAAAAACCTAAATGTTTACGAATTGACTGAAGGTCACGTCCTAAGGATGGCATGCGCAGATTTTTTTGTGATAATAAGAAGTAACAAATCTAATTAAATATAAGCCTATCTAAAAGTTACAGATAATATCTAATATCCTGAATAATTGATTATCATAAAAAGAGCTTATACACTGATATCTTACCAAGAAACTATTTTTCTCAGCATTGCGAAGGTGAAATTGCAACGGAACTGTGCGCCGGATGATGAACTATTCGAAGCAGGCTCATGATTTTATAAGTCTTTACCCATTTTCCCGGTGAAAGGTGAAATCAGGCAGTACCTGCCGAATAGATTGTCTTAAAAAATCCCGCTCAAATACATCATTATCGATAATCCGGCCATTGTACACCACAAGATCCAGGTCAATCCGGCGGGGACCGTCTTTCCGGCCTTTTCGTTCTCGGCCAAGATTTTGCTCAATTTCTTTCAACTTAGTTATAATGTCCGTCTCCCCGGAAGCCGTCTCAATGAGCACCGCACCATTTAAAAAGTTGGGTTGATTTTTAAAACCTAAAGGTTCGGTATAAATAAACCGGGATTTTTTGACTAATGAGAATGATTTTGTGATATAATTGAGCGCATCCGTGACATTTTCCTGGGGATTGATGTTTGATCCTATTGCGATGACGGCCCTATTCATCGTAATCGGATCGCCTGACGATTAGGTTGTCGCAAAAGCGCAGGGCGTGGGGTTTTTCAACCGTAACATGTGTTTTCTTTATTCCTTTTAACGAACTTATCATATCGAAAAGTGTATCGGCCAGTGTTTCGATAAGAAAGTAATTTGAGTTTTCGACGAACTTCAGCACGTTCTTGGTAATCTCTTTGTAATCGACGGCATTTTTTATATCGTCATCTTCAATTGCTGTGGCCGCATCGTAGGCGAATTGTATCGAAATTACAATATCTTGCTTTTTCGTGCGCTCCCAATCATTAATGCCGAGGATAGCCCGCACACGCATATTTTTAATTTCAATTTCAGTCAATTTTTCTTCCATGCTCTTTTTTTTGTCGAATACTTAGATATTTAAATGTTCCCCGCCATCCACAGTAATAACTTCTCCGGTAATAAATGGATTCTCTACTAAAAGCTTAAGTGCCTGTACAAGGTGTTCAAGATCACCCCGTTTTTGCAATGGAATGCCTTTAGCCATTTCTTCAAGATAGTCGTCCGATTTATCTTCCGGGGGTAAAATAAGACCGGGAGCAATTCCATTTACCCGAATATCCGGAGCAAGATGTGTCGCCGACAGGTATGTAAAATCTTCGAGGCTCTTTTTAGTCAACAGATAGTCTAAGTGCTTTGTTTTGTACTGCTTAATCTTGGTATCCAGCATATTGATAATCAAGCCTTTCCGGCACTGGCTGGCAAACTGTTTTGTTAGGATATACGGCGCCTTGAAATTAACGGTATAGAGATCATCAAGGAGTGTTGATCCCACTGTTTCAAAATTTGATTCTATAAAATTTGATGCATTGTTGATTAAAATTTCAAGGTCTCCTTCATGGCAGCAGTCAGCAATATATTGTGTTACCTGCTCTTCCTTTTTAAAATTAGCCTGCTTCAGAATACAGGTCTGTCCCATTTTTTCTATGAGTGTAGCGGTATCTTCAGCTTTTTCTTTTGATGTGTTATAGTGAAGAAAAATATTATAATCCATTTTCGCCAAAGCCAGGGCAAAGGATTTTCCAATACGATCTGCGGCGCCGGTGATAAGAGCAAATTTTGCCATGCAATTTTAAAGATTGAGAAATTAATAGTAAAAATCACTTCGAAAATCATTTAAATATGGCGTTCTGCCATTTTTGGCTGGCCGGTATCTTCACAGACTCAGCCTAAAAAGCTAAACGATCCTCATTAACGGTATAATTCCCGCTTAAAGGCCATCTTCAAATGAACTACCTCTTGGCAGAGCTCACGAGGTATCAACTCGGAACCTATAACTTTTTATTCAAGATAGAGTTCATTCTGGAGTATCCCACTTTGATAGTCAGTCCTGCAATCATGAAAAAAGTATTTGAAAATTATCGTCGGGAATACCAAATTGAAAGTGACAGTTTCTTAACCTGAGTTGAATTCTAAATCTTAATAAAAGCGCATTAAGAGTCCTCTCCTTGTTCATGTTTGCGAAGGAGGGAGTTTCTTTGTCATTTTAGAATCGATCTGAGGTTTTTAAAGAGTGTGAGAGAGATAGAGAGGAAAAATAATTATGAAAAAATATATCAAACCGCTAATTGAACCTGTCGCTGATTTAGTGTTTCCGCCTGTTTGTGCCTGTTGCGGAGACCGCGTGATGGTTCGGCTGAATATGATTTGTGATGAATGCCTGACCTCAAGATTTGAAAGGGCAACCAATAACAGTGATGAAATCCTTCCTGAGTCTGTAAGTTTTCGGCACTCGCTATGGCTGTTTGATAAGTACGGATATCTGCAGGATCTGCTTCATAAATTAAAATACGATCATTGCACCGGTATTGGAGAACAGCTCGGGCGTGAAGCCGGCCGGTCCCTGAGGTCAGCTGCAGAAATTCAAAATATTGATAAATGGCGGCTGGCTGCAGTTCCGCTTCATAAAAAAAGGTACCGTAAACGCGGGTATAATCAGTCAATGGAAATTGCAAGGGGAGTTGCTGCTGCTACCGGTATCGATTTGCTTACAGAAGGTTACATTAAGCGATTGAAGAATACGAAAACTCAAACCGGATTGAATAGTGATGAACGCACTTCAAATATTTCTGGTGCATTTGAAGTAACTCAGCCCTCAGCCGTTCAGAATTGTAATATTTTGATTGTTGATGATGTGTTTACCACAGGAGCAACAACTTTTGAGCTGGCACAAATCATAAACAACCTGTCAGGGCAACATTGCGGCATCCTCACAATTGCAAAGGCTTGATTCTGTAATTATGCAGGAATTGGCTTATCTTTACCAGGATTGTTTACCAGGAAATTTTGGTGTGAACAAGGCAAAGGAAGAAAAGCGACGAATTGGAGCCAACGGTATCTTGATTAAGCATTTATTCTTTTAAATGCAGCTCAGATCAAAATTTCGCCGTTTTTTGATAACTTCAGCTTGAGTTACTATAAATTTAATGCATAAACACTATTAATAGTATCTTACGTTATACATTACTTAAGTTCGTGAATCATTCGGGTTGAAGGCTATGTTTGGAAACAGATCTCACAAAGTTAATATTTTAGAATCCCCTATATCGACGATATCATCATCGGGCCATTGGTTTTTTGCTACCCGGGAAACGGTAGAGGAATACGTGCCCGGTATTTTGGAGAAATACAGTTTTGAGGAACTGATAAGAAAATCTATCACGTGGATCAACAGTGCTGATTCCCTTGGAATGATACTCTACTTTATACTTGCATACACGGTAAATCCATGGATTGCTGCCGGGTTGGCCCTTTCATTTCACGTATGGTGGTACTTTAATAAAAGTGCGTTTGTATCTGTTTCCCTTACCCCGTTGCTATCATTTTTAAATCATGAGTTTGTCCAGTTGTTAATAGCCGGGGTTGCACTAAGCTTTATGGGTATGAACGGAATGTATCTGGCATTTGGTTTTGGTATCCTGTTTTTCTTCCTCTTCAAAATTGGCATCATGCGCCGCTTGTGGGATAAAATGGATAAGATCTGGCGTGATGGTAATCTGCCATTGAATGATCGTGTTCTGAAAATGCTGCTCGTTCGTTATTCAATCAAAGAAAATATTCCACCCGGCGACGTTCAGCGCCTTGAAGATCACGTGCAGCAGGCTGTTATCAATTTTAATACCAAAACAAAGAAATGAAGTATACGCGTCTTTTCCTGGTACGACATGGAGAAACTGACTATAACAAAAAAGGAATGATGCAGGGGAGAGGCATTGATGCGCCGTTAAATGACACCGGTCATCAACAGGCTCAGCTGGTTGCAAAAAGCCTTGAACCCGAAGGCCCTGAAGTGATCGTCTCCAGCGGTATGATTCGCGCCATTGAAACGGCCCGGCCGTTGTCTGAGAAACTCTCCAAGCCAATACACTCATTCAGTGAACTGGACGAAATGAATTTTGGCGATTTAGAAGGACAAAAATCCACTAATATTCAAAAAGAATTGAAACACTTGCACGATACATGGTCGAGTGGTGATGTAAATGTACCGATTCCAGGCGGCGAATCTCCCGCTGAAGTGTATGATAGAGCCGATGGACGAATAAGGAATTTGTTAAATGAAGACGGCAATCAAACGCGGGTGTTTTTTCTTCACGGTCGCCTGATCCGAATTCTACTTTCAAAATGGCTGGGGTATGGCTTGCAAAATATGCACAAAATTGAGCATCAAAACGGCGCAATCAACCACATTCTCAAGAATCACTTGAGTTTTAATGTGGTGTACCTGAATAAAACAGATCACCTTGCGGAACTTCTGTGACCGCTATTTTGATAGCTTTGTTAAGATAGTTTTTGAATGGAAGTTAAATTAGTAGGGTTATTCAACCCTAACTAGACAGAACAATTGTCACAATTATTTTCCGGAATTATTAAATGAGTATAACGTATGAGTGAGAAAGTTCGACACATGTTTGCCGATATAGCCGATGATTATGATCGCATCAACAGTATTCTTTCGTTTGGAGTGCACAATGCATGGCGAAAGAAAACTGTACAGATGAGTCGCGCTAAACAAGGAGACCACGTACTTGATTGTGCTACCGGTACCGGCGATCTGGCATTTGAATTTAAGAAAAAAGTAGGCCACTCAGGCTTTGTGAAAGGGACCGACTTTTGCAAAGAGATGATTGAACACGCCCCCGCAAAAGCCGATAAAAAGCAACTCGTTGTAGAATTTGAAGTGGCCGACGCTATGGACTTGCCTTATGACGATGATAGCTTTGATGTTGCCAGTATTGCCTTCGGAATTCGCAATGTAGATGATCCGCTGAAGTGCCTTAAAGAGATGGCACGTGTCGTGAAACCAGGCGGAACAGTTGTTGTTCTTGAATTCGGTCAGCCAGATGGAGTCGTGAAATATCCCTATCAGTTTTACAGTAAATATGTGATGCCTACTGTGGGAGGCTGGATCAGCGGAAACCGTGATGCATACACCTACCTGCCGGAAACAAGTGCCAAATTCCCGGCGGGACAGGCATTTATTGATTTGATGGATGAATCTGGTATGTTTTTCCAAAAAGAGGCGGAAAGCCTTACCGGTGGAATTGCCTATGTGTATGTGGGTACCGTGAAATAATTACTATATTGTGCTCCTTGATGTTAACTTTGTTTCCCGGTAAGTGTCGCTTATCGGCCAAATAAAAGAAGTATTGATTATCAGCAATACACAGTAGCGATATCACTGACACATACATCTGTAAAAACCACGGTACGTTTACATGAATATTCAGGAAATAAAAAATTACATACCCCATCGATATCCATTTCTGCTTGTAGATAGAGTCATTGAACTCGAAGAAAAGCGAATCGTTACTTTAAAAAATGTAACGGTCAATGAAGAGTTTTTTAACGGCCATTTCCCGGGTCAGCCAATCATGCCGGGAGTGCTACAGGTTGAGGCGATGGCTCAGAGCGGATGCCTGATGCTGATGAACAGCAGCCTTATTGAAAATCCCGACGAGGTGCTCATTGTGTTTACCGGCATTAATAACGCAAAATTTCGGAAGTCCGTGGTGCCGGGCGATCAGCTTATGATGGAGATCGAACTTGCTAACCACAGGCGCAATTTTGTGAACATGAAAGGCAAGGCCACGGTTGACGGGAAAGTTGTTTGTGAACTCGACGCCTCATCGGCAATTGTACCCCGGGAGAATTCATGAGCAGTCAAAAACGATCAGATCGTCAGGATAAAGTGACGACTCAGACTGTTGTTCAAATGAAGCAGCAGAACGAGAAGATCAGCATGCTGACGGCTTATGACTACACGATGGCAGGCATTGTTGATTCAGCCGGCATTGACGTCATTCTCGTGGGGGATTCCGCCAGTAATGTAATGGCCGGTTTTGATACGACAGTTCCAATGACCCTTGATCACATGATCTACCATACATCGTGTGTGGTTCGCGGAGTGGAGCGGGCGCTGGTCATTGCCGATCTGCCCTTCATGAGCTATCAGGTGACGCCAAAAGAAGCACTGATCAGCGCCGGGCGAATGATGAAAGAGGCCGGAGCCCATGCTGTTAAACTCGAGGGCGGTAAAACGATATCAAAAACGGTTAAAAAAATTGTTGATGCGGGAATCCCTGTGATGGGGCACCTTGGTCTTACGCCGCAAAGCATCTACAAATTTGGCACATACAAGGTACGTGCCAAAGAAGAAGAGGAGGCAGAGCAGCTACTCGAAGACGCTAAAAAGCTTGAAAAGGCAGGTGTCTTTTCAATCGTTCTGGAGAAAATTCCATCACCCTTAGCCGAAAAAGTAACGGCTGAACTGTCAATTCCAACAATTGGTATTGGTGCTGGTCCGCACTGTGATGGCCAAGTGCTTGTGACACACGACATGCTGGGACTAAATAAAGATTTCAGTCCGCGGTTTTTGCGGCGGTATGCCGATCTTCACAGTGAAATGACGGGCGCTGTAAAGCAATATATTAGCGATGTTAAAGAGAGCGATTTCCCTAATGAAAATGAACGATATAATTAATCTTAGTCTATTGGAGTTATTGTAGATGATGGCTAATGTTTGTCATGCCGGACCCCGATCCGGCATCTCCATAATTTATTTAAGACCAATTCTATGCAGTGATTGGAGATCCCGGCTCAAAGGCCGGGATGACTATAATTAATATTCATTCTCTACATAATCCCTTTAAAACTTAAAAAATATATATTCTGAATGACGGCTAAGAAGCAACCTCTGATACTTGTTTGTAATGATGATGGTATTTTTTCAAACGGAATAAAAGCACTGGCAGATACGGCCTCAGAATTCGGGGAGGTTCAGGTTGTGGCCCCAGACCGCCAGCAGAGCGCGGTGGGTCATGCTATTACAGTTACTACTCCATTGCGTGCTCAGGAGTTTACGTTCGATGGGCGTTTTAAAGGGAAGTCTGTCAACGGCACCCCGGCCGACTGCATTAAGCTGGCTCATAATCAGCTTTTGGACCGCAAACCGGACCTTGTGGTGAGCGGGATTAATCACGGTAGTAACGCAGGAATCAATATTATCTACTCCGGAACTGTAAGCGCCGCAACGGAAGGCACCGTCCTGGGGTACCCATCCATTGCATTTTCGTGTACCGATTTTGATGAGGATGCAGATCTGTCAGGATGCAAGGAAGTTGCCCGAAAAGTGATCCGATTCGTATTGGAAAATGGTCTGGAAAAAGGGGTGACCCTTAATGTGAATGCACCGTCCGGTCCTTTAAAAGGAATTAAATGGGCACACCAGGCCAAGAGCCGGTATGTTGAGGAGTTCGAAGGCCGCGTCGATCCCAATAACCGCGACTATTACTGGATGACCGGCAAATTTGAGCTTCTCGAAAAAACCGGCGGAACCGATATTGAGGCACTGGATGACGGGTACGCGTCATTAACACCCATCCAATACGACCTCACTGCCAGAGATCTGCTTGAAAGAATGAAAGATGTGGAGCTTTAAAGGCAGGTACTTTGGTACAGTTTTTCTAAACCTCAACCTTCTCCGAAGAGGCAGTGATTTCTGATGCCCTCTCAAAATTACTTAAGGCTGAGGTTCTATATTGCAATCCTCCTAAACCTCAACCTATTTCGAAAAAGCAATCTCATTCCTATTGCACACAGAATTACTAAAGGCTGAGGTTCTCTATTTCAGATTTACTAAACCTTAACCTTTTCTGAAATGGCAGCGAATTCTGATGCCTTCTCATAATTTACTCAAGGCTGAGGCTCTATGTTGCAACCCTTCTAAACCTCAACCTTCTCCGCAAAGGCAGCGGCTTCTGTTGCCCAATCGAAACTACTGAAGGCTATGGTTCTCCGTTTCAACCCTCCTCAACCTTCTCTGAAAGGGAGGCGAATTTTGATGTCCTCTCAAGATTACTAAAGGCTGAGGCTCTTTGTTCAAGCTTTCCTCAACCTCAACCTTATCCGCAATGGCAGCGGCTTCTATTGCCCACTCGAAACTCCTTAAGGCTGAGGCTCTTTGTTACAACTCTCCTAAACCTCAACCTCTTCTGAAAAGGCAGCGAATTCAAAAGCCCACTCGAAACTCCTTAAGGCTGAGGTTCTCCGTTTCAATCCCTACAACCCCTTCTCCCGAAGATTCTCCACCAAGTCCAGCCAAAAGTGTTCTACATATTTTTTTCGCTCCCTGCTGACCTGCAGATCCAGCTGTTCCATGTGGCTGAGGGGCGCGGTTTGAAGATGTTTTCCCCATGCGGAACTTTCGACAGATACAAAGGAATCATTCAGGCCTTCCTGCTTGTAGATGTGCATGTTCTGGTAGCGATAGATTGGGTTTAGCGGATGATTGGTCCCCCGCCCGACTGCAGCGCTGAATGAGAAGTAGGAGACTTCTTTGTGATCCGGTACCGCCGGGTTAAATTCGTTTATTACATAATCTCTTGTGAGCTGTTCAACAGCTGCTACGGCGTTGCTTTTTGCATTAGGAAAGATACTTTCCCCAAACCAATCGAAGACTTCCCCGAGTTTTTCACGGAGCAATCCGGGAGTGGTGAGTACAAGCTCAGCCAGGCTTGTTCCCCTGTGAGGCGTGGCAATCGTTGTTAACGACGCTACTGAATCTGCAATATTGAGTTTAGAGATAGCGTACCGCATATCCAATCCGCCCATACTGTGGCCAACGACATTGAATTTTTTATATCCATACTGTTCCTGGAGCTGTTCAATTTTTTCCGCCCACTGCTCAGCCCGGGTAGATATTGTGGCATAAGGCACGATGTTGGGTGCAAATGCATGAATTCCATGACTCCGAAGCGTCATGCAGGGTTCGTGAATAGGAGCGGGGCGAACCAACCCTGCAATTCCGCCGTAGCCGTGACACATAAACACCGGGTATTGAAGTTGCAGAATTTCAGGCTGGGGGAAATCAAGCAGCTCAAATTTTTTCAGAAATTTTTGTGGTTCGATAAATTTCATGAGACAGGTAACTTTATCATAAGTGGTTTATTTCTCGACCCTCTTGGTCGGAAAAAGATAGAATTCTTAGTCACGAGGTGACCTGAACTTGGTTCTGAAACAGAACTGATCATCCCCCATTGCCCCCTTTAAAGGGGGACACTCCAAAATAAGCTTTGTATTGGTCAAAAAGTTATTGGTTTTTAGTTGATACCTTGTAGGATCGGACCTAAGTCAGTTCATTGCAAATTCAGAGGTTAGTCGGGCAATCTCGGGATAGGGGACGATTGTAGCGCCAGATCCGGATCTGTTTCAAGAGTGATCGTTCTAAAGACGGTGTTATTGTAAAGTACGTTGAGAATTAAATCTCTTTCAGGAAATTGAACGGCACCATATAGTGATACATCCAGAGGCGACACCCGTGCGCTCAGGTGATGGTGAAACGTCGTTTTTGAAAAACCAGGCGGAACATGAATTCTGTAATTCTTTCGCTGAAACAACGAATCATGCCTTACCGTCTGAATTCGAATGTGTTCTGCCGGTACCCTGAAATCATATGTCGTTTGAGCAAGCAGTGAATCAAGCTGTGCCGGCGAATGAAGGATTGGTTCTGGTCCCGGTTCAACTTGAACATGAAGTGTGGCAGCCATCAGGCAGCACACAAACAGTAGTAATGTAATCCATCCTTTTTTACTCATTGGATTGGCTTCTTAAAATGGTTTTTTAGAACAACAACCGATGCATTATCAGCAAAATAATTAAACAATGTGTGTTGTATTGATTATACTTGCGACGTAAATAATGGCTTAAATCTGGGTTCGAATTCAAACAACTTTTGGGCAACCACTTCCGGCCCCTCCTTACACAGGAGGGGAGAGCATTATCCCTTAACTATAGTCGAGCTCAGATTTGTTAGTCGCATCTTTAAATGTAAGAATTGCTGAACTCTGATGGCATACAGATTTGAAAAGATTACTGACAATGAAGGCGTTGAGCTGTTTCATTCATTTCAGGCTAAACTCTATAAAGATACGCCTGCTTGGATTCCTCCTTTCAGGTTTGAAATAGAGAAAATTTTTGATCCCGATAAAAATTCTTTTTTTAAGACAGGGGAGTGCGAACGGTTTCTCATGTTTGATGAGGCTAATCAACCGGTTGCCCGATTTGCGCTGATGAACCAGCCTAAACGCGATGCGGTTCTGGATCCGACAATGGGTGGGATTGGATTTTTGGAACTTGTGAATGATCAGCAGGTGATGAATGGCGTCATTGAATTTGCATCCGGCTGGCATCAACAAAGAGGGTACAATGCATTTCGGGGTCCCATCAATTTTGGTGAAAATGACAACTTCTGGGGACTACTCGTTGAGAATTTTGATGAGGAGCCCATCTACGGCATGCACTATCATCACGCCTATTACAAAGAGTTGGTAGAAGCGTCAGGCGCGGAGAAACTGGATGATCACTGGAGCTACCGGCGAGATTTTGATCAGCCGCTGCCTGAACGGCTCGTGAAGATTACCGACAGGATAGAAGATCGGCTGAATGTGGAGATTCGTCCCGTCAATTTTAAAAACCCGGAAAAAGATGCCGAAGCGATCCGAAATATCTACAACCGCGCCTGGGCCGACCAGGATATTGTAGATCGGGAACACGAGTTCACGGAGCTGACCCGCGAGACGGTGATGGAGATGGTGAATCAAATGAAGCGCATCGTCATAAACGACAGTGTTCTTATTGCATCGATTGATGGCGTTCCGGCCTCGTTTGTGGTTTCTATTCCCGATCTGAACCAGGTATCAAAAAAAACCGGCGGACGAATGCACTGGTGGCAGATTCCGCGACTTTTTCTGCTTAAACGAAGGGCATGCCGCCTCCGGACCCTCGTATTTGGAACGCTGCCGGAGTATCGCAAAAAAGGCCTCGAAGCGCTCGTCTTCATTCGTGGTATCCAAATGACCAAAGCCGCCTGCCCATCTCTCGAATACCTTGAAGGCGCATGGGTCAGCGAAAAAAACTGGCTCATGCAGCGCAGCCTCGAAGCACTGGGCTGCTATCATCATAAGACGCATCGAACGTATAAGTGGGAGTGTTGAGTTGGGGCTGAGGTTCTCTGTATCAACTTCACTTAGCCTTAACCTTCTCCTTGAAGTCGCGAAATGCGGCGATCTGACTGAAGTTACTTAAGGTTGAGGTTCTTCGTGTCAGCACTTCTCAACCTCAACCTTCACCTTTTAGTAACGAAATGCGGCGACCTAGCCGTAATTACTAAAGGCTGAGGTTCTCTGTATCAACATCCCTCAACCTCAACCTTCTTAAAAAAGTCACGTTATTCGGCGGCCAGATCGAAGTTACTCAAGGTTGAGGTTCTCAGTTTCGAAATCCCCAACCTTAACCTTCTCCGTGAAGTCACGATATTTGGCGACACATACAAAACTACTAAAGGTTGAGGGTCTTCGTTTCGACTTCACTAAGCCTCAACCTTCTTTGAAAAGTCACGTTATTCGGCGGCCTGATCGAAGTTACTTAAGGTTGAGGTTCTCCGTTTCGAAATCCCCAGCCTTAACCTTTTTCGTGAAGTCACGATATGTGGCGACACATACAAAACTACTAAAGGCTGAGGTTCTCTGTAACAACATCCATCAGCCTCAGCCTGCTTCGAAAAGGCAGCCAATTCCGCGACAACGACAGAGCTACTAAAGGTTTAGGTTCTCTGTAACAACATCCCTCAGCCTCAACCTGCTTCGAAAAGGCAGTCAATTCCGCGACAAAGACAGGGCGACTAAAGGCTAAGGCTCTCTGTAACAACCACCGAAGCCTCAACCTTTCACTGATTGGCACGATATTTGACAAACTTTTAGTAGTTTTTCAAAGAATGATTATTCAGTACAAAACACATTCGTTAAATCTTTTTAATTTTCTATCTTTGGGACTACAAAATTTTCCATCAAACAATTGTTACATGAAATTTATTCGGCTATCAGGAGTATTTGCTGCCCTATTTTGCCTGTTATTTACAATTCAGCTCAATGCTCAAAATCTCGGCGGAATCGATTTTGCATCGGTCAATGTCGACGATCTCTCGGATGCACAAATTCGGCAGGTCTGGGAGCGGGCGCAGGAAGAAAACCTCGGCGTTCAGGAAATTAGTGCTCTTGCACAGAGCCGCGGCATGCCGGCAGCCGAGGTATCAAAACTGCAATCCCGCCTAAACCAGGTAAGATCTCAAACGGATTCCGATGTGTCAGAAACGCAAACGGGCAGCCTTCGCCAGGTAGAAACGATGACTGAGGGAGGGGACGATATGGTCCGGACATCGGCAGTTGAACAGCCGGACCGCCAGCTTCGTGTATTTGGTTCAAACCTGTTCAGGGACCGGTCCATCACGTTTGAACCTTCATTCAATATTCCAACGCCCATCGATTATACACTTGGTGTGGGTGATGAAATCGTGATTAATATCTGGGGAGCGGCAGAGGCTAATTATGATCTGACCATCACGCCGGAAGGAGTCGTTCGAATTCCCAGTCTTGGCCCTATTCAGCTGTCCGGTCTCAGTATCCAGGATGCACGCGACAGAATTTTAAGCCGCCTGCAGGATATTTATTCCGGTCTCCGGCCAAATAATCCGCAAAATGCCACCACCTATGCGGATGTGTCCCTGGGAAATGTGCGAAGTATTAAGGTGACCATTCTCGGTGAAGTGAATCAACCCGGAACCTACACGATCTCATCCCTTGCAACAGTGTTCAATGCGCTGTATGCATCCGGTGGACCAACGAATTCAGGTACATTCCGGGACATTCAGATTATTCGAGGCAATGAGATTGCCGCCACGCTCGATATTTATGACTTCTTGGTATATGGAGATCAGTGCGATAATATCCGACTACGAGACCAGGATATCATCAAAATTGATCCGTACATCAGCAGAGTAGAGCTGAGGGGAGAGGTAAAGCAACCTGCTGTTTTTGAAATGACGGAAGACGAAACACTCGCCGACCTCATTGAATATGCCAGTGGTTTTACAGATCGTGCATTTACACGGCGATTGGTTCTCCGGCGAAACACAGACATTCAGCGAAGCATATCGGATGTCAGATGGCCCGAGGGTGCTGACCTTGTTTTGCGCAGCGGTGATGAAATTCGGGTGGGTGAGCTGCTGGACCGGTATGAAAACCGTGTGTCGATCCGAGGCGCTGTTTTTCGCGAAGGAGAATATGAGCTGGATGAAGACATGATGCTAACTGATTTGATTGAGAAAGCCTCCGGGTTACGGGAAGATGCGTACATGCAGCGCGGCGTGATTTTCAGAACCCAGGACGATCTCACAGTCCGAACGCTTGCATTTTCTGTAGCTGATGTGATGAACGGTGTATCGGATGATATTACCCTCAGGCGAGATGATATCGTTCAAATATCATCACTCTTTGATCTGCGTGAAGAGTATACCATCCAGGTGAGCGGGGCGGTCAATGAGGGCGGAGAGTTTGCCTATGTTGAGAATCTAACGATTAGTGACGCCATTTATCTTGCTGATGGATTCCGGGAATCAGCGGCCCCATATAGAATTGAACTCAGCCGCCGCCTGACGGGTGAAGACCGGTTCACAAAAGGAAATCAGCTTGCCGAAAGGTTTAGTTTCGACATTGATGAGAACCTGGAATTTGATACCGGAGACGAAGACTTTAAGCTACAGCCGTTTGACCAGATATTGGTTAGAACCATGCCAAATTACAGGGCTCAACAATCCGTGCAGATCCAGGGAGAAGTTAATTTTCCCGGCAGCTATGTGCTCGACAGCCGTGATGCCCGAATCAGCGACTTGATAGAGTGGGCCGGTGGTATGTCGGAGTTTGCGTATCCGGAAGGAGCTTCTTTATCGAGAGATCCAAATGGAGACGAACAGACACTCCGAGAATTAGAGTCTCTGGATGAAGAAATTCAATTAAATAGGCGGGGTAGCTCGAAGGTAGGAATTCGTCTGGTTGACATCATGAGAAACCCCGGCAGTGCTGATGACCTCAAACTTGAGCCGGGTGATGTCCTGGAGATTCCCGCTGAGCTTCAGACAGTCAGAGTAGAAGGCGAAGTTCTGTTTCCGGTTCAGGTTCGGTATGAAGACGGGTTATCTCTTCGTGACGCCGTGGATAAAGCCGGCGGCTACACCGATCAAGCATTAAAAAAGAGGGCGTACGTGGTGTATGCCAATGGGGAAGTGGATCGGTCGAAACGCTTTCTATTCTTTAGAAACAACCCTCCAATAGAACCCGGGGCCACAATTGTTATTCCAACAAAAGAGGAAGCAGCAGAAATGAGTCCCCAAGAACGAATTGCCATCTATTCTACCATTATCTCCATGGCGGCTATTGTGACGAATACCATTTTCCAGATTCGTCGGTGATCTTCCCGCATTTCAGACCTGACAGAGTATCCGACAGCATTCGAAGGATTCCTGCCAAAGTCTGAATGTATTATTTTCAGGCATAAATCAGAAATAGAACCGTGATTGAGAGAATGAGAGGCTGAGAGAAGGAGGGATTGAGTGATAGACTGTCTGCCAAAGTCATGGCTCCAAACTCCGATATAAAATTTTCTGAACAGTCTCAAGATTGGTCCAAAAACCATCACCAACTCACTCCATCACCTCATCTCTCCCTCCAGAAAAAAAGGGTGTGTTCCGTGTCCTTGACCGGAATTCGAAATTGCTTCCTTAGCTCTATTCCCATCGACACACCCCTCGGTCTGAAAATCTGCTTCGCATTTTTCAGATCCTTTTCCCCTCTCAGAGAGGGGATTTCGTTGCTTTAAAACTTATAGAGTTTGATACCCAGAATCGGCAGAAATCTCTATAAATCCCATCTGGAGGGGTGAAAAAAATTCGATAACAAATTTCGATACAGTTAAACGTTCAAGACCAGTAGGTTTATTTCGAAGCTCCCCTCCATGCCGAGTCCCGTCAGGGCGAGGCAGGGAGGGGCCGGGGTAGGGTCAGAAACTCAGGGGTGTGTTCCGTGAAGCTTTGTTCAGAAATCGAAATCTTGTCTCTCTTCCTCACTCCAACCTGCGCCAAGGCTTCGGCAGGCAAGCCCTCACTCATTATCATCCTTCTCACGATTCCTTGCTTCGCATTCCCCAAAAAAAAAATAAAAAAAGTCTGTAAGGCAAACGCCTCAAATTGCTCATACAGGTAATCACCCTGAATAAACAGAACAGGGTATCAGGAGTAAAGCTTCACTTCACCATACATTCAAAACATAACAAGAGACCTATGAAAACTATAAAACCACCGATACTACAATTCCATCTCATACTTATTTTAATTTTAATCATGGCAAGTACACAGGCCAGGTCACAAACAGTCGGTATACAGGCTGACCTGTCGGCAGCTGAACTGATTTCAGGAGAAGATGTAACGCTTACATTTTCGACGGATACGCCGTCTGATATATACTTCTTTTCTGCAGAAATCGAGTACGATCCTGATCAGCTGGAATTCCTGACTGCGTCACCTGCCGGCGCCATGTTGCCAGATGGAGAAATTATCTTTAATTCCATCTCGCCGGGCGTTTATGGAATTTCGGTCACGCGTACTGACCCATTAGCGGCACTAACAGCAGACGACCTCTTGCAGGTTACATTCACCGTGAATCAATATCCGGTAGCCGGGGAGGGGGAGATCTCCTATTCGAACATCAACTTTGCCGATTCCCAGGGAATGGGTATCGATTTCACCACTCCTGCGGATGCGGAATACACAGTTAAGAAAACGGTTGTTGATCTGAACATAAGAACGCCGGGAGCTATCACCGTAACAGAAGGTGAATCCTTTGAGGCAACCGGCGAGATTTTCGCCACAGGCATCACTTTTGATGATGAGAACACCGATACACTGAATGTCTGGGTTGGCGTAAATGAAGACAATTCGGATCCCTCAACATGGGGCCCGGAAAAATGGGAGCTTATGACGTTCGTCGAGCAGTCTGATACAGACTATTTCACCTATAGCGGAGAAATTGCTTTTCAGCGTCCGGTTGGGACCTACTACATCGCGCTCAGGAGTGAAATCGTAAACTCAAACGAGTATTCTTTCGGCGGTATTGGCGGCTTTTGGGATGCATCTACAAACCCGTCTGCCACGCTTGATATCCAGCAGCAGGGTCAGTACCAGTATACGGTAGCTGAATGGACGTTCAACAATGATTTGTACATCCCCGACCGCGCTACCTACCCGAATCAAACCAATCAACTTGAGCTAAATGGAGCCAGTATAAACGGGTTTACAAGCAGTGCCGCCAACTCAAACGGCTGGGATCAATTCACTGAAGGAGCAAACTACTGGCAGGTTATGATAAATACAGAAGGCCTCGAAGATCTGAAGCTGTCATCAGACCAGAGCGGAGGAAGCAGTACGGGACCGAGGGACTTCCAGGTTCAGCACAGTACGGATGGAACCAGCTGGACTAACCTGGCCGGAGGTACGATCATTGTTGACAGCATCGGGCAGGAAAGCATCAATCAGCTGCCACTGCCGGCTTCACTCGAGGATGAACCAGCCGTGTATATCCGATGGCTTCAAACCTCTGATGTTCGGGTTGATGGAAAAACGGATAACGACATCAGTAGCGGCGGAACCAGTAGAATTGATGATATTCTCATTACCGGTCAGGCCATTACGCCCACACGGGTAGATGTATGGCCCGGAGATGCGAATAACGACGATACTGTTAATGAGCAAGATGTACTTGAGCTTGCAACATACTGGCTGTCTGAAGGGCCGCCGGCGATCTACCCATCTATACAGTTTGAGGCACGAGAAGTGGAAGAGTGGATTCCCGCGATTGTAACTCCAGTTGATGCCAATGGTGACGGACGGGTCGATCAAAACGATCTGCAACCTATTGGCCTTCACTTTGATGATTCCGTCCCGGCCCTTAAGATGGCTGAAAATCAACTGGCACCTCTTGCAAATCTGGAGATTAAACCTCTCAAAGCCGGTCAGGCGACAGATATTTACGTCACTGCAAATGAACCGGTTGATATTTCCGGGATAGCGTTCAGGGCTGACATCCAGGGGTTGGATGATGAGTACTGGAGCATCACGGAAGTGACCCCGTTTGACTGGGGAGAGGAGTGGGAACAAGAAAACAGGCTCCTGCAGTTTAAGAAACATAAAGAAGGCATCTTCGCCGCCGCAGTTGTCCACAAAGGAGCGGTAGAGCCGAAAACGTCCTTAAACCTGGTCCGGCTGAGAGTTCACGCAGAGCAGGCCTGGCAACATTCCGGTACTGTACGCCTGCTCCGCGGATCTGTAACGGCTAATGGACAAACATCGGATCTCAATGATGTGGAACTCACTTCGGAAACGGCTGTATCGGTTGAACCTGCGGTCAATGAACATCCCGTTCGAACCGAACTCTTGTCGAACTATCCGAATCCATTCAACCCGGTGACCACAATTCCGTTTACACTATCTGAACCGGGAGCTGCCCAAATTGAGGTCTTCGACGCCATTGGACGAAAAGTAGCGTCAGTGACGTATGATACCCGTCCCGCCGGAAGCTACATCTACCAGTTTGACGCCTCAGCGTTGTCAAGTGGTTTGTATCTTTACCGGCTGAAAGCAAATGGGGTGGTGCAGACGAGGAAGATGCTGCTATTGAAATGATTGAGGGAGTGAGGGAGTGAAGGAGAGAGTGGGAGAAGGAGTGAATTAGTTTGACAAACTTCTCCCCATCACTCCCTCACTCAGTCTTCCACTTTCTCCCTCACCCACTCTCTCCATCTCAAATCTACGGTTTTTGCAGAAACGTAGATATTTTAAATCTGAAAGAAAAAGTTTTGGGTAATGGAATGAGGATACGGTCACACAGAGAGCTTGATGTATATCAAATGTCATTTAATGCATCCATGAATTTATTTGAACTGTCTAAGTCGTTTCCGCGGGAGGAGCAGTACTCGCTGACAGACCAAGTACGCAGATCATCGCGATCGGTAGCCGTGAATATCTCAGAAGCATTCAGAAAAAGGAAATATCCGGAACCCGGATTATTCACCAAGAAATTTTATTGTGAGCAAGGCGTAGTGGAAAAAGCGACGGAAGGGTACCATTGGTACCTTGAGTAAGCTTTTTTCACTGCAACGAAGCTTACAAAAAAATTACGCTGACTTAAATGGCATACTATTTTGGGCTATCACTTTATTTGTGTGAAAAAATGTTACCTAAAACCCAATTTTTAAAGTTATAACTATTTGTGAATAATTCGGGTAAAGCGTTTGTTTCGAACCTATCCGATGCTGAAGCAGAAGCCGCAGAAACACAAACATGGCTGGATTTCTCACTTAAATGCGGATACATCGAACTGAAAACACATAAAAAATTAGATCGGGAGTACGATCATATCATTGGAAAACTGGTTAACATGGCAAGCCATCCGGAGAAATGGTCTTTTTGAGAAGGAGATAGGTGGGAGAGAGTGAGAGAGTGAAAAACTCTAATAAATATAGAGAATTTATTCAGTTTTTTTTGCTTTTTGATTAGTCTGTTGACAAATTTCTCTCCGTCTCTCCGTCTCTCCGTCTCTCCGTCTCTCCGTCTCTCCGTCTCTCCGTCTCTCCGTCTCTCCGTCTCTCCGTCTCTCCGTCTCTCCGTCATTTAGCGATTCCCTCTCACGAAAAAAACGCTGACATGGAGGGTAGACTTTTAGACTCGAATTTAAAGACCTGGCAGAGTATCCGACTGCTTTTGGAGGATTCCTGCAAGAGTCTGCTTTATTTCTTAGAGAGGAGCTTGGTTGATGTACTGCTAAGCGTGGCTGACGCCTATGACGGTTATGAATACAGGATGGTCGGAAACCAATCCATCCTACGAAGAATATTATGAAATCGGGATTGATGTAGGAAGGCCCTCCACGCTGGGTGTGGGCTGGTCGTATCCGGCCCTATTTCAAATCGCTGATAACGACTGGTTGCTAATTATTGAATCGGGTATGGACGGTAGTTACCCCGGAACCCGGTTGCGCACGGTTTCTGAGGATGGAGTCTACCAGGTTGGCTATCCGGCAGATGAAGAAGTGGTGACCGGCAGAATTCGCGGACCCTTATTTGAAACACCGTGGCAATCTCCCTGGCGTGTGATAGCGATCGGAGATTTGGAGGCAATTGTTGAATCAACACTCGGAACCGATCTTGCAAAACCAACAGAATATAAGGAAACGTCATATATCGATGCAGGCAGGGCCTCATGGAGCTGGGTAAAGCTGAAAGATGCCTCTGTCAATTACGACCGCCAAGTTGAGTTTATTGATTACGCAGCCGACATGGAATGGGAGTATACGCTGATTGATGTGAACTGGTATGAGACAATCGGCTACGATCGTATTCAGGAGCTTGTGAATTACGCGGATGACAAGGGAGTTGGCATCTGGATATGGTACAATTCATCTGGTGACTGGAATAGCTCACCCTACACGCCAAAAAGTGCGCTGCTGACGGAAGCAGACCGCCGCGAGGAATTAAGCCGGCTACAGAAAATTGGTATTCGCGGCATCAAGGTCGATTTCTTTCCGGGGGATGGGCAGTCGGCACTGCAATATTATATCGACATTTTAGAGGATGCTCACAACTACCAGTTGATGGTAAATACCCACGGGTCAACGCTGCCTCGGGGCTGGCACCGAACTTATCCTAACCTGATGACGATGGAGTCTGTTCGCGGGTTCGAATTCAAAACCTTCGAGCAGGCCAATCAGAATGAAGCACCGTCGCACGCTACAGTTTTGCCGTTCACAAGAAACGTATTCGACCCGATGGACTACACGCCCATGAGCCTCGATGAGATACCCGGTATCGACAGGGTCACGACATCAGTGCAGGAACTGGCGCATCCCATTATTTTTCTCTCGGGTGTTCAGCATTTTGCCGAAACGGCGGAAGGTATGGAGAGGGTTCCGCAATACATCAAGGAAACCATCAAACAAATTCCGGCAGCCTTGGATGAAACACAATTTGTTGACGGGTATCCCGGTGAATTTGTGATCATTGCCCGTCGGTCGGGTACCATCTGGTTTTTGGCCGGAATCAATGGGGAAGAAGAAAGTAAAACTGTAGAATTTGAACTGCCTTTCCTGAGTGGCTCAGCAGAAGGCACAATCATAACTGACGGAAAAGAGCCGATGACATTTAGCCATGATACTTTCACTCATTCACCCGGCGACTACCACACCGTGATGATGAAGCCCAACGGTGGATTTGTGATAACTTTTAAGATATCAGATAAAAGATAGGAGATAATGGTTTTTCGATGACCAAAAGCTGAAAAGTCAATCCGGCCGTCGAGGCGGGTTCTTCCGCTCTCGTTTCAGATTAAAGTTCTGATAGCACATCATTATGCTCAATGTTAAATTGAGAATATAATATTCCCCTCCTTCGGTAAGTAGGGGCAAGGGGTGGCTGTAAGCTTGCTTTTTCTGATGCAGAGAAATACGTCTAATCTATCAACTCCAGCAGCTCATCCAAATCAATCTCGCTGAAGTTTTCATAGGTTGCCACGCAATCACCAAGCTCTTCGGATGTATGAGTAGAGGTAATGCCCACCACATGTGCACCGGCCCGCCTGCCCGCTTCAACACCGGCAAGGGAATCTTCAAACACGATGCACTGCGATGGAGGGAGGTTCAGTGATTTCGCAGCTTTCAGATAAACTTCAGGTTCCGGCTTACCCAGATTTACGTGAGATGAATCCAGAATGGTTTTAAAATGTGATCTAATATTTAACGCGTCAAGGATATAATCAGCATTGGCCCCGGGGGCTGATGTGGCCAATACGCATGGAATCGATTTCTCTTTCAACTGATCCAGAAATGAGACAATGCCGTCTATCATTGCCGAGGAGGGATCAAACCGCTCTCTGAACATCGCTTCTTTTTCATCAGCGTAGGATGCTAGTGTATCGCCTGTAATATCGCCAAAAAGTTCAGGAATCCATTCTTTATTGGTGCGTCCAAAAATATTATTACGAAGGAATTCATCGGAGACATCACGGTCGTATTTCTCGCAAAACTCTATTATGGTTTCTTCATGAGCCGGGTTGCTATGGACAATCACACCGTCCATGTCGAAAATTGCGCCGATAGATGTAGACATACGATTCTAACTATATAAGATTTTAGATATTAATAGGTCAATATAAGATGAGGCTAAAGCAGTAGAAAACAGAAGTGTGGATAACAAATTAGTTACGATTTTTAATATAGCAGTTGTTGCATCTGTTCAGCTATTTAACTATTTACTAAGTGTTACATATACACTTTATTATGATACATCAATTATCGGATTTTTTAAGGTGTAAAGCTGACTTTTTTTGTTTTTTGATGCAAGCGCTTCGAACAGGTTATCAGAGCTTTCAGGGCTGTTTACTTTAAGAATCGTCATGCATTCAAAATTAAAATATTAGTCAAATTGCGTGTGTAATGTTTATATACAGAAAGTATACAAACCGGGTATAAAGTAATGCCTGGTCATACTTTGTTTTAACCCTGAATCACAGAAAACAGAAGCGTTCAGGACTTACTCATTTAACATCCCAATTTATCCATGATACAAATGATCAGATCTACTCTTTTTCAAACAAGCGGTGCGCTGCTTTTTATGCTGCTGTTTGTGGTGTCTTGTGCAACACAGCAATCGACGAGCGAGCCTCAGCAAGCCCCACAGAGCACCGATGCCTCTTCACAGATGGAATCAGCAACGGACGACCGAAGCCAGCTTGATATTTTATTTCTCGGTGATACCGGGCATCACAGGCCGGATATCAGAGTGAATGATTTAACGCCATACCTGGCTGAAAGAGGTATTTATCTGCATCATACAGAGCATCAAAGTGATCTGAACCTGGAGAATCTCAATAAATATGATGCGTTGATGATTTATGGCAACAGAACCGGACTCCCCAAGCAGCAAGAAACGGACTTATTAACGTATGTAAATAATGGGGGCGGAATTATCGCTATTCACTCAGCATCCGCTTCTTTTAATGACTCCGATGCGTTTGTCAATCTTATTGGCGGAGCTTTTAAAGCACACGGAAGTGGCACATTTTCAGTAGAGCATCAAAACCCCAATCACCCTGTGCTGCAGGGAGTTCCTGAATTTGAAAGCTGGGATGAAACGTATGTACACATGAAGCACAATCCCGATAAAGAAGTGCTATCTGTTAGGGTTGAAGGCGATCATGAAGAACCATGGACATGGGTTCGCAATCAGGGCGATGGCCGCGTATTTTACACCGCATGGGGACACGATGAGCGCACATGGCAAAAAGAAGGTTTTAAGAAATTAATAGAACGCGCCACACGATGGACGTCTGGCGACTGGGCCCTCGACGCTGATTTCACACCTCCTACTTTCACATTCGGAGAAGGAAAATTACCATACTATCCTGCAGGTGAGCCTTGGGGAACTGTGGGCGAGCCCATTACAAAAATTCAGAATCCACTTACTCCTGAAGAGTCACGGGATCATGTACTTGTAACACCTGAATTTGAGGTCCAGCTGTTTGCTTCAGAGGATATGGTGATAAATCCAATTGATCTCGACTGGGATGAAAAAGGACGACTTTGGGTTACCGAAACTGTCGATTACCCTAATAAATTTGTAGAAGGTCGTAGGGGTAACGACCGTATTAAAATTCTTGAGGACACTGACGGAGATGGAAAAGCCGATAAGACGACTATCTTTGCCGATAGCCTCAACATTCCTACAAGTCTGGTACTTCACAAAGATGGCGTGATTATTTCACAAGCACCTGATTTCATTTACATCAGTGATACCGATGGCGATGATGTTGCTGATAAGCAAGAAGTACTTTTCACCGGCTGGGGAACATTTGATACGCATGCCGGGCCGAGTAACCTTCGTTATGGGTTCGATAACCAGATTTGGGGAACCGTGGGTTATTCCGCATTTGACGGCACCGTAAATGGTGAGCAAATCCGATTTAGCAGCGGATTTTATCGTTTTCAGCCTGATGGATCAAGCCTCGAATATGTGTCGAACACCACAAATAATACATGGGGCCTTGGTTTTAATGAAGAAGGCCAGGTTTTTGGCTCAACCGCCAACCGTGATGTTCCTCTTCATAGTGTTGTTCCCAATAGATTTTATAACAGCGTTCGGGGTTTGGGACGAAATCCACGCATTCGTATGATCGCCAATTCTAACTTAATATATCCACTGCTTGATGAGGTACGACAGGTTGATCAGCACGGACGATACACAGCCGGCTCCGGATTCCATATGTACACGGCACGGGATTTTCCTGAAACATACTGGAACAAGCGTGCATTTGTAGCCGCTCCCACTGGGCACCTTTTAGGAGAATTCATTATTGAGAAAGACGGAAGTTCATACTCTGCTTTTAATAATCGGAATATGATGGCAAGCCAGGATGAATGGTTTTCACCCATTCAGTCTAAAGTAGGGCCGGACGGTGCACTTTGGGTTTTGGACTGGTATAACCTTGTTATTCAGCATAATCCTACGCCTGAAGGCTACGAAACGGGCGAAGGAAATGCATATCTGAACGATCTGCGGGATAGAGATCATGCCCGTATTTACCGAATTGTTCATAAAGATGCTGATCACTCCCAGGATATGAATCTTGATGGTGCAACTCCTGATGAGATGGTAGAAGCACTTACCCACGATAATATGTTTTGGAGACTCACATCTCAGCGTCTGCTTGTAGAACGTGGCGAACAGGATGTGGTTCCTGCTTTGATTGAACTTGTTGAGAACGAAACTGTAGATGAATTAGGTCTCAATCCCGGTGCACTTCACGCGTTGTGGACTCTTCACGGAATAGGAGCACTCGACGGAAGCAATACTGAAGCTTTGGCAGCGGCACAAGCTGCATTATATCATCCGGCGTCTGCTGTTAAGCGTGCCGCGCTCATGACACTGCCACGTGATGAAACATCACTTGAGCACATCATGAAAGCAGATTATCTGCCTAACCCAATGGTTCCGGGCAACATGGATTATTCTATGCCAACGCAGGTAACCATTTCCGCAGATGCACATGTTCGTCTGGCCGCACTCCTTGCAGTAGCTGAAATGCCGGCATCGGAACAAGTAGGACAGTCTGTTGCAGAGATGATCTCACTTGAAAGCACTGCTAATGACCAGTGGATGCGGGATGCAGCAGTTGCTGCCGCAGCTAAAAATGACGTGAGTTTCTTCTCGCATGTCATGACTCAGCAAATTAGCCCCAGAGCCGACAGCACCCATAAAGCAAACGTGAGCTCGTCAATTCAGGCAGTGGCTGGTCACTATGCACTTGGTGACTCACCGGAAGAGCACCTGCCTGATTTTCTCATGGCACTTGAAGAAGCTGACCCTGTCATTGGCGTTGGGTTTTTAACAGGAGTTGCCGAGCAATGGCCTGATGATCATTCACCGTCATTCAGCAGCAACATTTCGTCTCAGTTGAGTCAGCTGCGAGGAAAGCTTTCTGAAGATTATGATGAAGCTCTCGATTTACTTTCTGAAAAGATGGGGGCACCTGAAGTGTTTGGAAGTCGGTAGAATCGGTCTAAAAGGAAACAAATGATGCTAATAAGTGTATATAAGGTAATTACTTAAGGCGACACCTTCCTGTGCAATTTCACAGGAAGGTTATCGTTTTTTAGTCTCACCTATATTCATAAAAAGATTTACCAATTAAGAAATAATGAAAAATAACACACTTATTATTAGGTACTTGACACAAAGTAGTTCACTACTGTTGATAGCCTTTTCAATAGTCGGACTTTTAAACATCGATGAGAGCAAAACCAATATTTTAGAATTCAAGGCTGACATGTATGAACATCCGTTGCCGGCAACTGATGTAAATGATAGCGGGTCGGAAAAATTGATTGACAACCAGGAATCAGTTTTTGTTGCTGATGGTGATACAGCGGTGGTAAAATCGTTTGGAACTGATCTTAGTTATGATGTAACAGAAATACGGGCAAAAGCCGGTTCAACGATTACCATCAGGTACGAAAATACCAGCGATATGCCTCATAATATCGTATTTGTTAATAGCAGAGACGATATTCAGCCTGTAGGAGTAGCGGGCATTCGCGCGCGTGATACGGGCTATGTTCCAATGAGTGATGATATGCAAGAGCGAATATTTGCTTATACAGATCTTGCAAAACCCGGAACAACTGTTCATGTGACGCTTACCGTGCCCGACCCCGGAACATATCCTTATATCTGTTCCTATCCTGGTCACTTTACAATGATGCAGGGCGACCTGATCGCGGAAGAATAATTGAAACTTCTTAAACAAAACTAAACTTTATGAAATTTGGCGTTAGTCTGTGGTTATGGACGTCACCGGTAACAAATGATATCATTGCTGAATACGCTCCTAAAATTGCCGGGCTCGGCTTTGATACGGTAGAAATTCCTCTTGAGGATCCAAATGCACTCGATTGTGATGCCGCACGAAAGGTCGTTGAAGACAATGGATTAGCGCTAACGACCTGTGCGGCGATGGGGGGAGGGCGTGATCTCATTCACCCTGATGAAAACGTAAGACAAGAAGGGATGACCTATATGAAGGATTCTCTTGATGCGGCTGAGAAATTGGGATCTGAGCTTTTTGTAGGACCACTGGCTTCGGAGGTAGGCAGACTATGGAAATCAGATGAGGAACAGCGCAGCAAAGAAGAAGAGCTTCTTGTAACCCAGCTGAACGAACTAGCAGAATACGCAGCAGAAAAAAATGTAACGATCTGCCTTGAAGCACTCAACAGATTTGAAACAAGTTTTTTGAATCTCACAAGCCAGGTTACAGATATTATCAGAAGGGTTGATCATCCCAACTGTAAAGTGATGATTGACCTTTTTCATGCTGGAATTGAAGAGAAGGATCTGGGTGATTCCATCCGCACTGCCGGCAAAGATCTGTATCATTTCCAGGTAGCTGAAAATGATCGCGGAACACCCGGAACAGGTCAGTTCGACTGGGATGGAATTGCCAAAGCTCTTGATGAAATTGGCTATGACCGTCATATAATTATTGAAACCTTTACACCCGATAATGAACTTCTTGCAAAAGCAGCGGCTATCTGGCGTCCACTGGCTGAAAGTCCGGATCAGCTCGCGAAAGACGGGTTGGCTTTCATAAAGAAGCTGCTGGGTTAAGGCTGTTTAAATTTCAGCTTTGAGACTACTCAGCAAGTATTAGCCTGTATAAAATATTTTTGGGGTCATGCCGCACTCAGAATCGGCATCTCCCGATTATTTCTTGTAGAATATTTTTGAATCTGGGAGATCCTATACCAACGCGTGGGATGATTAAAAAAAAGTATAAATACCTGAAGACTCGATTCTGATACAAATGGATCAGACATAGTACATTCATTCTTAGACAATTAAACTACTAACTACAAACGACAACGATTATGGCGAATGATAAAGTAAATGTGGCACTTTTAGGTTTGGGCTTTGGAGCCGAATTTATTCCAATTTATCAGAGACATCCGAATGCGAATATGTATGCTATTTGTCAGCGTACGGAGGAAGAACTGAACAAAATTGGTGATCAATTTGAAATTGATACACGTTATACTTCGTACGAAGAAATGTTGAAAGACCCGAAAGTTGATGCGGTTCACATCAATACGCCTATCCAGCTGCACGCCGAGCATACACTGATGGCACTTCGGGCAGGGAAACATGTTGCCTGTACAGTACCCATGGCAACAACCATTGAAGACTGCAAGGAAATTGTAGAATTAGTTAAAGAGACCGGCCTGAAATATACCATGGCTGAGACGGTGGTATACAGCCGGGAGTTTCTTTTTGTGAAAGAGATGTACGATAACGGTGAACTTGGAGATATTCAGTACCTGCAGGCAAGTCATCCACAGGATATGGAAGGGTGGCCGGAATATTGGGAGCGGATGAAGCCTATGCACTATGCAACACACGTGGTTAGTCCCGTTCTGGGCCTGATGAACAAATCAGCCGAGTATGTATCCTGTTTCGGATCGGGTCAAATCAGCGAAGATCTGGCTGAAAAATCCGGCTGTCCCTTTGCGGTCGAAACGGCCCACATCAAGCTGAAGGATTCAAATGTATCAGCCCATATTTACCGGTCACTATTTGATACGGCGCGCCAGTACCGCGAAAGTTTTGATGCCTACGGAACGAAGAAATCATTTGAATGGCCTCTGATTGAGGGGGAAGATCCGGTAATCCATACGGCTAAAAAGCCTGAGCCTGAAATTCCTGAGCGTGTAGAAGTGCCCGATTATGGTCACCGACTGCCAGAAGAGATACAAGGATTTACCCAAGCCGGTGTATACGATGCCGAAGATTCTGCTCACCTTTCATTTATTCAAGGTGGCGGACATGGTGGTTCACATCCGCATCTGGCTCATGAATTTGTCACGAGCATCGTTGAAGATCGTGACCCATATCCAAATGCAGTGCAGTCAGCCAACTGGACATGTGTAGGATTGCTGGCACATGAATCAGCCATGAACGGTGGTGAAATCAAAAAACTGCCGGAATTCACACTTTCCTAAAAAAAAGCCCTCGTGGCTTGTGTTAGATGTAGCATGCCCCGGTTACAGAACGGTGACCGGGGCTTTGTATTTGTGGGTGTTGTTAACAGTTGAAGAAGAAATCTCATCCCAAATACGTTACATCGCTACGTCCTTACATCATAAGAATCGTTAAATCAATCTTTCGGTGGTTTTACATTGACTATAAATCCATATGAATTAGCTATTTGATAATTCCGAAAGATCGTTATTGAAAGATTTTTGTAGTTTCTAATATTTACTTATCTCAGTTTAGAATATAGTGACAAACTATCATTGCCGATAATTTTGTAAATTCGATGGTTAATAAAACAATAGTGTTATGAAAAAACTTACTCTACAAATTGAAGATGATAATTTCGAATCCTTTATGGAGATTTTAAAGGAGCTAAATTATGTTACAATTACTGAATCTGAAGAGATACCACAATGGCAAAAAGAAGAAGTTCAAGAGAGACTCAAAAAGATTAAAGAGGGACAGATGAAATCGCGTTCATGGGAAAAAGCTCGTAAAGAAATTTTTGAGTTTTGATGACATACAGCGTTTCCATTTCAAGTGCTGCAGAGGACGATTTACGAAAAGCCTTCCTCTGGTATAAAGAAAAGGGAGTTAATTTAGCAAAAGACTTTGTAAGAGAGACAGATGAGACCATTGATGAAGTCCAAATTCATCCATTGCACTCACAAGTGAAATACGGTAATGTGCGTGTTAGATACATGGAAAAGTTTCCATATGGTTTCCATTACCAAATAAAAGGCTCAAAAATTTTAATTATTTCAGTCTTTCATACATCACGTAATCCCGATATATGGGAGAAACGTTGAAGAATAAAGTGATAATATAGCATTGATTTTCAAAATTATAGAGGATTTTGCAAACGAACGGTTTCACAAAATCCTCTTCTGTCCATTTTAGATTGTATTAAATATATTATTGAACGGTTTGGATGTAAAAAATCACAACTCAACTACCTTACCCGACTTCCCACTCTCAAACACAGCATCAATTACCTTCATATTGGCAACGGCATCCTCCAGCGGGGTAGGAACGGCTGTATTATTTATGATTGATCTGCAAAATGCATCAGCCTGAAGCTTGTACTGATCAACAGCCGGAATCTCATGAGTTTCCCTGTTGCCGTTTTTGGTCAGGTAAAAATTGACGGGCTTGTCAGCCGGAGTGTTAAAAGGAATCACTATCTCAATCATTCCGTCTGTGCCAAATATGAGCACTCGCTGATAATTCTGCATCTGGGTTGAACATGTAAAGGTAGCTGTTCTGTCACCAAACGTAAGTATTCCTGAAGCCTTGCGATCTACACCAAAATTGGGATCGATATCAATCTCTCCATAGACGGAATCAGGCTCTTTACCGAAAATGATTCGCGAGAGTGAAATGCAATAGCAACCAATATCCATCAGGCCGCCGCCTCCCATGTTGGGTCGGTTTCGGATGTTTTCCGGGTCGTCATTATAATATGAGAAAACGGACTGAATCGACTGAATAGCTCCGATCTCGTGATTTTTTACCATATTTCGAGCGACTGTCCATTGCGGATGAAACCGGTACATAAACGCTTCCATCACTTTGAGATCAGGAAACTCTTTGGTTTTTTGAAGGAGCGACTCGGCTTCCTTGCTATCCAATGCAACCGGTTTTTCACACAAAACATGTTTGCCTGCTTCCAAAGCTTTAATAGTCCAGGGTACATGGAGATGATTAGGTAATGGGTTATAAATGGCGTCAATCTTGTCGTCTGCAAGCAGTTCTTCATAACTTCCATGGCTAACCGGTATGTTTAGCTCTTCAGCTGCTTTCTCCGCTTTTGCCAAATCCCTCGAGGCAATAGCATAAACAGTGCCGGTATCACTAGCCTGAATGGCCGGAATAAGATATTTAACACCAATTTTTGCTGTACTGATAATTCCCCATTTGATCGACTTCATGGTCTGATTGTGGTTTTTGAGTTTGCTTTATATGATTCGACACTCTATTTCAATATAGTAAAAGTGATTAAAGAAGAGGGGATAATCATCGGATGAATTCACTTCATCCGATGAATCGCCAGGGTAATAAATTGCCTAAATGCACGAGTGTTGATTGATGCAGACAAGACATGTTTCGCAGGTGTTTTTGAGTGCAAGTCTGTTTCTAAACATGCCATGTCTTGCTGACTATGGTCCTTAACAACTCACCTGATGACGGGGAGTCTCAGGGTGAGGGGACTCAGGTAACAGCAAAAAGTTTTGAAAACCAGTAGGAGAGGGGAAGAAGGGCGAGGACAATCAGCCCGGCAATGATGCCGAGAAATCCGGCTGCAAGGGCACTGTTAAGAATGATGAGAGAGAGCACACCACGTTTCACTGCTTTTTTGATGGTAATGGGAGCCGGGTCACCAGCAGCGGCTGTAAACGCTGGAATCACCATCGCTCCAAATAACAGTGCGAACGGTGTAGCTGTCACAAGATCATATCCCGGTAACAGAAATAGAAGGAGGAGTGTCATTGTAATACACACAACCGCAGCGGCTGCCATGTATCCTGTAGCTTTACCGCCGCCGTGAACTTCACCGCGGCTGATCAGTGTAATGGCTCCAATGTAGATGATGGGGATGACCGCCAAAAACCAAAGGCCGGCGAGAGATGCCGGCAGGAGTGAGGCACCAAGTAACAGATTTCCGCCGCGACAGCTTCCCATCACGAGAGGACCAAACACTGCGTGGTGTTTGGCGGCTGCATCATAAATAAGCGCAGAAATTGCAACACCGGTGGCGATTAGTCCGGCAGTGTAATTCACCCAGAAAGCCGACAGAATCCCAATGACGAATAATAAAATACCGATGAGCGTAGCATGAGACTTAGATATTCTTCCGCTTGGGATTGCCCGTTCCGGGCGTTCTTTCGCATCGAGATCAGCATCAAACACGTCATTGAACACAATGCCGCCGCCGTAGAGGCCAAATGTAGATAACAGCAGCCAGAAGAGATCCGGATCAGCTGGGAACCCGTTTCCGTTGTAAGAGCCCATTATAGCTACAGCCGCTGCCGCACCTGCCAGGATGTCGGCAAAGGCAGTGATAATATTAGCAGGACGCATCAATTCTAAAGATGCGCGGATAGTAACGGTTAAATTAGATTTCAATGTGTAGATTCATTAGGACCTGACAGCATCACGGTGCTTTTCCGTGTTCTGTAAGCGTCTGGGTTTAAGGCTTTTGGTAGTTAATACATTTCAAGATTTTATTGTGGAGTTAGATTCCGGGCCACCAAAAGATATGGCATGTCTAATGGCTTAACGCTTTGCCTGACTGTGAGATTTTATTAGGTGCTTCAAAGTTGATCGTAATCCTGGATGTACGAGATATGCTATGTCTCAATCTGCCCTGAAAATTTAGTCGTCACAACGCTGACAGATCCGGTGGGTGCTGTCAGGTTGTGTGATATAGACCTGCCAGCACCAAAGAAGCCTGTAAGTGTCGCAGTTTTAGGTTCCGGGATCGGGCCACCAAAAGACATGCTATGTCTAATCCTGCTCTGAAAATTAGCTTGCCACAACACTGACTTATCCGGTAGGTGTATTGCTGTAGCGTCACCTACGGCGTTCAGGTTGTTGGATTTCAGAACTTATTCAATAATGATATCATCATCTATGAGTTCATTGTCTTCAACAAAGGGTTTGTGCCCGCCGCGAAGTACCGTATTCCCACTGAACGTTTCACGTTGATCAATTTTCGGACGGTTGAACCAGTCTTTTTCCCTGATCTGACCACTTTGTTTATAGGCGTCAAGCGCATTTTGATAACAGACTTTTTTAACATCTTCTTCTGAAATACCACGCTGAAGCATCAGTTTTGCTGTTTTAGGAACACCAAGCGGATCACTGTGCCCCCAGTCGGCGGCGCTATCTATAAAAATGCGCTTTGTGCCGTATTCTTTTACGATATCAACCATTCGCTCATTTCCCATTTTAGTGCCGGGATAGATAGTGAACGCTGTCCAGTAGCCGCGGTCGAGGACCTCTTTGACAGTCTCTTCATTATTATGATCGATCACTACTTTGGAGGGATCCAGGCCATGCTCCTCGCAAATGTCCATACTTTTGAGAGTTCCCTCTTTTTTGTTTCTATGCGGTGTATGTACCAGAACCAGCATATCAAGCTTTTTGGCCAAATCGATCTGTAGATTGAAGTACTTCTCTTCGAGGTCAGTCATGTCATCAAAGCCAATCTCACCAATGGCTACTACGCCTTCTTTGCTGGCATATCGGGGAAGAAGATCCATTGTTTTCTCAGCAAGCTCTTCATTGTTAGCTTCCTTTGAGTTTAGCCCAATCGTACAGTAGTGCTGCACGCCAAACTGACTCGCACGAAATCGCTCCCAACCAACAATCATACTGAAATAATCCTGCATAGCACCAGCATTTGTACGTGGCTGGCCAATCCAAAAGGCAGGTTCAATCACGGCCACAACCCCGGCGTTGAACATCGCCTTGTAGTCATCTGTGGTTCGGGAAATCATGTGAACGTGCGGATCAATAAATATCATGTCATCAAAGCTCATATCTGTAATATATTTTAAAATTTAAAACAAGATCATTTTATAGCATTTGGAATCAACCGGCCGACTGAATCAATCAGTCTGAGTTATGTACAGCCTTACCGATATCATCCCAGGTAATATTTTTTGATTCAACTTCTTTTCTGAGTGAATCGTGAGATTTCAAAATTCGATCGGCAGCTTTCAAGTTAGAATCCATAAGGGCGAGCACTGTAGCATGGCGGTGAACCGGGTTATCGTGAGTTAACTCTTTTTCAACATCGGGGATATACGTCTCGTCTATGAACGGTCCCACCGACCGCCATAATTCGGGTGAAACCTCACGTCCGGCGGACCAGCGCTCATGAGCATATTCAACCAATATTCGGGCAAGCGGTTCATTAGCTCGTTCATCAACTCCCTGAATCAAATAAATTGGGCTGCCCATAAATAAAGATTTAAGGATGACCTGGTTCCAGGCATTATCATCAAAAAAATCGGCAGGATACGGATTTCGATGGGCAACAGCGTTAAAGATTGATGTGATATTTGTTCGAATACCCTCGGCTGCCCGATCAGTTAGCTCATCGGGGTAGGGCAGAACCGGCAGCGATTGGTATAGTGCTACGCCTTCACCGAGATCACTGGAGGTAAACAGTTTGTCGAGTTTATCCAGGAATTCTTTCTTCTCACGCTCTGCAAGGCCAAGTATGATAAGCGTACGTGCAAGTTGATCTGTGGTCCAATAGGAAGGCATCCACCCAGATCGAAGTGACTCCGCTTTCGAGATTTCTTCCCCTGAAAGTTTTAATGGCTCTTTACCGGTATATCGTGATGCACGGCTGAAGGACGAAAAAACTTCCCAATCCTCTGCATCTCCTTTTAAGCTATCATACGTCTTTTTCAGCGTTTGAAAATTCTCACTATCCAATCTTTTTTGAAGCCAGGAAAGAACCGTTTCCTGTAGTTTGGATTGATCCAGGTGACGCTGATCTGCCGGCATAATTTCAGGCGTTTTTTTATTATGTGTGTAGGTAATTATTACTTTTAAATATGATGTTTATCTCAAGAATAAACAAGTTTAAAGCTATGGCGTAAGGGGTTTTTTAAGAATCTATAAATCACTCATTGGCTCAAACTCTTTTAGGACTTCATTAAAAGAATTTTTCTCATTTTTTTGAGAAGTGGAAGTTTTATTCAAATAAATAGTCGGTTCTCATTGATAGACTGCGATAATTATTATCGTCAAAATTCACTTAACAAACGAATTACTGGCAGTGGGTGAAGGGAGTTGAGAGAGGCGATATATTCAGGGGAATTTTTCAAAAAAAGAATGAAATTTCATGGAACAAACATCCGCTTTGTTCGTTACAGTTATTGTTATAACTCGATAAGAGTTGTACCCCGAAAGCCAACGTAGTTAGAGAGGTCCGGTTGAAAGCCGGGCCTCTTGCTTTTTAAGCGATATCGGAACTCTTTCTGATAAGTTATCTACAATCGGTTTCTCACCTATTTTTGCGTCGTAAATGCAATGTCGTAAGCATTCTGTCCGCTTAAGGGAACACCACATCGGTACACCCGCGGAATCCGACAGCGTTGTTTTTTTGAAGCTGACATCCCGACCGCTGTCGGGACTGAAAAGCCCCGGGTGATCAGAAAGTACTGGTACCGGGAATACTGTCAGGTCTTTATTCGAGAAATGAGAATTGACTTAACACTAGTATCGTGTCTGAGATGAAATGTGGTATAGTACAAAAGCTTTCGGGGTGAGTTTTTCGAAAAATCGAGGTATCACTGATCAATAAGTAGTCAAGGATGACTCATACCGATGATTAGCATGCGATAACTTACCGTTTACACGACACTAGATTACTTTTATATCTTCAAGCTTCCCATCTTTAATTTGCACGGTTCGGAATGGAAACCGTCGAACTACGTCGTAATCATGCGTCACCATCAGAACCGACATTCCCCGGTTGTTAATTGTTTTGAGAAGCTCCATAATTTCAGCACTTACATCGGGGTCAAGATTTCCGGTGGGCTCATCGGCCAGCAGTATTCGCGGCTCGTTGGCAAGTGCCCGTGCAATAACTACCCGCTGTTGTTCTCCACCCGACAAATCGTGAGGCATTGCCTTACGTTTGTGGCTCAATCCTACCAGACCGAGCACTTCAAGCACCCTCTTTTTGATATATCGTTTTTTTTGACCCGTTACCCTCAGCGCGAATGCTACATTCTCGTATACATCACGGTCTGGGAGTAGCTGGAAATCCTGGAACACGATGCCCAATCGCCGTCGTAAATGCGGCACTTTTTTATCAGCTATAGTAGATACATTATAGTCTGCAACCTGGACAACGCCTCTGTTTGGCAGAAGATCTCTGTAAAGAAGTTTCAGAAATGAGCTTTTTCCAGCCCCGGTTTTCCCGATTACATAGCAGAATTCACCCACATCAAGTGAAAAATTGACGCTATCAAGAACGGTTGTGCCGTTAAATCCAACGGTAACGCTGTGCAGTTCAATTACGCTGTTTCCTGTCATCGTAATACCATAGTAATTCTAAGGCTGCGTTTATGGGCCGGTTTCAGTTCAAAACCGTCATACGCCTTAACCAGGCGAAAGGGCGATTCTTCAACAATGGGCATAATATCATTCATGGTGTAAATTTTTTGATGATGCTCCTCGCGAAAAATAGATGGTGAAGCAACCTGTTGCTTGCTCAGTTTCTCAATCTCGAATACATTGGTATGAATTCGGTTCTCTTCATCATAACGGCTCGACCTGTGATAGCTGTAGCGATCATTTACCGTATCCTGTTCATCGTTGAGATACCGGATCGCTTTTTTAGAATTTCGGGGTGTAGTAAAATCATAAATAAAAATGCCATTCGGCTTAAGAACGTTGTAAACCTGCTTGTGGAGAGTTAAAATGTCGTCTTTGCTGTGAAGATAGTTTAAGCTGTCGAATACCATGAACACAGCATCAAACTTTTTGTCAAGATCAATGTTCAGAAAGTCGAGTGTCTGAAAGTCGACGTCGGAATCTGCCTCTTCGGCTTTCTGTTTAGCTTTTTTGATCATCTCGGGAGACAAATCGGTCGCCGTAATGTTATAGTAGCCAATTTCTTCCATCGATAGCGCCATCGTTCCGGTTCCACAGGCAAGCTCCAGAATGTCACGTGCCTCATGATGGTGCATCATAATGATCTCGTCTATATAATCTGTCCACGCTTCGTAATCAACATCTTCCATGACGGCGTCGTAAATCTCCGCAAGCACAGAGTAGGATCGACTGAGTTTAGAATCTGAAACAGTGTTATTCAATTTGATTGAGTCTGTGAGTGTTTACGGTTTGCAAGCTTAGCAGCCAACTTATAGGCCGCCATAAATGAACCTGCATCAGCAACATTCTTACCGGCAATATCAAATGCGGTTCCGTGATCCGGTGAGGTTCGGATAATGGGCAATCCGGCCGTCATGTTTACACCGCGTCCGAATGTGAGTGCCTTAAACGGAATTAGTCCCTGATCGTGATACATTGCAAAAATTGCATGATATTCTTTTTGGAGAGATTTTCCGAAAAATCCATCAGCAGCAAAGGGGCCTTCAAATTTCAAGCCATCTTGATTTAACTCTTTAAGAACCGGCTGTATCAGGTCGATCTCTTCACGGCCGATAACGCCACCATCACCGCCATGCGGATTCAGACCAAGTACGGCAATTCTCGGATCAGAAATACCAAAGTCATCAACCAAAGCCCGATATAAAAGTAATAGTCTTGTTTTGAGCAGATCCTCGGTCAGGGTATCCACAATGTCGCGGACGGGAATATGGATAGTGGCAAGAGCAACTCTAAACGCACCACTAACGAGCATCATCAGCACTTGGTCCGTGGAAGTTTTGTCAGCTAAAAATTCGGTGTGTCCGGGGACGTTGTAGCCGGCAAGGGTGATCGCTTCTTTGGATATCGGAGCCGTGACAAGTGCTGAAGTTTCTCCGGAAAGGCAGGCGTTGATTCCGGCTTCTACTGCCTGCATAGCTGCGTGACCGCCTGATGCTGTAATTGATCCGATATCAAGGTCCGAGTCGGACGAGTTCTTTGGTGAAATAATATTTATTTCGTCCGGCAGTGCATCATCAGGTGAGTCAATAATATTTATAGTCCGGCTGCTTACATCATGCTGGGAGAGTATCTGTCGAAACACATCTTCACGGCCAAATATAACAGGGATCGCCTCTTTCAGGTCTGACTGAAGAAGTGATTTAACAATAATTTCAGGGCCAATCCCATTGGGATCACCCATGCTAACGGCAATTTTTACTGGCATAAAAATAAAATAGTGATCTGAACCTTCGCAACAAACTTATTGTCGTTCTTCCACAAGTTTAAAATCACCAAATCCTGTCGTTGCCTCAAATACGAGTGTGCGGTTCGGATATTCCCAAAGTTCACGGGTGGGTTGATCGGTTGGAAGTCTCCGTTTAACGTTATCAGGCTGGCCATACAGAATGTAAGCATGGCCCTGGTCAGATTCATAGCCCGGTGTTTGAGGGGTGGTGAAATTTCTGTAAGCGTAGTCAATTCTATTATAATATTCTGTCATCAATTCATTGAACTCAGTATCAGGTGTGGGATCCCGTTGTTCCCAGTATTCTCTGAATTTTCTTTCTTTTTCAGCTGATGATCCCCGCTGCAGCCGATCGAGTTCGCTGTCGCTTACAATAAACCGCATCATATTAATGGCAACATCGATATTCAGAAGGCTTATTGGCATATCAAGCCAGCGCGAATTTACTGTTTTGCTTCCCAAAACCTGATCCTCACTATCCAAAATCTGGATTCGGTAACGAGCATTTTCAAATCCGGAATTAGGAACAGAAACAACACCAAAGCGTGCGCTGTCCGTGGTAATGTCCATCGTAAACTCTACACCATCTGATCCACGATTTAGCTGATAGTTCGCCCCCGAAATAATCTCATCTGAGGTAAGGGAGTACTCAAATGTGGGCTCAGGCATTGTGTCATCAGACCGTCCGCTTTCCATCCGGTAAATCTCTACATTGTAGTCTTCGTTTGTCTCAGAATTTGGCAAGACAATCATCAAGCTATAATCGGATCCATAAAGCACATTATCACCGTAGTTGAGAAAAGTGCCGGTTGCCTTAGAATTATTTGAATTAAAATTACTTAAAAGCATAACATTTGCTCTCGAGAGTGTATCGTAAGAGGGAACCTCTATATTTCGTCGAGTTGATGATTGCTCTTCTGTAGACTGAGCACGCGTAAGCTGAAGTTCGTAGTTATAGCTCCCAGGTTCAATGCTGGTATTCAGCACACCCTGAACATGCTGCTGCCTGGAACGTGTTTGCTCAAACGACGACACATACACAGTATCCAGATAGCTGTCTCTATATACAGAGGGCATATTATTCGATTGGTTTCTTCTGGTCGTATTTACACGCCCCTCAAAAAATTCAATCCCCATTTGAATCGGGGCAAAATATTCTGCGCCGTCCGGTGTATCATTCATATCCGGTCGAACACGCAAGAAGGGAATCAAATCATAGTCTAAGCGAAAAAGGGCACCTACCGTAGCACCATCCTCTGATGGCAGTAAAACATCTGTGATATATGAGTTGGGCCGGTCACTTCGTTGTATAAGTGCTTCATAAGGAGTGGTTTGGCGCTGAGCTTCAGAAATTGCAGGAATCAACAGAAGAATGAAGACAAATAAGTAGGGGAGATGTTTCATTTGTAATGAATGACTTTATCAGTAGTTTTTGATGTATCGAAGATGTTTCAAAGTTGTATCTTCAAACGTCTTAAAATTAGTAGGTATTATCAACGAACTTAAATTAAGCATAAATATATAATAATGAGCGAGAATTGGTATAGTAGTTTGATGGATACTTTGCGTAAAACCGAGGAAGAGATAAAACTCGGTGGCGGAACTGCACGGATTGATAAAGAGCACAAGAAGGGAAAAATGACCGCCCGCGAACGGATCGATTTTCTTCTGGATGAAGAGTCGGTCTTTGACGAGATTGGGCTTTGGGCTGCCTACAATATGTACGAAGAAGAGGGCGGGTGTCCATCAGCCGGTGTTGTCGCGGGTATTGGCTCAGTTCAGGGACGTCGTTGTATGCTCCTGGCTAATGATGCTACAGTAAAGGCTGGGGCCTGGTTTCCGATGACAGCAAAGAAAAACCTGCGTGCCCAGGAAATTGCCATGGAAAATCATTTGCCTTTAATATACCTCGTCGACTCTGCAGGTGTGTATCTTCCAATGCAGGATGAAATATTTCCTGACAAAGAACATTTTGGTCGAATTTTCAGGAACAATGCGGTTATCAGCGCAAAGGGAATACCCCAAATTGCTGCTATTATGGGAAGTTGTGTTGCCGGCGGCGCATACCTTCCAATTATGAGCGATGAAGCTTTAATTGTAGACGGTACTGGAAGCGTTTTTCTGGCCGGCAGCTATCTCGTGAAAGCCGCAATTGGTGAAGAAGTGGATAATGAAACATTGGGAGGTGCCACCACTCATACCGATATCAGCGGCGTTACCGATTATAAAATGAAGGACGATACCGAGTGTCTTCAAACAATCAGAAGATTAGTGAAAAATCTGGGTCCGTCGGAATCCGCCGGATTTACACGGCACACTCCCATCCAACCGGAAATTGATCCCGAGGAGATGGTAAAAGACTTTCCTGAAGACAGAAACCGTCCGTACGACGTGCATAAAGTGATTCAGGGACTGGTTGATGCAGAAACATTTATCGAGTATAAAAAAGGATATGGTCAGACCCTCGTAACCGGTTACGCCAGGATAGACGGCTGGAGCGTGGGTATTGTAGCCAACCAGCGTAAGGTGGTTAAGAGTAAGCAGGGGGAAATGCAGATTGGGGGAGTGATCTATTCAGATAGCGCCGACAAGGCCGCCCGGTTTATCATGAACTGTAATCAGAAGAAAATCCCGATTACATTTCTCCAGGATGTCACCGGCTTTATGATTGGAAAGCGAAGTGAGCACGGAGGAATTATTAAAGATGGTGCCAAGATGGTAAATGCCGTCGCGAATTCAACCGTGCCTAAAATTACCATTATTACAGGTAACAGTTATGGAGCAGGCAATTACGCAATGTGTGGAAAAGCGTACGATCCCAGGTATATTTATGCCTGGCCAACGGCTCAAATCGCGGTAATGGGTGGTACTCAGGCAGCAAAAGTGCTCACGCAAATCAAGGTATCGTCACTTGAAAAGAAAGGGAAAGAGATTAGCGATGAAGACCGAAACGCAATCCTGGAAAAAATCAAAAGCCGGTACGACACGCAAACAGATGTACGCTATGCGGCCGCACGCCTTTGGGTTGATGGTATCATTGATCCGGCCGATACACGCATGAAAATATCCAGGGCCATAACCGATGCCAATCATAATCCTGATATTGAAGAGTTTAAAACTGGTGTGATGCAGGTTTGATTGCAAAGCCTTTAGAAAAGCGTTTGAACAATTGAATACGAACAAAAAATAAAAAGACAGATTACAGTGAAAGAACAGATTAGAATAGCATCGGGACAAGGCTTTTGGGGTGATTTACCGGAAGCTCCAGTTCGACAGGTTAAACAGGGTCAAATTGATTATTTGGTGATGGACTACCTTGCAGAAGTAACCATGTCTATCATGCAGAAGCAGCGCATGCGGAATGAGAATTACGGCTACGCCAGGGATTTTGTGGATGTTGTGGGCGCTGTTTTCACAGACATTAAGGAACGTGGCGTGAAAGTGATATCAAACGCTGGTGGTGTAAATCCACGCGCATGCAAGGACGCCATTTTGAAGCTTGCCAAAGAAAATGGGGTCGAGGGCCTGAAGATAGCAGTCGTAGATGGTGATGATATTTTGCCATCTCTTGATGAGCTGATAGCGGATGGGCATTCTCTTAACAACATGGAGAAAGGCGATCCTATTTCAATCGTGAAGGATGAGCTGTTAAGTGCAAATATCTATTTTGGTTCAGCTCCAATCGTGGATGCCCTGCGTCAAGGTGCTGATGTGGTCATCACCGGGCGCGTTACTGATACAGGATTAACGCTTGCACCCATGATTTACGAATTTGACTGGGATCCGGCGGACTACGATAAAATGTCAGCAGGTACCATCGCGGGTCATATTATTGAATGTGGTGGACAGGTTTCGGGTGGTAATTTCACAGATTGGGAAATGGTGCCTGACCTCGAAAATATTGGCTTTCCAATTATTGAGGCTCGTCCGGACGGCACATTTCATGTCACTAAACATGAGGGAACCGGCGGTCTGGTATCAGAAATGACGGTGAAAGAACAACTCATGTATGAGATCGGGAATCCGGCTGAATATATTACCCCGGACTGTATTGCCGATTTTACGTCTGTCCAGCTCAAAGAAGATGGTAACAACCGAGTGAAAGTATTTGGAATAAAAGGGCGGAAAGCGACACCAACTTACAAAGTGTCAGCTAGCTATAATGATGGATTTAAACTGTCTTCAACGCTTGTTTATAGCTGGCCTGATGCGGTCAAAAAGGCGAAGGTTGCAGCGGATATTTTATTTAACCGGGCAGAAAATTTGGGTATCGAATTTACAGAGACGAATACGGAACTGGTAGGACTGAACGCCTGTAATGAGGATCCGGCTGAAATTAGCCGGTCATCTGATGATATAAATGAAGTGCAGCTTCGGATATCAGTAATGAGTCCATCGAAAGAGCTTCTCAACCGGTTTGGGAAAGAGATAGCTCCCTTGATTCTTACGGGGCCGAGCGGTGTGACGGGTTTCGCCGGCGGACGTCCTAAAGCGAGCGATGTGGTTGCTTACTGGCCCGCACTATTGGATAAGAATGCAGCCGGGCCGGTTGTTACTATCTACGAAAGCTGATTTATGGTGGCTTTGCTTCTCGGTCTGCGACGCAAGACGCATGCAAAGTCATCCCGGCCACCAAGCCGGGATCTCCTGACTAATGAATACGGCTATATCCAACGATATTTTACTTAAAAAAGTTAGACAGCATAGGTATGAGTTCATTACCTTTGAGTAAATAATTTCAGGAAATTGAGAAAACTACATTTATGGTTATTGGAATAATTGGTGCTGGAATTGCCGGATTGACTGCCGGCCGCTATCTTGCGAAGCAGGGGCATGAAGTAACGGTTATTGAAAAAAGCAAAGGTTACGGAGGCCGGATGGCTACCCGTTATGCAGGGGAGAACCATTCTGCAAAAATGGACCATGGCCTCTCTCATTTTACTCCCGAGTCAACCCACTTTCGGCAGTTTACGGCCGAACTGATGGAAAAAGATCTCGTTAAAAGATGGGGTGATAATATTGCACTTTATGACGGCGAGAAGTTTTACTCTAAAAATCCTAACAATCCGAATGTAGCCTCATTTACAGCTGTCAACGGAATGAACACAATCGGGAAATACCTGAGCCGTTGGGTAGATGTGAAAACTGAAACTAAGGCGGGCGGCTTAACTTATATTGGGTCTCACAGACGCAAAAAGCGTTCCTGGATGATTAATCTGACCGGCGGCAGTACGTTTGAAGCGGATGCCGTTATTATTGCAACACCCGCTCCCCAGGCATATGGTATTCTTCAAACGGCAACTGATGAAGTCAATGCATTAAAAATTATACGCGAAATTGATGAGGTTCACTATACTCCATGTTATTCGCTAATGGCCGGGTATGGCGATCGAAAGCTTCCCTCATGGGATGGCGTTGTTTGCAAAAACAGTGCATTTGAATTTATCTCAAATGAAGCCACAAAAAAATCGTTTGATCAGGAATGCTCTATCGTGGCCCAGGCAACACCACAGTTTACACGCTTTTTACGTGAAAAGGATGACGATATAATAATCCGTGAGATGCTTGATAATGTGGCTACCATCATCGGTGGCTGGGCATCAGCCCCGCAGTGGAACCAAATTCATTATTGGAGATACAGCCGCGCAACAAAGACCCTTGATTATCCTTTTATGGAGCTTGAGTTTGAAGATGCGCCGCTGGCCTTGATTGGAGACTACTTCAGGGGAAATACTGCTGATGATGCCTACTGTTCAGGCCTCAATCTTGCCAAAAAATGGTCCGAAAAATATCAGGACTGATTACGGAATGAACCGTACTTGAGATAAGTTAAATCAGGAGCAGAAAGGCTTCTTAAAAAAAAATACGTGGAATCTCTCCGAAAACTTAACGCATACATTAAAAAGTACAAGGGAAAATTTATCCTAGGCGCACTGTTTCTCACTGCGTCAAATTTTTTCCTTATTTGGATTCCGGTTTTTATACGCCGGACGATGGATGAAGTAGAGAAAATGGGAGATGAGTACGATCGAGCCTATTCCTCAATCTTTGAGATCCTCTTTTCAAGTGAGGCGGGTGAAATTCTTGCCTATAATTCTCTTCTTCTGATAGGAACAGTGGCCATGTATGGTATCCTTCTTTTTGCGACGAGGCAGACACTAATCGTGGGGTCGCGGCATGTCGAGTTTGATATCCGCAACAAAGTTCTCGATAAATTACTCACGCTTCCACAACGCTACTTTGAATCAAATAAATCAGGTGAGATTTATGTGAGGGCCACTGAAGACATCTCGCGCGTCAGAGAATATTTCGGTCCGGTTGTAATGTATACTATAAATACGATTACGAGGGCGGGATTCATCATAACGATGATGGTTATTATAAATCCCGAGCTGACTTTTTGGGCGTTGATTCCGCTGCCGTTTTTATCTGGATTCGCTTATTGGGTAAGTGGGTACATCAACAAGTACCAAACTATTATCCAGGAAAAATATTCGGATATTGCCGGGACGGCGCAAGAAGCATTCACCAGTATTCGACTGATTAAAGCCTTTAACCGGGAAGAGTACAAGCAAAAAATATTTGAGAAAGAAAGTGAAAGCTACCGCGTAAAGAAGCTGAAGCTTGATCTGGTTGAATCCCTCTTTCATCCGACCTTGAATCTACTGATCGGTGTATCGGTGGTTATCGTCATTTGGCAGGGCGGTTTGATGGTGATTAATGACACAATAACAGTTGGAAACATCGCCGAGTTTGTGATTTATGTGGCTTATCTCACCTGGCCGGTTGCATCACTCGGCTACACAGTTAATACCTTTCAGAAATCCCTGGCGTCATGGAAACGGGTTGACCGCGTGCTCACAGAGCCGGTGCAAATCAGAGATGTGGACGACGAGGAACTGCTCAACAAATCAGTAAAAGGATCCATTGAATTTAAGAATGTTGATTTTCGATATCCAGGAGCTGAGGAAAAAGCAATCAATAATGTATCATTTAAGATTGAAGAGGGGACAACCGCAGCATTTGTAGGCCGAACCGGGGCAGGTAAAACGACACTGGTAAACCTTATTCCAAGATTATTTGACGCAACCAGCGGAACTGTTAAGGTTGATGGTGTTGATGTGAAGAAATGGTCTACCTCGGCCTTAAGACGAGGTATAGGTTATGTGCCACAGGAAACATTTCTTTTCTCAACAACTGTGAAAGAGAATATTGCATTTGGCGTGGAAAATGCTTCTATGAAACAAATTGAGAGTGCGGCAGAAAAGGCAAATGTACTTCAAAATATTTTGGAATTTGAGAAAAAATTCGAGACAATAGTAGGTGAGCGAGGTATCACTCTTTCAGGTGGGCAAAAACAAAGAACCGCCATTGCCAGGGCACTCATAAAAGACCCTTCAATCATAATATTAGACGATTCACTCAGTGCGGTTGACACAAAAACCGAAGATGAAATTCTCAGTCATCTCCGGGAACGACGCGCAGAAAATACAACAATAATGATCTCGCACCGTATATCTACAGTAAAGAACGCTGATATTATTTTTTATCTTGAAGATGGTACCATCGCTGAAAAAGGTTCTCATGAAGCGCTGCTATCGTTAGAAGGCCGATATGCTCGTATGTATGAAAAACAATTGCTGGAAGAACAATTAGCACAAATATAAACCAAAAACAATTAGGGTTTCCCTTGCTTGAACGGCAGGCGCCCACAACACTACGGGAGATAACATGATCATAGTACCTTTAGGAGTCGCATCTGCAACGCCCACAGCAACACGTCACCTCTCTTCAGTCGCTTTATGGCGAGAAGGAGATGTGCACCTGTTTGATTGTGGTGAAAATGCTCAAATGCGGATGTTACAGGCCGGGCTAAAACGCTCAAAAATTGAAAATATATTTATATCTCATTATGATGTCGATCACTATGCCGGGCTTTTAGGATTATTGGCTACGCTGCAGCTGCAGCGACGCGATAAGCCGATTACGCTCGTAGGTCCGGAAGGACTCCAAAAGTTTGTCGAGTTTAATTTTGAGTTCGCTAATATTGATCTCAATTTCGAGATTAAATATGTAGAAGTCTCTGAAGATATTGAATCGGAGCGCGTGGTGGACACTGACGAATATTACGTTGAAGCACGTCCGCTGAACCACACATCCTTTTGCCTTGGATATCGATTCCAGGAAAAAGATCGTCCTGGTAAGGTAGATGCAGAAAAAGCTGAGAAAATGGGAATTACCGAAGATGAGCAGTATAAAGCTCTGAAAGCCGGCGAAGACATTATTCTTGAGGATGGTACAGAGATCAAATCTTATGACATTGTCGGGCACCCGAGACCGGGCGATAGTTTTGCGTATATCACGGATACAAAATATTGTCCAAACGCCGTAAAACTGGCAATGAATACGAATATTCTATATCACGAGGCTACCTTCAGCCAAAGCCTGGCAGATAAAGCAGCCGAAACCGGTCATTCAACCTCCGTTGATGCAGCCCGTGTAGCGAATGAATCACAAACAAAACTTCTCGTGATTTCGCACTTTTCTGCCCGGTATACAAACCCGTTCGTACTTCTTCGTGAAGCGCGCGAAAAATTCTTTCCGGCTTGGCTGGCCACTGAACTTCGGCCAATCTTCACAGATCCGTCGAAAGAAAAAGGTATTGTTCAGGCAAAAGTGTATCTCAAAGAGATCGACCCGAATAAGAGCAGTGATAAAAAATCCTCAAGTAAAAGCAATTCCGGAGGCAGCAAAAAACGATTTAGAAAGCGCAAGAAGAATGATAATAATCGCAGCAGTTCTTCGGGCGGGCGCAAACGTCGGGGCAGCAGCTCATCGTCGAGCTCGGGAAGTTCAGGTCGCGGCCGTAAATCAGATTCAGGATCAAATTATGATTCGAACGAACGCAAGCCAAAACCGATTACACCACGTACACCGTTCGACGATTTTGACCGATTCTAAACAGTCACTCATTTGAATTCTAAAGACACTAAGAAAGCCGTCGATTCTGAACTGATTCGACGGCTTTATTACTTTTTTAAACCGTATAAATGGTGGGGAATCCTCGCTATTGTACTTACACTCTCCGCTGCGTTTCTTGGCACAGTTCGTCCCAAGTTAACACAGATGGCTGTAGATGACTATATCTCCCAGGGAGATATTCCCGGTTTGATGTGGATTATCTTACTGTTAGTGCTGGCACTTGCCGGTGAATTTTTCATTCTCATCGCAAATACGTATATCACTCGCTGGTTCGGGCAAGGCGCCCTTTACTCTCTTCGTAATACAGTGTACGAAAAAATACAGTCGCTTCACGTTCAGTTTTTTGATAAGAATCCAATCGGGCGTCTGATCACGAGAACCACAAGCGACATTGAAGCGCTGAGTTCTCTTCTTTCGGATGGAATCGTAAACATGGTGGGCGATTTGTTTCGCATCTTCTTTATCTTGGGCTTCATGCTCATGATGAGCTGGGAACTGACGATTGTCTCAATACTTGTACTACCGATTCTTTTCTATTCTACATTTTGGTTCAAATCGAAAGTACGAGTTGCTTTTTTGAATGTCCGCGACCAGATTTCGCGTCTGAATTCATTTGTTCAGGAGCATATCAACGGAATGGTTGTTGTACAGCTCTTTAACCGGGAAGAGAAAGAGAAAGAGCGGTTCCGGTCGATTAATGATGATCACCGGACAGCGCACCTTGACACGATATTTTATTTCTCAATTTTCTGGCCGGTGGTGGAAGTTCTTGCAAGTGTTGCAATGGCTCTTGTTGTCTGGTATGGAGGCGCCCGGGCTCTTATGGATCAGCTAACTTTTGGTGTCCTGCTCGCATTCATCCAGTATGTGAGGCAGTTTTTTAATCCCATTCGTGGCCTGTCTGAAAAATATAATACGTTGCAGTCGGCTTTAGCTTCGTCAGAGCGAATATTCGATATACTTGATACAGAAAAAGAGGTTACAGACCCAAAAAATCCTGTGGATCAGCCAACGGTTAGCGGGCGCATTGAATTTAAGAACGTTAATTTCAGCTATAACTCAGACGATGAGATTATTCTAAAAGATGTCTCCTTTGAAGCAAAACCGGGTGAAACCCTGGCTATTGTAGGAGCAACTGGCGCCGGTAAATCAACCATCATAAATCTTCTTCTGCGGTACTACGATATTCAGAATGGTGAAATTCTATTGGATGGCGTCGACATCCGAAATTTAACGCTTCATCAGCTGCGATCGCATTTTGGCCTTGTACTTCAGGATAATGCTCTGTTTTCCGGTACTGTTCTGGAGAACATTACGCTTGGGAATGAGAATATTACACGCGAGTCGGTTATTTCTGCTGCGAAAGAAGTTGAGGCACATGAATTTATCATGCGTCTGCCCGGAGGGTACGATTTTGAACTTCGCGAACGCGGATCATCTATTTCGATGGGCCAGAAGCAACTGATCTGTTTTGTACGCGCAATGGTATATGACCCTGAAATTTTGGTTTTGGATGAGGCTACTTCAAATGTTGATTCCGAGACAGAACATCTTGTGTCAAAAGCTTGCGTACGAATGATGAAAGGGCGAACTTCCATAGTAATAGCACATCGTCTCTCAACCATCAAAGGAGCCGATAAAATTCTTGTAATGCATAAAGGAGTTATTCGTGAATCAGGTAGTCACGAAGAGCTTCTGGGAAAAGAAGATGGCATATACAAAAAGCTTTATGAGCTTCAGTATAAAGATCAAGACCTGGTTTCAGCAGGTAATTAGTTACACTGTAAACTCAATTAAACCATCAATATCATGGCTAAAACAAAAACAGCAGAAGAGTTAAAAGACGCACTCGAAAAAGAAAAACAGCATATTGAAGACCGCTATACACAGATTTTAGACACACTGGAATATGAGCGGGACAGAATTCAGAATGAACTTCGGCGAGAGTTTCGAACAGCCCGCCGCTATGTTCGTGCAAACCCTGAAATTGGTGTCGGAGCTGCTTTTGCCGGAGGAATATTGGCAGGAGTACTACTTTCCACCTTGTTTAAAAGTAACTGACACTTCCAACGTCATTAATTAATCACTTTGCAAAACGAGCCGGTACGTACCGGTTCGTTTTGTTTTATAATGAATTACAAACACATATGAGCATTCAGCAGGATAAATTGGAACAACTTTTTGAGCGATTGGACGAGCTCAGGGGGTATCTTTGACTACGATAAAAGAAAAGTCCGAATTATAGAATTACAGGAACAAACTCAGGATCCTGAGTTTTGGAATGATCCCGAAAAAGCACAAGGCATCATGCGTCAGCTGGATCATCAAAAGAGTCTTGTTGAGAGATGGGATGAGCTGAATGACCTTCGTGAAAGTATCAGAGTGTATCAGCAGTTCCAGGAGGAAGGTGAAGATGTTCAGGCTGAACTGGACAACGAAGTAGAAACGTTTATGGAAAAGCTTGAGGATCTTGAGCTTCAAAATATGCTCAGTGGTGAAGACGACCATCGTGATGCAATCGTGACGTTTAACCCCGGGGCCGGCGGTACGGAAAGCCAGGATTGGGGACAAATGCTCTTTCGGATGATTACACGCTGGGCCGATAAAAAAGGGTTTGATGTATCTGTTGTTGAGTACCAGGATGGCGATGTGGCTGGCATTAAAAGTGCCACAATTGAAGTAAAAGGTGATAGTGCATATGGTTTTCTCAAATCAGAAACCGGAACCCACCGTTTGGTTCGCATATCACCATTTGACAGTAACTCCCGACGGCATACGTCGTTTTGTTCCGTATTTGTATCGCCAATAATTGATGACACGATTGAAGTAGACATCAACGACAGCGATATTGAACTTCAGAGGTTTCACTCAAGCGGGGCCGGCGGACAGAACGTAAACAAAGTTGAAACAGGGGTACGTCTTATCTGGACTGGCCAGCTTTCCGATGGTACGGAAGAGCGGGTTGTGGCCGAATGCCAGCAGGAGAGGTCTCAACTGCAAAATCGCGAAAAAGCGATGGTGCTTTTGAAATCGAGAGTATATGAACTCGAGAAAAATATCAAAGAGCGTGAAAAGCAGAAGCTTGAAGATTCCAAAAGCAGCAATGAGTGGGGGAGCCAGATACGTTCTTATGTTTTTCATCCCTATAACATGGTGAAAGACCATCGAACCGAACATGAAACCGGAGACGTGGATTCTGTGATGGAAGGTGATCTCGATGAATTTATGAAAGCCTTTCTGATGAGTCGAGTAGCTGAGCAATCGGTATGATTTCGGTTGGAATTACAGGCGGCATCGGATCGGGAAAAACGACCGTAGCCAAGATTTGGGAATCACTCGGCGCTCGTGTGATTTATGCTGATGATCTTGCTAAAGAGCTGATGCAAACCGATCCGAACCTGAAAGAAAAGCTCTCTGACACGTTTGGAGAAGAAACATATGCGTCCGATGGTACACTAAACAAGCCACATCTGATCAAAGCGGCGTTTCATCAAAACAGGGTCGATGAGCTTAATTCGATTGTTCATCCAGCCATTCGTAAAGAAACCAAAAAGCTTATCAAAAAGGCTGAAGAGAGTGGCGAGCAGATCTTTGCATACGAAGCAGCTATTCTCTTAAATAAAGGCCGGCCGGACTACCTGGATGTTATAGTTTTAGTAACGAGTGAGCGACAAACAAGACTCGAACGTGTATCGGAACGGGATGCTGCGGACATGTCTGATGTAGCGGCACGAATAGCAAAACAGCCTGAGTTTAGTTCACTCCGGCACTTGGTGGATTACACAATTGAAAATAATGGCTCATTAGAAGAGCTCCGTGAAAAGTCCGTCCGGCTTTATAATCAAATCGTTGGAAATCATTAATTGCGAGAGAGTTGACCGGGAGGCGTTTCTTTTTTTATCTTTTGGAAGCGTTTCCATACAAACTATTCTAACATGAAGAGATATGACAAGTAAACCCAAAAAACTCGTTACGCTCGACGAATATATTATTCAGTCTCAAAACAGGTTCCCCGGGGCAACCGGCGAATTATCACAGCTGCTGAGAGACATCGGCCTGGCGGCAAAAATAATATCGAGAGAAGTTAACAAAGCCGGTATAACCAGCCTGCTGGGGGCTGATGGTTCCAAAAACATACATGGAGAATCAGTAAAGAAATTAGATTTGTTTGCAGATGAGCAACTTATTTCAGCCCTGAACCGATCACTGATTACTTGTATGGTTATTTCTGAAGAAAACGACGGAATCGTGAGCCTGAACAGCCAGGGCGGAAAATATATTGTTTATCTCGATCCGCTTGACGGCTCGTCCAATATTGATGTAAATGTTTCAATTGGAAGTATCTTTTCTATTTATATGCGCCAAACGCGTTACGATCCAAACCCGAGTGAATCGGATGCGCTTCAGTCAGGGGTGAGGCAGGTAGCCGCCGGCTATGTACTATATGGATCATCAACAATGATGGTATATACCACCGGTCTTGGAGTCTCTGCTTTTACCCTCGATCCCAGCATCGGTGAATTTATTCTTTTCGATGACGATTTTTCAATGCCAAAACATGGCACCATTTACAGCATCAATGAAGGAAGCTACAACAGCTGGGGTGAGGGACTCAAGAAGTACATAAAGTACTGCCAGAAAGAAGATCCCGAAAATGGACGTCCTTATTCGGCAAGGTATATCGGGTCAATGGTGGCAGATATCCACAGAACGCTTGTAAAAGGCGGAATATTTATCTATCCGTCAAGCAAAGTATATCCGAAAGGTAAATTGCGGCTGATGTATGAATGTAATCCACTGAGCTTTATTATTGAACAGGCTGGTGGCATGGCCACCAACGGAGATAAACGGATTATGGAAATTGACCCATCGGCGATACATGAACGGACACCCATTTATATTGGGTCGAAACAAAATGTTGAGGAGGCGATGAAATTTATCTCATCGGATAAGGAGATGGCAGTGGAGGCAGGATAGTAAATTGCAAACAGAGTGACATTGACTTGATTGATTCTATCTGAACTACGGTTGTATGCCTTCACTTGATGATAATGTGTTTTATAAATATCATCTGACCCTATGATAAACGATGATATGAAATACCCGATTGATGACGGCTTTCGGATGCCGGCTGAATGGAAAACTCACTCCGGCATCCTGCTGATCTGGCCGCATAACCGCGACACCTGGCCTGGAAAACGCCTGGATGCGGTTGAAACCGTATACAAGAATGTTATTCGCACACTTTTAAAGTACGAGCCTGTTGTCTTGCTTGTGGCTAACGATGGGATAAAAAAGAGGGCCGTCACTGTTTTGGGGGACATATCTAATCTCACATTTCCGCTCGAAATTCGCCAAGTTCCTGTGAATGATGTATGGGCAAGAGACAGCGGCCCGATTTTCATCAAACAGATAGAAAAAGAAACATACCGGCTGACCAATTGGGAGTTCAATTCCTGGGGCGGAAAATATGAGCCTTGGGATGATGATAATCGAATACCGGAGTATATTTCTTCAACATTTTCAATTCCGGCGTATTCAACTGGAAAAATATTAGAAGGTGGTTCAATTGAGACCAACGGCGAAGGACTTTTCCTGACGACAGAATCCGTGCTGCTCAATCCAAACAGAAATCCCGGTCTGTCGAAAGCAGAGGCTGAACAAATGTTGAAACGCTACCTGGGAGCAGAAAAAGTGATTTGGCTCAAACGTGGTTTGAAAGGGGACGATACGGATGGGCATATCGATGATCTGACGCGATTTGTGAACAAAAATACAGTCATCACTGCGTTGACCGAAGATCAGTCAAATCCCAACCACGATATTCTCTATGAGAATCTGGAAATTTTGCTCCATAGCACGGATCTGGCCGGTAATCCTCTGCATGTTATAACGGCTCCCTTGCCCAATACAAGGATCGAGGACGCTACAGTTGATGGTTCGGACCATGTGCCGTCGAGCTATGCCAATTTTTATATTGCAAATGGTGCGGTTTTGGTTCCGATGTACGATAGCCGAACGGACCAGCAAGTGCTTGATTTGTTTTCGATTCTGTTTCCTGATCGTGAGATCGAAGGAATAACGTGCAATGACTTGGTGTGGGGACAGGGGAGTATTCACTGTATCACTCAGCAGCTTTATGGCATATCAATCAAATAAATATTATCGGTTCCTGATTTTAAAAATAGTGATTTGTTTACCCGCTAAAAAAGCTTTGAAATGGTATATTAAAACGAATTTCTATCAGGCAAAATACCGTTTTAATAGCTTCATCTAATTTTCAATGAATACAGGTAGTAACCGTGAGTTCGAACGTAACACTTAAAGAAATTGCAAACGAGCTAGGAATATCCGCAATGACGGTCTCACGGGCTCTCAACGACAAGAATAATGTTGACGAGAAAACAAAGAAACGAGTCGTTTCAAAAGCTCATAGTATGGGATATACGCCCAATCACGTCGCAAAAAGTCTTGTGTCAAGAAAAACGTTTACAATTGGTGTGGTAATTCCCGAGATAAATCATGCTTTTTTTTCAGAGGTGATCAGTGGTATTGAGGAAGTAACCTATAAGCGAAACTACCAGCTCTTTCTTACCAACTCTGCAGAAAAGCATGAAAGAGAAAAAAGCTCAATCAATGCACTTCAGTCTAAGCGGGTTGATGGTATTTTGATTTCATGCGCTGAAACCGCAAGCGACATTGATTTTTATGAAAGGATCATCAAAAACGGGCTTCCGTTTGTCTTTTTTGATCGGTGTATTGAAGGCATTGGAGCCAGCTGCGTAAGCGTTAACGATTACGAAAGTTCAAAAATAATAACTGAACATTTGATTGGGCACGGTTATGAGTCAATTGCGCACCTGAGTGGACCGGATAATATGACATTGGCTCGAAATAGAAAACGGGGTTATATAGATGCTCTTATGATGCATGACCTTCTATTTCAAGAATCGTTGATTGTCGAAAGTGGATTTAATGAAACAGGTGGATATAATGCGATGAAAAAGTTACTTGAAAGAACGGCTGATAATCCACCGAGAGCCGTTTTCGCTTTAAATGATCCGGCAGCATTTGGTGCAATGAAAGCAATTAGAGAAAGTGGGCAGTCAATACCTGATGATATTGCAGTTGTTGGTTTTAGTGATGATGTTAGATCGGAATTAATCTCCTGTCCTCTGACCACTGTGCGCCAACCAGCGTTTGATATCGGTAAAACAGCTGCAAAAAAACTTATTGATACTATTGATAACAGCGAAGAACCGACTGAAACAATCAAGCTCAAAAATGAAATTATTATTCGTCAGTCCTGCGGTTGTGCGCCCGGAGTTAGCTTATGAACCTGAGTTCGATTTTTAAATTTATCGGATATCAACAAAACAGAAAAAAATGGGCTTTAGTTAAGTTAATTCGTCATCACTTATGTCATGCCACGCCTCGGCGTGGCATCTCCTGCCTTTGTTAAAGACAGTAGATCACGAATCGCCCGAAGGATTCCCTGCGGGAAAGTGCGAGTTGACGCCCATTTTGGACTGTTTTCGCCTTTTTTATATCGAACTTAGTTTATGACAAAGTGTGAGGTTTCTGCTTTAATTGGCAGAATTTACGGCGTTATTCCTCAGTCTATCATAGTGAGTATTTCAACAGTAGAAAATATTTGATTGTCGTTGATATCAGATTATATTGATTGATTGATTATGTTATCGATAACATACACAGGTTGCATACATTTGGAAATCTTCCATGTATTCATAGAGACTCTTTTATTTATTCAAAAAAATAGCCCGGTCCTCATATACGCCACCGGGTGATGATAGACCTAATACTCGACGAATGAGGCTTTTATTTGTTGTTATTTTCAGTTTGAACGCAACCTTTGTTGCTGCGCAATCAGACAGATTCTATTACGGGGCAGATTTGTCTTATGTGAATCAAATGGAGGATTGCGGGGCTGATTACAAACGAGGCGGAATTTCGGAAGATCCATATAAAATATTTGCTGATTTGGGCACCAATTTAGTACGCGTGCGGCTTTGGGTTGATCCGTCCTGGTGGCAGGAACCACTTGATCAGCCAAATGGAGTGAAACCTGTTTACAACAATCTTGAGGACGTAAAAAAAACGATTCAGCGAGCTAAAGCTGAGGGAATGGACGTTATGCTCGGCCTTCACTATTCAGATTTCTGGGCAGATCCCGGCCGGCAGCTGATTCCCAGAGAATGGCTGAAATCGGCTAAAAATGACAGTATACTGGCTGATTCGGTGTACGTGTATACTCAGCGCGTACTCACTGAACTTGACTCGGAGGGCCTGATGCCGGAGTTCATTAAAGTGGGAAATGAGAACAATGGCGGCATCCTCACCCAAGTGCCTGAAGAGAATGGATTTGAAGTGGCAGAAACTATTGCTTCCGGCACAGACTGGCAGAGAAATGCGCTTCTATTTAACTCGGGAATTCAGGCCGTCCGCGATATTGGCAAACAGTCAACCATCAACCCGAAAATTGTGCTGCATTGGTCAAATCTGGACGGAGTGGCATGGTGGTATCAGCAAATGATTGAGGCGGGTGTTACTGATTTTGACGTTATCGGTTTTTCATACTATTACGCCTGGCACGGGGGAAGTATTTCACAGCTTGAAACAACCGTGCAAAACCTGGTTGAGCAATTTCCTGAATACGACGTGATGGCTGTGGAAACCGGCTATCTCTGGTCCGACGAGTATGGCGGTATCATTAACGAGCCAGACCCTGAATATCTGCCGGTAGTTCCGGGCAAACAGCTGGAATATATGGCAGATTATGGTCGTGCAGTGATGAGAGCAGGCGGTGCAGGCGTGATCTTTTGGGAACCCGCCTGGGTGGATACGCCATGCAAAACTCCCTGGGGAACCGGCTCGTCTCATACTCACGTGGCTTTTTTTGATCCGGTCAATACCAACTTTATGGAACAGGGCGGATGTGCATGGCCGAACAGGGAGTATTACGAAAACCTTGATGCCCCAAAAGCCATTTTCAAAGTAGACATGACGGGTCAAGAAGTTTCTGGTGACGGCATTTATGTGACGGGAGTTTTCACAGGTGATGATGACTGGGAACTCAAACAGATGGCTGATGAAGGTGACGATATCTATAGCTATTTCACTTATCTTCCAAATAACTCCGAAGGGGCATTTTATTTCGTTAACGGAGAGAATTGGGACGGCCGGGAATCGGTTCCCTCTGAGTGTGCGGACCGGTGGGAGACCGATCGCGAATATAAGATGGGAAAACAGGAAACGGTTTTCGCATACAAATGGGGAAGCTGTGAACAAGTGTATACCGGCAATGATATTAATGTGATCTTCAAAGTGGATATGGCAAATTCAGGGATGGATGTTTCCGATGGAGTTTATATTACCGGGGAATGACCGATTGGACCATTGAGCCAATGAGCCATGAGGGAAATCAAATCTATTTATGGCAAACTACGATGGCTGAGAGATCGGAAGGAGCATATTACTACTTAACCACGGATGACTGGGAAAACTACCAGAATTATCGTGAAACAGTACCGGGAGAATGCGCCGAATGGTACGACTCAGATCGAGGGTATTTGATCCGGGATCACGATGTAGAAATAGGTTTCAAATGGAGTAGCTGCGAGGAGATAGAAGTAGGCACATCCACCGAAAATCGCAGAGATGAACCTTTGGGTTTTGAACTCCATCAAAACTTTCCAAATCCCTTTAATCCAAGTACTATAATCACCTATCGGCTGCCGAAAATGAGCAGAGTTCGGTTGTCAGTATTTAATGTGACAGGCAGAAAAGTGGCTAGATTGGTTGAAGATAAAATCCATGCGAAAGGAATCTATAATGTCAACTTTAATGCCGGTGCTTTAGCCTCAGGAGTGTATATTTACAGACTTGAAGCCGGAGGAGTTAGCCAAACCAGAAAGCTATTAGTGATTAAATGAGGAGCTTTTCATCCAATAAAGAAAAAGTACTGAAGCTGCCATTTTGATTAACCTTGACAGATTATCAACAAAAAGGCTTTGAACAAGTTCAGGGTAACAAAACTGATTTTAAACTCAATAAACTAACTTACCAAAATTTAGAATGGAGAACTTTATAACCATCAGCAGTTTTCTGCTTTTCATTATTTTTGTGGCCGTATTCACCTGGTGGTGGGTCAGAGAGCAAGACATTTCCAGCCTCGACGGGTACTATCTTGCCGGCAGACGGCTCAGCTTTCCATTTATTGCGGGGTCGCTGCTGCTTACAAATCTTTCGACTGAGCAGATGGTTGGCTTGAACGGCTCCGCTTTCATTGATGGCCTCAGCGTAATGGCGTGGGAAGTGCTTGCAGTGCTGGCCCTGGTTATGATGGCGCTCTACTTTCTTCCGAGATTTCTGAAAAGCGGGATTGCCACGGTCCCGCAATTTCTTGGAATCCGTTTTGATCATGGCACTCAGGTTATTTCAAACCTTATTTTTCTTGCAGCATATGTAGCCATTTTACTGCCAATTATTTTATATACAGGCGCAACTGCGCTAGTTGGGATGCTCGATATCCAGGCGCTGACAGGTATTGAATCATATGAGAGTATCATTTGGGTGACAGTTTGGGTGGTTGGAATTATCGGTGCCGGTTATGCACTTTTTGGAGGTCTGAGTTCGATTGCGGTATCTGATCTTCTGAATGGAATAGGGCTGCTGATAGGCGGGCTGGCTATTACCTATTTTGGGCTGCAGGCTGTGAGTGGAGGCGAAGGTGTGCTTGAGGGATGGCAGACACTGAACGAAGCAAATCCCGAGCGGTTCAATTCTATAGGCGGTCCTGACCAGCAGGTCCCTTTTTCAACTCTCTTTACGGGCGTTCTGCTCCTGAACGTGTTTTATTGGTGTACAAATCAGCAAATTATCCAGCGAACATTTGGTGCCAGCAGTCTTGAAGAGGGGCAGAAAGGCGTTCTTTTAACCGGGCTGCTGAAATTGATCGGACCACTGTATCTCGTACTTCCCGGCATCATTGCATTTTACCTTTATGCGGATACCGGTATAGAAGCAGATAGTGCCTATGGCGTGCTTGTCAGGGATGTATTGCCGTCACCTATGACAGGCCTGTTTGCCGGTGTAATGGTTGGAGCCATTCTCAGCTCGTTCAACTCAGCTCTTAATGCAAGTTCAACGCTGTTTGGATATGGCTTTTATAAGGCGGTTTGGAATACCGAAGCCACTGATGATCAAATAGTAAAATCAGGAAAGAGGTTCGGCTGGGTCGTGGCAATCGCAGCCATGATCATTGCGCCGCTTCTTATTGGGCAAAACAGTATTTTTCAATATCTGCAGCAAATGAACGGTATCTATTTTATACCAATTTTAGCCGTTATTTTGGTGGGTATGATCGGTCCAAAGATCCCTCCCGTTGCGGCAAAGTGGGCGCTCGTGCTTGGCTGCCTTTCCATCGCCACCGGATATTTTGTTCCGCCATTCAACGGTTGGGTAGCTCAAATAACTGAATTTCATTTTCTGGGTGCTGCATTTGTGGTTTTAGTTGGATTGATGCTGGCCATTGGTTATTTCAAACCTCTGGAGGAAGCATGGGAGCAGGAGTACACTAAAGATGTGGACATGACACCGTGGAAATATTCTGTACACGCCAGCGTGTTCCTGGTTATAATTGTTCTGGTGATCTACATCTATTTCGCAGATTTCTCAGTTCTTTTTGAATCATGAACAAGTCAGCCTAAGACCCATATTAAGAGAGGTTAAATTATAAATTTTGATTATCAGGTAATGACGTTAAATCCAAATAACATTCTAACTAAGTTTATGGAGCGCTTTGGTTCTTCACCCATTGTCGTAGAATCGCCTGCACGAGTGAACCTGATCGGGGAGCATACGGATTATAACGATGGATTTGTGTTGCCAGCCGCCATTGATAAAATGATTGTTTTAGCGTTAGCTCCAAACAACCAGAATCGAATTCGGTTGTACGCGGCTGATATGGATAAGTTTTCTTATGAAGTCGATATTACGGACCAATTTACAAAATCGGAAATTGGCTGGCCGGATTATATTCTGGGTGTTGTCGATCAGCTTCAAATTCGGGGATACCAAGTTGGAGGTTTCGATTGCCTGTTTGGCGGAGATATACCTATCGGAGCAGGTTTATCGTCCTCAGCTGCACTGGAAGGAGGGATTCTTACCGGACTTTCATCACTTTTTGATTTGGGCCTCACAAGGCTGCAGATGGCTAAAATTGGTCAAAAAGCGGAGAACCTGTTTGTAGGGGTTCAGTGCGGTATTATGGACCAGTTTGCCAATCTGCACGGGGAATCCGGCAAAGTGATTCGCCTTGATTGCCGCTCACTGGAGTACTCGCTCTATCCATTCAAACGCGATGATATTGCCATATTACTTTGTGATACTAAAGTGAGGCGTGAATTGGCTTCATCAGAATATAATGTGCGTCGAAAACAGTGTGAAGAAGGCGTGCGTATTTTGAAGCAGTTTGATCCTTCCATCAAAAGCCTTCGCAATGTGAAACACGATTTTCTGGAGCATCGCAAGGATACTCTGCCCGGGGTGATTTATAATCGGTGCCGGTTTGTGCTGGATGAGAATCAGCGCGTTCTGGATGCCTGCAATAATTTACTTCAGGATGATATCAAATCTTTTGGGCAAAAGATGTACGAGTCGCACTATGGACTGAGGGATCTCTACGAAGTAAGCTGCCGGGAACTGGATGTGCTCGTTGAAGCAACCGAAACCCTGGATTCTGTTTTAGGATCCAGAATGATGGGCGGTGGATTTGGCGGCTGTACAATAAACCTTGTATATGAACATAAAATAGAATCGGTAGCCGAACAAATCAAACAGCACTACCAGGCTGAATTGCAAAAACCGATCGAATTTTATATTGCAAAAATTGGAAAAGGAGCGTCTGTTCTTGAAGTGGTTTAACGATCTCATAATTGATTGACTTGACAAAAAAGTCTTCCGCCGGCTTGCTGAGAGATACAAATGGGGGGACCAATGGAATTTTCTAGTTACTGGTAGACACCCCTCCCGGCTCCGCCGTACCACTTTTTTAGGGGAGACTATAAAAGCTTTTAACGATTAAATAAAATACCTTATGGATCTAAAGTTTAACGAAAAGCCGCACAGACGATTAAATATTCTAACCGGGGAATGGGTCCAGGTTTCGCCACATCGCACGAAGCGTCCCTGGCAAGGGAAGGAGGAAAACCGGTCGGAAGGTCAAAAGCTGCGATATGATCCCTCGTGTTATCTTTGCCCGGGCAATAACAGGGCTGGAAAAGCGACAAATCCTGACTACGATTCTACATTTGCCTTTGATAACGATTTCAGCGCCTTGCTGGCTGATACTGAAACAGAAAGTGTAAACAATAATAACTTGCTTGTCGCAGAAACAGAAAAAGGTCAGTGCCGGGTGATCTGCTTCTCTCCAAGACATGATTTGACACTTCCGGAACTGGAGATTAATCAAATACGAAACGTTGTTGATCTCTGGGTGGATGAATACCGTGCATTAGGTTCGAAACCGTTTATTAACTACGTTCAGATTTTTGAGAACAAAGGGGAAATCATGGGGTGCAGCAATCCTCATCCGCACGGTCAGATTTGGGCACAGGAAACTATTCCGGAGGAGCCGGCCAAAGAACTTCGGCAGCAGAAATCCTATTTCAAAAAACACCATCGTACTCTCCTTGGCGACTACCTCGATCTTGAGCTCAAGGAGAAAGAGCGTCTTGTAGATAAAAATGATGACTTTGTGGTATTGGTTCCGTTTTGGGCATTTTGGCCATTTGAAACACTCTTGGTGAGTCGCCGTCCCTTCGGCCGTTTTACTGATATGACAGAAAAAGAAAAAACGTCACTGGTTGATATCATCAAAAAAATTACCATTAAATTTGATAATGTTTTTAATATATCGTTTCCATATTCGTCCGGATTTCATCCTGCACCAACGGACGGGGAGGATCATCCCGAATGGCATTTTCACATGCATTTTTACCCGCCTTTATTGCGATCAGCGACAGTGAAAAAATTCAGGGTGGGATATGAAATGCTGGGAAATCCACAGCGGGATATCACCCCGGAATATTCGGCAGGTATCTTACGCGAGCTGCCGGACATTCACTATAAAACAAATAAAATATAGTGTAAAATATTGTATATCAATTAGATACTGTAATAATCTATAAATATTATTAATCTCAACAAAAAAATAAGCTTGCCATGAAATCAACTCCTTTTTACTTATTGCATTATATAACTCTTGCACTTGCACTGCTTTTAACCGGAACGGCCTGTACATCAACCGAGGGCCAAGCTATAGCTGAAGAGGAGTGGGAAGAGCTCTTTAACGGAGAAAACCTCGATGGATGGGATTTCAAAATTACGGGTTACGATCTCAATGAAAATTACGCAAATACAGTTCGGGTAGAGGATGGCCTGATGAAAGTCCGGTACGATGAGTACGAAGAATTTACGGGTCAGTTTACGCACATCTTTTATGAAGAGCCGTTCTCGTATTACCGCCTTCAGGTAGAATATCGGTTTGTGGGTGACCAGGCGCCAAATGGTCCGGCGTGGGCCACCCGGAACAACGGCATCATGTTTCATTCACAGTCGGCCCGGAGCATGGAGCGCGACCAGGATTTTCCCGATTCCATTGAGTACCAGCTGCTTGGCGGTGATGGCGAAAATGATCGTTCAAACGGTAATATTTGCACGCCGGGAACTCACGTTGTTGTCGATGGCGAGCTTATTACGGATCACTGCATCAGTGCCAATGGCCCCACCCATCATGGCGAGCAGTGGGTAACGGCAGAACTTGTTGCGCACGGCAATTCCAAACTCCAACACTTACTAAACGGAGAAGTGGTGATGGAGTACATAACGCCTCAATTAGACAACGGCCAGCGAATAAGCGGCGGATATTTTGCTCTCCAGGGTGAAAGTCATCCAACCGACATTCGATCTGTTAAAATTCTAAACCTGGAAGGGTGCATGGATGAAAACGCCTCAAACTATAAAGATTACTTCATCAAGGACGACCCGTATAGTTGTGAGTATGAGTAGAGAATTGGTTTAAGATAAGTTAATCTGTGATAATAGAGGATTATCAAGCCTGTTGGCCATAACGGCGAGCCTTCGTAACAAAGTCAGCCGGCAGATAAATAATTCAAAACTTGCTCAGATAGGTTACCGTTGAAGCAAAAAAGGATGGTTCTTCTGAGCACTGTCGAATTAATTTGCCGGCTCAGGCGACCTGACAGACTCCATTTTTAGCCAAACTTCACTGCGTACCAAGTCGCGAGTTGACCAGATATGATCAAAGAACTCAGCCACATTTACATCAGGATTTTGACTTCGAATAAGTTCTTCGTTAAATCCGAATTCGATGTGCTCCAAACTTGAGAAGTAGTTACCGGTTGCAAAGTTATAACCATAATCGATGCCTCCAGGTGTGACTAGCTGATACATTTCCCAAGCTTCCATGATTCCGCGATCCAGTCTATGTTCGTGAATCGGTTTTGCTACTTCATCTTCGAGCATCTGGTATTCCAGTTCCCGGCCGAGGCGAACATCCATGTAATCCATCATCATGTAATTACTCAACTCGTTGTTTTGAAGGTCGCTGATGCTGTTTCGAACGGTCCAGAGTTCAGATTTTGTGATCTCAAACCTGTTTTGTTCAGTGTGTGTTACTAGCGGATCGGAATAATTATTATTAGGTACGTCGAAGGAATTGAGTGAGGAAGATATAGTTACACTTACATAATTGTAGGGTGTAGAAGCGCTTCCATAAAATAGTACACTGTACATCGCCCAGGTATCGATAGTGCCATCCGATACACGAGACTCATTCTCTTGAAGAAGTTCATCAATCACCTGATTGGTAAATGAATTGACCTGATCCTGGTCAACATTTAGATAGTCGATTTTCAAGTATTGGTCCTGGTTAGATTGAGCCAATAACAAGATTGGGATACAGTGTAAGAGTAGGGCGAGGGTGAGTTTAAGTATCTTTGCATCCATAAAATCTCCATGTTTTTTTAACGGATACGTATAATTAATAAAATAATATCATATATCTAAATTATTTCATTCGATACAGGTATTTTTTAATATAAAGAACAATTTACTTGATCATTATCATCAGACCACTTCCGGTCACCCAATGACTTTTTGCGGGAAATGAGCTGGTCAAAGCGTAGGGTCACTGGCAGGTCAGGTCGGGTTTCAATGACTCTAAACCCCGAACTGTGATGATGATTCGGTCTATTCCTGCGATATCTTGGCGGGAAGCCATCGGATGAGTTGTAATTACCATAGAAAGTTAGATAGTTCAACTTATTTTCTGTCATATCTTTCCTATCTTCTGATCTTTCGCAAATTCAATGTATCAACCGTCCAAATCCCAACTATGACGACGATTGCAAATTCTAAGTACGAGGCAGTAATTGGCCTCGAAGTCCACGCTCAGCTGTTAACCGAAAGCAAAGCATTTGCTCCTGTATCAACAGAATATGGAGGAGCGCCTAACACACAGGTGACGCCACTTTGTTTAGGCCACCCTGGAACCCTGCCGGTTTTAAATGAGAACCTGGTCAGATACATCATCCGGATGGGTCTTGCCACAGAATGTAAAGTGGCCCGCAAATCGATCTTTGCCCGTAAGAATTATTTTTATCCCGATCTTCCCAAAGGCTACCAGATTTCTCAGTTCGATACCCCTATATGTTATGAAGGGAATATACATATTGAGCTCGAAGAGTATGATAAAACGATAGGGCTGACACGAATTCATATGGAGGAAGATGCCGGTAAATCGATCCACGACCAGGATCCCTACCACACGCTGGTTGACCTTAACCGGGCCGGCACTCCGCTGATCGAAATTGTTTCGGAGCCGGATATGAGAACGCCGCAGGAAGCGTACGCCTATCTCACGAAAATAAAACAGATTGTGCAATACCTTGAAATATGTGACGGTAACATGGAGGAGGGAAGCCTCCGCTGTGATGCCAACGTGTCCATCAGGCCACGCGGGCAGGAAGAACTGGGTACCCGAACGGAGCTTAAGAATATGAACTCGTTCCGGAATGTAGAGCGGGCAATATCTTATGAAATTGAACGTCAAATCGATCTCGTGGAATCAGGGGGAGAAGTGATTCAGAAAACCCTGCTTTGGGATGCCAACAAACTTGAAACACGCCAGATGCGTACCAAGGAAGAGGCTCATGATTACCGATATTTTCCCGAACCTGATATCCCCCCGGTTATCGTTACTGAAGAACTCCTGGATGAGGTTAGATCAAACCTGCCGGAACTGCCGGATGTTCGCCTTCAGCGGTTTATGGATGAGCTTGGATTATCTGAAGAGGATGCTATTGTATTGACGGAAAGTCGTTACCTTGCAGACTATTACGAGAATGTTCTCGAAAAATTAGACGAACCGAAAGCCGTGGCCAATGTTATTCTTTCGGAAGTGCTTCGGGTTTTGAATGAACGAAGCATATCAATTCGTGAATTCCCCATATCTGTAGATCGTCTTGCCGAGCTTGTTAAATTGAAACTCGACGATAAAGTGAACTCATCAGCTATGCAGGAGATTTTTAATGAGATGCTTACTGAGGATAAACCACCTGAAGAGCTGGCAAAAGAGATGAACCTCATCCAGGTATCAGACTCCGGATTTGTTGAGCCTATTATTGAAGAGGTGATAGCATCTAACCCGGATGAAGTTGAAAAGTATAAAGGCGGAAAAAAAGCATTAATCGGATTCTTTATCGGTCAGGTCATGAAAAAATCGCAGGGAAAAGCCAACCCTAAACAGGTCCGTGAATTAGTGGCCAAAAAACTCGATTCTTAATTGAGACCAACTTAAAATGAGAAATAAATTAGCTGTAATTATAATTGTATTGATGGCTGTGAGCCTGGCTGGATGTGGATTTGATTCATCGGATCGAGATCCAATTATTAATGGTCAAATCACAGTTGATGCTGAATTGGATCCATCCGGTGATTATTCTGGCATAGAGCTTATGGTAGCTGAAACGTCACTTGAAGGGTTAAGGGATACTCTTTTTCATGCTGTAACAGACAGCACCGGGGAATACTACGGTGTGGCGTCTATAGACGAACGAGGTTTGTATCCATTGTTTATTTCCCGCAATAATCAGCCGCTGGGAATTTTCAACGTAGTGCTTGCCCATGGAGACACGGTTACGTTTAACGGTCAGCTGCCAAACATCAATGAAACGGCAACGATTGAATCTCATGAAAATGATCTCTACGAAAAATTCGACAGACTTCAGCGAAATTTTCAGCGTGTTGTCAATTATGTGAATAGCCGTGGTATGAGCTCTGATAGTTTAGAAGCAGAAATGATGAAATGGAGCAATCTTTTTTGGGATCTCCATCAAGAAAATTCTGATACATACGTCGGTGAACGTGCAGCCGCCGCATCTGCATCGATCTTGCAGGGGTGGGATAATGATTTGATGCTGGCACGAACAGACTCAATTCTGGTACACTATAACTCCCTGCCCGGTGGACTCAGATCGCAGATTACAGAATTTTACGCCGAGCGTGACAGTCTCGAACGATCGGTGGAATTTTTGAATCAGATTGAAGATAGACTGAACGATAAAGATCAGAAACTGGCAGTGCGACAGGAAAAGATAAAGCTGCTGTTTGACAGTTCCAGAACGGAGAGGGCAGGTGAGCTGCTTGAAGATTTTCGGCAAACATATGGCGGGAATCAACCTGCTATGGAATGGGCTGACCGAACGGATTATGATATTACGACACTTGCAGCCGGCAAGCCCTTTCCCCAATTTTCCTTTCAGGACAGTAACGGGCAAACGGTTAGCTCAGAATCGATGCAGGGTATTGCATTCATGATCGAATTTACCCGACTTGATAACCCGCTTTATCAGCAGCAATATGATCGAGTAGTGGCCATACATCAAGTTTACACGAATTTTGGGCTGGAAATTATTACTGTCCCCATCGGAGCGACCAATGTTGTGTTTAATGCCTTTTTTGAAGAAAGGGCAAAATATTGGGATTTCATCGACCCGGAAAATATTGATGCAAATGAACTCAGAGAGAAATATAATCTGAGGCGCCTGCCCACCCGTTTTTTAGTGAATGATCAGGGTAACATAGTACAACGATATGTAGGAACTGAATTCGATGGAGTCGTTCGGGGCCTGCAAAAAACCTTAACTCAACAACAGACAGAATCATGAGCAACTTTTTGATAGCCGGTAACTGGAAAATGAACTGCGGACCTTCGGAAGCAAAACAACTATCTGATGATCTTGCCAATCGCTGGCCATCGGGAAGTTTTCAGTGTGAAGTGGTTGTGTCGCCGCCCTCGATCTCCATTCCTTCAGCAGTAGAATCACTTGAAGACACGGACATCAAAGTGTCTGCACAGAATACACACACGGAAGACAGCGGAGCTTACACCGGTGATATCAGTACGCCAATGATAAAAGATGCAGGATGCACACATGTAATTGTGGGCCACTCTGAACGCCGAGAATATTATGGCGAAGATAATGACCTTGTAGCGGAAAAGGCGAGAAAAGTCATCCTTGATGATTTGACTGCAATTGTTTGTGTGGGTGAAAAACTTGATCAGCGAAAAAAAGGAGAGCAGGAAAAAATTGTAATGGATCAGCTCGATGCAGTTCTGAATAAAATTACTATTGATCAGGCCAAAAGTCTTGTCATTGCTTATGAACCGGTGTGGGCGATTGGCACCGGCGAAACGGCATCCCCGGAGCAGGCACAAGAGATGCACCTTTTTATTAGAAATTTTCTAAAAGAACGCTGGAATGAACAGCGCAGCAGTGAAATAAAAATTTTATATGGAGGTAGTATGAAGCCTGCCAATGCGGAAGAACTGCTCTCTCAAAATGATGTTGATGGCGGCCTGATTGGTGGTGCGAGTCTTAAAGAAGAGTCCTTTTCCGGTATAATTGAGATAGCTGAAAAACTTTCGTAACCCATGGATCCAATCAACGTTTTATTGCTTGGCAATGGCGGGCGTGAGCATGCTATTGCGTGGAAGCTTGAGCAGTCATTAAACCTGAAAAAGCTTTATACAGCTCCCGGAAATCCGGGGACTGAACAGCACGGAATCAATATCGATCTGGATATGTCTGATTTTCAGGCGGTCGAAACCATTGTCCAGGACCTGGCAATCGATCTCGTAATTGTTGGCCCTGAGCAGCCACTTGTAGATGGCATATCCGACTATCTTGAAGAACGGGACATTCCAGTGTTTGGGCCGTCGAAAGCGGCCGCTCAGCTTGAAGGCAGTAAGTCGTTTGCAAAAGCTTTCATGCAGAAAAATAATATTCCCACGGCAGGTTATCGTACGTTTTCTATCGATGAATTTGATAAGGCCAAAGCACATATCAAACAGGAAAACCGATACCCGGTCGTTCTTAAGGCTGATGGACTGGCCGGCGGTAAAGGCGTTTTTATTTGTGAGAGTGAAGAGGAAATGGAGAAACGGCTCACGCTGCTTGCTGAGGATAATATTCTGCAAGAGGCAGCATCCACCCTTGTGGTTGAAGATTTTATGGTTGGGGAAGAGGCTTCTGTTTTTGTGATATGTGACGGCAAGAGCGGGAAAGTGATTCAAAACGCCCAGGACCATAAACGCATCGGGGAGGGGGATACAGGTTTGAATACCGGCGGAATGGGAGCCTATTCTCCTGCACCCGTACTTCCAGACTCAATGCTGCAAAGAATTGAAGAAGATATTATTGAGCCGACAATTCAGGGCATGCTGAACCAGGACGTTCCATATCAGGGTATTTTGTATGTTGGTCTGATGATTACAAAAGAAGGGCCCAAGGTTGTTGAATATAACTGCCGGTTCGGTGATCCAGAATGCCAGGTGATTCTGCCGCCACTAAAAAATGATCTCCTTGAACTCATTCAGGCGGCTGTTAATGGAACTTTGTCGGATGTTGAGATTTCTTTATCCGATCGATATTATTGCTCTGTTGTTCTGGCAAGCGGCGGATATCCCAAATCTTATGAAAAAGGATTTGAAATCACTGGTATTGAGAAATGCGATAGTGACGCCCTTATTTTCCACTCGGGAACAGTTATCAAGGAAGATAAGCTTTGTACTAACGGAGGCCGGGTTTTGAATGTCGTAGGATCGGGCCAAACGCTGCAGGAAGCCATCGATCATTCCTACGAAAATGTTAAACTAATCACGTTTAAAGACAGCTATTTCAGGCGGGATATCGGCAAAAAAGGCCTTAAATAAGTTGATTAAATTCAGCTTCATATTGTTATTTGTCGCTTTCCATATTCAGATTACGATAAGCCTGGCTCAAACATCTGCAATCAATCTTCAACCCATAGTAACATCCCTGGACGGTGCCACCTCTTTGAGTGTGACACCCTCAGGCCTGATTTATCTCACGGAAAAAAACAGGCATAGGATTTTGGCTGTTGTGTCCAGCGGGGAGCGAACGGATTCTCTTGGCGCACTTGGCAGGGGTGATTACCGGTTTAATCAGCCGGTGTCGGTTGATGCTACAAATGGCTTGAAAATTTATGTGGCCGATCAGAATAACGGTCGCGTTCAGCTATACGACCGGCGATTTCAGTACTTATCATCGATCACGGGGGAGAAAATTGAGCAGGGTGGGCGATTCAGACCGTCTCAAATTCAGATAAGTAGTTCAGGCGGTCTTTTTGCTTATGACAGAGACAGGCACATTATTCACGTTTTTGACCCGTTTGGAAATTACGATCGTGCGATTGATCCGAGACGTTTCCAGATTGGTTCAGACATTCATATGAAAATGTCCGGTTCTGAACTTTTAATCTTAGATAAGGAAAGAGGTGTCATCCATAAGTTTACCACGGACGGAGGATACCTGAACTTTATAGGTGGTTTTAGCGGTGCGAAGAGAATTCATGGAACAAATAATAGTATCTGGGGAGCTTTTAATGACCGTGTTGTTCGGTTCAGTACCCTTGGCGAACCGCTTCAAATCTACAAATTTGAACAACGGCTGGAGCCCGCAGATCTGCACATCTATCAAAGCAACGTGTTTATACTTTTAAATGATCAACTGTTAACATCTCCATTAGAATGAAAGCATCTGCCTTTATTTTTCTTATCGGGTTATTTTTACAGCAGCTTTGCCTTGCTCAAACGCCTCATCAAACAATATCACTTGACATCATGACTGCTGCTGTGAGCCAATCTTCCATGGATTCGGTTCCTGTAAAAATCTCAGTTCCGCATCACATCCACTTATCTGAGATTACATTTCAAATTTCGGGAGAGAGTCATGGAGAGTTGTTCATTACCGGTACGCCATACGACTTCATTCAGGTTCAACTACCGTCTGACTCTCCGATAAATAATCAGTATGGTGAACAGGCGGAACTCAAGGATTTTCAGCTTAGGTATGGAGCCGGTAAGGATAAATCGGCGATGGAGGTTGTTTCTCCGGCCGGCTGTGTAGCATTACAAATACCAGAGTCAGGCCGGATTGATATCGCATTAGGCAGTACCCTGATGTCAGCTGATAATCTGAGAGGCATTTATACCGGCTCAGTTCGCCTCGACTGTAACCCGGAAGAGTAAATCTGTAAAGTGCTCACAAATGGCTGACGTTCCCGCAAAACTTTCACTTTCAATATTTGATCCGACCCAGCCGTTTATCGAAAAAGCCCGGTCTGTATTTGAATTTCAGGTGGCCAATAATCCTGTTTATCGCCGGTTTGCGTTTCATTTTATTCCGGCTGGCGAGCTGCCCGAAACCGTTGATGATATTCCGCTGCTGCCCATTCGTGCATTCAAAGAGTGCAATTTAGTCGCGGAAGGATTTGAACCTGAGCTCACGTTTAAAAGCTCCGGGACAGGAAAAATGGACCGAAGCAGTCATCATGTCGTTGATCTGGACCTTTACAGGCGTTCTATCCTCCAGGGTTTCAGTCAATATTTTAATTCTACAGAATTTACGCTTCTCTGCTATGCGCCCGGTTATAGTGATAACCCAGACTCATCGCTTCTTTGGATGCTTCAGTACCTGGTTGATCTCGACAAAAATGGGCAGAGCCGGTTTCTGCCGCTTGGCCAGCCGCTTCGTTCATCAAACATAAAAAGAGCTGTTCAAAATGATCGCCAGATAGTTCTTTTTGGCGCTGCATTTGGCCTGCTGGATCTGCTTGATTTGGACTCTTTAAAATTACCCGGGGGTTCCCATATTATTGAGACAGGCGGGATGAAAACGCACCGCCGGGAGATGAGTAAAACCGACCTCCGATACAAGTTGGCCAATGGCTTTGATGTGCCGCTTGATCACATCCACTCGGAATACGGCATGTGCGAACTGATGAGTCAGCTTTACGCGATTGGTGATGAGTGGTTTGAAGCCCCCGGCTGGGTCCACGCCTCGGTTCGCGATCCACTTAATCCTGCGCGACCATGCGATCCAGGGGAAGAAGGAAAGGTGGCGATTATGGATCTTGCCAACCTCTACAGCTGTCCGTTTATTTTAACAGACGATCGCGGTGTGATAAATGAAGAGGGCAAATTGGCTGTGCTGGGCCGCTGGCACAGTGCGGCACTCAGGGGCTGTAACTTTTTAATCGACAGGGATTAAGTGATGATCACTGATATGAACAAAAAAATTGATGAACTTCAGGAAGCGATAGAAGAGTGGCTTTCGCCGGACAATTACCGCCTTAAAGAAGCGATCGACAAAACCGTTAACGAGGGACTGTTCAGCTTTCCGGATGTTAAGTATCAGCTGTTATCTCTGAAAAAAACACTCAAGAAAGGGGAGTTTCACCGATGGATTGAGAGTTCGGGCGCTGATCTGTCAATGCAAGAAAACCAGAAAACGGTGCTTTGCCTGCACGCGGGCAATTTACCGCTCGTGGGGATTCAGGATATCCTGGCGGTTGTGCTCTCAAACAACCGATATCTTGGTAAACTGTCTCGAAAAGATCCGTATTTATCACAAACGCTGCTGGACATATTGAAGAAACGGGATCTGCTGGATGGCCGGTGGTCTGCTGATCTTGAGGATTTTAAAGATGAAACTCAAAAAGCCGACGCGTTGCTATTTTCGGGTTCGACGGAATCGGTTGATCCGGTTATCGACGCCCTTAAAACTCACAATTTGGCAGATGATTCCACACCAAAACTTGTACGCACTGCCCACTATTCGATTGCACTCATCGAGGATGACCGGCCCGATACGTTTCGCCAGCTTGCAGATGCAGTTTTACGATATGGAGGTAGCGGCTGCCGGTCGGTTGCCATGGTTGTGGCTCCATTTGGATTAAAAAGTAAAAAGTGTGAATTCACGGATTATGTTGAAGAGTTTTGGCTGACGAATCCTCAGCATAAAAAACCGGCTCCATCACTTTATCACAGGTTTGCCTACAATAAGGCGACGGAAATTGAGCAGTCCTGGCTGGATGATTTTCTGATTGAAGAGACAAAAATGGAACCAAGTGAATCGTTTATTCTGCACTGGGTAAAAGGGGATATTGAAAAACTAAAAGATCTCGCGAGAACTCATCGGGATGGATTACAGACGATCTACGTTACCAATCCGGACCATGAGCTACCGAGTGACCTTCCAAAACCAGAGTTGCTATCTCATGCTCAGCAGCCACCCATCTGGTGGCGGCCCGATGGGGTAGATCCGCTAAAGTGGCTTGTATAATGGAATATTTCGAACTCTTAACCATAGGGTATTTCGTAGTCTCTTCTTGTGTGTAATCGGATCACACGAACCGTTTCGCTTGTGTTAAGCCTTTTTGAACAATAACCAAATTATGGGAATCACAGGAAGTATTGCTGTAATGGCGAGCAGGTAGATTAAGTTACCGGGAATTAATGATTTGGGCCAGTATCCGCTGAACATTCCCAATGTGATGAGTATTGCGACGGCACCGATAATATATATCCATTTTGTGAGCCTCTCTGATGTAGGATAAAAAGCCGCGATTAACCCTGTTGACCCGAAGCCGAGCAGCACAAGGTGGAGATAGAGAATTCTTAACCCGTGCTCGCCGGGCCAGATTCCTGTCGGCAGAAAAGCTCCCGCCTGGAAGAGAACTTTTAACCCCAGAAACATTAAAACCACCAGCCACACGCCGGATGATATCAGGGACGATTTTAACAGTCTATACAGATGAAGCACCAGGGAAAGGAGAATCAGCAGAAGTCCAACTTTTGCGGAGTAGAGCATGGCTGGAGTGAGGATGGATTGATCAAGGCTGAAGGGAAAAATCAGCATGGAGCCAAAGAGCAACGGCATCCAAAACCAGTTTTGATTTATTTTTAAAGACGATTCTGATGAATTTGCTGCGCTCCAAACGATGCCGAGCACGCCGAGAACCACCCAGCCTTCGGTAAACAGACCCAGGAAAAAGCTGGTGAGCGCTTTTGAGATTAGCGGGCTTTCGATCGAGCTGAACTGGTAGACCGATACACCCCAGGCACCAAGTGAACTGACCACCAATGCTGCAAGGGCCGCATCATATAAAAGCAGGGGAAATGTAGCCCGCAGTTTTTTTCTTCGGCCATAGTAAAGCGCCCCAAACCAGTACCAGGTAAGCATCACCATACCAGACAGGATCGCCGCAACGGGGAGGCTGGCAGAACCGATGGCAACCGGCCTGTAGCCATAGAGCAGAAAATAGGGCCATGAGAGAAAACCGAGTCCCATCATGTTATAGAGACAGATTTTAAACTGCCGGGCAGATCGCTGATTACCCGGTGAAAGTACTGCTGCCGCCATCCATATCAGAATGGGCGGCGTGATCCAGTTAAAGAACATCAGGTGGGAGTGGGCATGGCGAATATTGCTTAGATGTAGCCCGTCAGGCAGAGGTCCAAAAAAACCATAGCGGTAGAGGACACCTGTCAGCGCAGCAATCACAAAACTGAGAAGTGAAAGTTTCCATATGGCGGAAAACTCCTGTTTTAAAACCTGATGTATTGCAGTCATTTCACGGCTGTATTAAGACGAAAGTTGTTTCGTGTACTCAAAGCGGTGGCGCGTTCCCAAAGCCACACCAAAGAGCACCATAGCCATCGCCTGGTGAAAGACACCCAGCCAGATTGGTACGTGGTACATCAGCGTAAACACACCAATCCCGTACTGTAAAAGTACTGTTGTAAAGAGTGCAAGCATCCACTTCTTTTCCTCTTTGGTTGTTTTCAAAAAAAAGGTGCGTCCCCACATGGCAATTACCATCACACCCAGTATTGTGCCCAGCAGGCGGTGTGTCCATTGAACTGTTGTCATGTTCTGGAAAAAGTTCAGGATCACCGGTTCCACCAAAAACAACTCCGGAGGTAACCAGAACTGGTACATTTCCGGAAAGGAGTTGTAGATATGCCCTGCATGAAGGCCTGCGGTGAAAGCTCCCCATACTACTTGTAGTAAAAGGACGGCAAGAAACACATTAAGCCATGTTTTCAACTCTCCGCCGCTCACTGACTCATTCTGATTTTTGTCGCTTAAATCAAGAGCAAACCAGGTGCAGCAGCCAAAAATGATGAACGCCAGCAACAGATGGGCCGCCAATCGATAGTGACTCACCTCGGGAATGTCAATAAGTCCGCTTTGAACCATAAACCAACCCATTAAGCCCTGTCCTAATCCAAGGGTGAGAAGCAGAGTGGACCGAAGCAACTGTTTCCGGCTGAACTTCTGGCGGATCAGGAACCAGGCAAACGGAATTAGAAACACTAGTCCAAGCAGCCTGCCAAGCATCCGGTGAAGATATTCCCAGAAAAAGATATACTGAAACTCTGCCAGACTCATACCGCTGTTTTTTTCCTTGTATTCCGGGAACTGTTTATATTGATCAAACGCCTCATCCCACTGTGTTTCGGTAATCGGTGGAATAGATCCCATTATGGGCTTCCAGTCAGTCATTGAGAGGCCGGAATCGGTCAGGCGCGTGATACCGCCAATTACGAGTATCAGGAAAACCAGTATAGCGCCGCTCCAGTACCAGGTTCGGATATGTTTTTTGTCTTTGGGTGTCATTTAAAATAGGTGATGATATTTTTTTGATGTTGCGATAAAACAACCTCTGGAGAAAGAAAATGAAAAAATGAAAGTACAACGCGCGATTCGTTTGGCGTGGAGGTGTGTTTGGCGAAGGTGAAGATCATTGATGTACATCAATATCAGATCAAAGTCCCGTAACACCCCTCAGATCAAACCGGGAACACCCGGTTTGACCAACTCCCCTTTGAGGGGAGACTTTAGAAATCTTTCTTTTTGAAAATCCTGAGACCTGCCCAGGCCGGTACAACGAGCCACAGGGTGAGCATGCCAAAAGATGTTAATGACCCCAGTGACGTTCCAAAGAATTTATTGAATACGGCACCCGTATATCCCATTAGGGCAGAAATATCGAACTCCATTAGAATTAGAATTCTTGCAAGGTCCATTGGATTTAGCATGGTTACAGCAATGATTCCCGTTTCGAGGGGATAATCTCCAAATATGAAAATGATCACCATAATGAGCCCGTCGTAAATGACAGCCATGAACAGCCAGATTACGATTGAGAAACCAAAGCCTTTAATTTTGTCATCGTAAAACCAAAGCCCCATTAAAAATCCGAGGCCCACAAATATAAATGTGAGCAAGGATCCCAAAGCGAGGACAAGAAAAAGCTGTGAGGCCGTACCTTCCGTTAAACCGCCGTGCCAGCTTAGCGGCAGGGCAGCCCCAATAATAAAGGCTACGGTTAGCGGGGCAGATATTCCGGTGTAGAGCCCCCAGAATAGGGTGGATCGGTTGACCGGCTGTGTGAGCAGCAGCTCCAGGTAATCGCGTGATTGATAAATGTATAGAATGCCGTAAATAAGGCTGATGATGGGAATTAGCAGCAACATGATGTTGCTTACGCTAACCCAGACTTCGGTTCCTCCGCCTGCAAACCGAAAAAGTGTATCCGTGAGAAGAAGGAAGATGAGGCCGTAGCCGAGTACCCACTTTGCACGGAATAGTGTTTGAAATTCGTTTTGAAGTATTTGCCAGTAAACTCTCATCATTGTGCAGGTTCCTCCATCAGTTTGGCAATGGCGCCTTCGAGCCTTTCTTGCTTATTATCTTTGAGCAGATCATCAATTCTGCCGTAGTATTTGATTTCGCCCTCGAGGATGAATATGACATGATCCACGAGCTGTTCCAGCTCACTCATGATGTGGGATGTGATAAGTACAGATTTGCCTGCCTCTTTCTCCTTTTGAATGCGCTCTTTGAAAATAAAGCTGGAACGGGGATCAAGGCCTGCTGTGGGCTCGTCGAAAAAGAGGATAGAGGGATTAAACATCATGGCGAGGGTGGCGCCGACCTTCTGTTTATTCCCGCCTGAAAGTACCCGAAGCTGTTTGTGAAGCTCCGGGCCAAGATTAAATTCTTCAATCAAATCCTGCTTATAAACGGGTTCATCTCCCCGGAGATCTTCAATAAAGTTGAGGAGATCAGACACTACCATTTGCTCGGGATAGCGCGCCTGCTGCGGCATATAGCCAATTTGACGCCGATAGGTGTAGTTTCCGTTCAGTTGAGTATCATTGATAGTTATGTTGCCGGAATCTGCCTTTACAAGTCCAAGAATTGTTTTTATAAGCGTGGTTTTTCCGGCTCCGTTTGGTCCAACAACTCCCGTTGCCTGTCCGTCTGGAATAGTCAGGTCGATGCCTTTGAGTACCTGATGAGGACCAAATGCCTTTTTTAAATCATTTATTCGAATCATTGAATAGGTTCCATTGCTGGTTTTGGGTCAACAAGATTTTTGGGTGTAAGCACGGGAAACACGCGTTCTGCTGTGTCAAGCAGGCGCGCCATCATACTTCGCAGCAGGATAAGTGACAGCGGCTGACGCTCGGCCAGAAGGGAAAAGAGACGCACCGGTCTGTGTTCTACATCTCCTACTCCATCCCGGTTGAGATCATACCCGTCATACTGGCTCCAGTAATTGCCTTCGTAGTGATTGGGATTCGACCGGCTGTTTGTGGACACCTCAAACACGTTGCCGATAAAATTATTTCTTTCGATGCGGTTATCAAGGCCGTTGGCCATCATACGGATGGCGGTGCCGTTATTGTAAAATTCGTTTCGCTCGATTTCCACTCGGTTTGATGCTTCACTGTAAATTGCCACGGAGTTGGTTTCAAACAGGTTAAATTGAACCACGCTGTCATTAATCTCTTTCAGAAGCAATCCGTAACGGTTAGCCCCCCAGTTTTGAATAAATCGATTGTGGCGCATAACCACGTTTTTAGTATACATTACAGCTACGCCTGAAATGTTGTCGCGAAATTCGTTACCGATGTAGCTGCAGTCATCCGAATACATAAAATGCAGCCCGTAGCGGATGTTGCTGTACACCTTGTTGCCGGTTATCATGCTGCCCTCCACGAATTCAAGATAGATGCCATCGCGGTGCCCGGTTATTTCATTTTGATGGACGTCTACATCTTTGCTGTACCACATGTGAACAGCATTTCCCGATGTGGTTTGGCGTTCGGCATTCGAAGTAATTTTGTTATTCGAAACTTCTACCTTTTCACTTTTTGCCACAAAAATGGCGAAGAAGTTGTCGGTCAGCGTCAGGTTCTCAATGAGTATATTTTTACTGTCCTCCACGAGAATAGCCGCATAATCATCCATGAAACCAAACCCGGAATTCTTGATTTCGAAATTTTTCAGGGTAATATTTTCTCCCATCACGACGAGGCCATAACCTTCGCCACCAATGTCGAGCACGGCACTGTTTTGTCCGTCAATTGTGACCGATTTTTCGATCAGAAGCCCGTTTATATCATACGTTCCAGGTTCAAGAAGAATGGTTGCCCCGGAGTCGGCTTCCTCAATCGCCAGCGCAAGTTTTGATAAGCTATCTTTTTCTGCAACGGAAGACGAACTTTGTGTCACAGCCGTCAGAGGTAAAAAGAAAAGGAAGATTACAATTAATAAAGAACCGGGGCGCAGTTTCTGAAAAGAACGCATAGATAGAGAATCCATCATTGTTTTACGTCCCATTGCTCCACCACAAAATTAATGATTTCGTCCCAGCCCATTTGTTCTGCATCTGCAATTTCCGGTGGCATGGTTTCTTGGCCGGGCAGTGCAAACAGCGACAAACCCATAGGGCTTTGAACACTTTCGGCACGATAAATATCAGCATTATCCAACAGAAGCCATTGTACCGGCTGCGTGAAGTCTGCCACGTACAGCTTTGCCTTGTCGGCTAAATCCGGTGTCTGGTAGGCGTAGGCTGCCATGCATTCGATGCTATCGAAGGGATAGGATTTTCCCTTATCGGAAACCAGCTGAGAGGCAAATTGACGATCAGACACAACCATTTTACAGTACGTGCATTCGTCTGTGTGAAGGTTAATCTCTTTTGGTTCCTGGTTAAAACACGCGCTGAATAGAAATAAAACAAGAGTTGAGATAACGAGATATTTTTTCATGATAGCTCTCAAAAATATGTTTAATCAAGAATGTGATTTGCTTGACCAGAATGCATACGAGGCAAGCCCCATACTCACCACCGAAATATAAAATCCGAGACCGGGCCATGACGATGCCGTAATATTCAGCAGCTGTTTTGTGCCGATAATGGGTGGCTGATAGGTCATACCCGGTATTTTTATGGCGGCATCTTCACTTAGATTGTGACCGTAATCGTAGGTCCAGAGGTAGAAATCTACCAAGCCGGCAATGGCGAAAAGTATAAAAAGTATGATCCATATAAGCAGGGCCATGCGATTTCCCCAAATCGCGACTCCTACGCCAGATACGATAAGAAACGCAAAGATCCACGGCATAATGTCGAGTTCCGGAATTGAGTCGGGTTCTATCTCTTGCATTCCAATGTAGTGATTTAGCCCGTTAATGTTTTGAAGGTCGTTTTTGTTTTTCCCTTCAATGTCATTTATAGAGATTTCCATACCTATACCTTCCGGATACTGCGGAGCGTCCATGTCTATGGTCCAGATGGGAACGAAAAAAACAAGCCCCAGGAGCAGTGCAGCGAAGGCCATTATTACTCTTTCTTTTGTATTCATAAAAACCTCTTGTTCGGTGAAATTTTAATAAAGAGGAAAGAGTCGGTCAAAACCCTTTCCACAAAAATTAATCTTATTCGCTTTGTGTCCCGGTTCTGTAGGAAATTTCCACGTCAGAATCTTCAGGTGATACCCTCACATATCCCTGCATCTCTTGGTGAAGGGCCGAGCAGAAGTCGGTGCAGTAGAATGGGAATACGCCTGGTTTTTGAGGTTCCCAAACCAGTGTCCTGGTTTCCCCGGGCATAACCAGCAGTTCAGCGGTTCGAGCTCCCATTACGGCAAATCCGTGGGGCACGTCCCAATCCTGCTCTACGTTCGTGAGATGGAAATAAACGGTATCACCCACTTTTACGCCTTCAATATTATCGGGGGTAAAGTGGCTTCGGATGGATGTCATATACACATGCACTTCATTTCCTTCCCTCTCTACGCGAGCATCAGCTTCAGTTTTGGTTGCATCGGGATGATTATTTTCCTCGAGCTCGTAGAACTTGATTTGATTATCTACAATTAGATCAGCCCTGATTCCCTGAGCATAATGCGGCTCTCCGTCGGTAGGGAAATCGAGCAGCAGTTCCATTTTGTCTCCGGAGATGTCTATCAGCTGTGCTGAGTGAAACAGCTCGGGGCCGGTAGGCAGGTAACGGTCTTTGGTTATTTTGTTAAGCGCGACCAGGTACTTACCGTCGGGGTTGCGGGTGTCTCCACCGGGGATCATAAGGTGACCGGGGGAGTAGTAGGTGTCAATCCGGTCAACCACCTCAAATGTTTCCAGGCTCCATTTCACAATCTCTGAGGAGATAAAGGCTGTTGTGTAGGCGTACCCATTCCCGTCGAATTCGGTATGAAGTGTACCAATACCGGCATTTTCAACTTCTGCCTGTACGATGGATTCGTAGCTCAGAACGGGAATTCCGTCAATTTCTCCTTCGTAATCTTCATTCTCAATGGCCTGCTGAATTTTCTCGAATGAGTGAACAGGAAGCACGGATGAAAGTTTACCGCCGGCTACAATATATTGTCCGGTCGGGTCAACATCTACACCGTGGGGTGACTTCGGAGTTGGCAGATAGTAGATGATGCCGGGGTGTTCAGCCGGATCAAGTACACGAACAGTTTCTATCAGTTCTGATTTTGCAAGCTGTTGATCGTGATCCATATAGTTTCTGTAGTGTTCTCCGGGAATATCTTCGCCGGCACCTTCTGCAACAAGATCAGCAGCTTTTCTCCAGTTAATGGCAGCGATAAAATCTTTGTCATTTCTGGATGCATTTCTCTCGAGCAGCGTGTGAGCTTCTTCACTGTTGTAGCTGGTAAAGAATGCCCAGTCTTCTGAGGGACCTTTGCCTGCGTGTGAGAGGTCGTAGTTGAAGCCGGGGACTAAAATCTGAAAGTCCACGCTCATTTCGCCTTCATCACCCACTTTAATGAAAGAGATGGTTCCCTTAAAGTTTTCAGCATATGAAGATATCGGAACGTCCATGTTTTCCAGGTTCTCGTCCATAGGAATACTAAAGCGGGTGGCTGCAGAGACATATTCTGTATTTACAGTAACAAAGGATGAAGCGTGGTTGCCGGCTGAGTTGGGAATTTCAATGATCTCGGCCGTCTGGAAATTGGTCAGATCGATACGAGCAATCCGCGGCGTATTATTGGCATTCATAAAAACCCAGCGACCATCCAGTTCTCCATTTGTTTGTGATCCTTCAGGGTGATGGGCATCATCCCAGGGAATATAGCCATGGCTTGTCATTAACATGGGTTTGGTCTCTTCATTGTAACCGTAGCCATTTACAGCCCACTGTGTAAAGACAGGTATTGTATAAAGATGGCGGCCCGACGGTAGTCCGTATACCGGCAGTTGTCCGCTATACCCACCAGAAAACATACCGTAGTATTCATCATGCTCACCCGGAGCTACATATACTTTTTGTGCGGCATCGCTCGAGCTTGATAAATTCTGTTGTGAAGGGCAACCGTAGAAGGTGAACACAAATATAGCGATCAATGGGACTGACCACCATAGAAGTTTGGATTTCTTAGTTGTTGGTTCCATAGTTTGTAAAGGTTTAAGTATTATTGATTGGTTTCGTTTTCGTCGGGCATTTCAATCGTTCTGAAATATTCTACAATAGCTCTTGCCTGCTCAATGCTTACGTTCTGATAGGGCATGGGCGACATATACTCCTGCATCATTTTCTTACCTTCGGGATGCTTTTTAGTCATCTCGTCGGGGTTCATGATCATGTTCATTGCATAGGTTGCAGACCGACGATCAAGAATTTTTCCTGCAGCCGGACCGATATATCGTTCTGTTGGTTTGTGACATGCAGTGCATTTGGCTTCAAAAACCTTTTTACCTTCAGCTGCCAATTCAGGATCTAGCTCACCGAGTTCAACTACTTCATCAACCGGGCCTATTCCGTGCTTCAGTTCGAATTCGGTGAGGCCGTCATTTCCGTTTCCGGCTGCTGAATCTGCGCTGTCGGAGCTTCCATTCCCTCCCCCGCATGTAATCGTAAATAGAGAGACAAAGAGGATTAAAAAAAGAGATTGTGATTTTATCATTGGTATGTCTGTTTCTGTGAAATATTTCAATTAAAGTTAATCGTTATGACTTATTTAGAGAGTAATATCAGACCTTAATACTGTGTAAGGCTATTCACTACAAAGGTTTAAACGTTGATTTTGTTAAGCTTATGATTATAATAGACATAAGACTATTATGTCTTAATATGTGTCGGATATTCACTTCCAATCTTGCCGTCACTTATGGTCATAGATAGATGGTCACACTTTTCTGAGATTATATCTTCGAGTGTCGTGGTCTCCATGGTGCTTAACAAACTTGCTTTTATTGTCGACCACTGTTCATGCATCGGGCAGGGTCTCTTTTTACCACACCCAGGCAAACCGAGTGCACAGGTGTCCATCAACCCGGTTCCGTCTATAGCTACCACAATGTCCATAAATAGGATCTGATCGGGAGGTATGGACAATTTTACACCTCCGTTTACTCCTTTTTTGGAATCAAGCAAATCAGCCGCATTCAGCTTTTGAAATATTTTAGTCAAAAAGTGAAATGAAATATTCAACTCATTGCTTAAGTCCCGAATAGATACGTAAGATTCATGCTCCAGCGCTGCCAGTAATACCGAGGCCCTCAATCCATATTTACACGATTTTGAAAGTAACATGATCTGTTTATCTATAAGTTATAGTTATTATGTCCGCACAGTGCGTCTGCTCAAATTATTTCCGGTTCCTGTAACTTACGACCCGGTTCCACATCAGCCCGGCAAAAAGCAGCACCCCAATCAGAAGCAGGCCCCGCCCGGCAGCCGCCATGTAATCTCCCGTTAGGTGTGACCCAAGTAAAACCCAAAGGCCTAGGTTCATCGCCGCTACAACACACCACGCAAGGGCCGGTGACCCTCTGCCTTTATCCTTCAAATGACGTGGAAACATCCAGTAGGCCGTTCCCATCACAAATTGGACCAGCCAGCCCCAGATGGCCATCTCGTAATGGATTGGCAGGAGCCCCCAAATGGCATTGTGTATCGGAATAGCTTTATGCACCAGAAGTAGCGCTCCGATGAGGATAGCAATAAGCAGGTAGCTGAGAGAGAGTCGTATCATCCACACGGTCTGGGAGGGCATCAGGTTCCCCCGCTTTTACGTTTCCGCTTCGGCTGCACCCTCGGCCAAATTTCTCCAATGAACAGTATGATAGCGACAACTTGCATGATTCCGGAAACAATGACCACAATCGGCACAACTGCTGAATCAGTTACAAGAGGCAGAAATGGTTCAGATAAAAAACGGACAAGAAGCCCCCCGTTCAGCAGGAAAAACGCTCCGGTTGCAAGGAGGGACTGCTCCTTTTTACGATTCCGTTTCTTGCGCGGAAACATCCATATCGACACCCCCATAATCACCTGCGTAATCCAGCCAATGACGAGCATGTGCCAGTAGACCGGCAGCAAAAGGGCTGAGCCTTGTACACCCGGAAACTCGGCAACGAATGCCAGGGTGACGCCCAGCGCGAACCAGATCATTCCGGATTTAATAAACCATCGTGTGACGGGAGGCATGGGTGCTTTGCTTTTTTTAAAAAACCCTCCAAGGGTTTGGAACCCTTGGAGGGTTAGATATTTGGTTAATCAGGCCGCGATCAGCCGTTCCATTTTCTTGAACAGGATGTTATTCTCGAGGTGCACATGCTTATGCAGATCCTCTTCAAATCCGGCCAGGTTCTGGTAGAGAATTCTGTATGTGGCACAGGCATCCTGCGGTGGCGTAAACCCGTTGCTCAATGAACGAATCTCACCCATCAGTGAACCGGCAACTTCGTGTTCATCTACCATTTGATCAAGTTCAGCTTTTAGCTCCGAAACTTCAATCTCATCAGGTTGCTGTCCGTTCTTACGCTTGTCGTACACTTTTTTGATCAGTGGAAAAACTCGAGACTCCTCCTCGTTTAAATGCTCCATCAGCTCGTTAGAAAGAGAAATGAATTTTTTAAAGATCTCCACGTTTTCCGGATGACTCTCTCCATGTACTTTTGCTACTTTTGCCGCATAACCGGCCACTTCGTCAGTTTTTTTCCGAACGAATGTATGATGGGTATTTATGATGTAGTCTACCAGGAAGTCGGGTGACCAGTCGTTATAATTATCGCCGCTGGTGCGGTTGACCCACGGGGCCGACTTCAGCTTATTGGTAACCTCCTCAAACGGGATTCCCTTACTTTCACATACATCACTCAGAAGCTTATCGCCCCCGCAGCAAAAGTCGATTCCATACTCCCGGAATACGCCTGCTGCATGATAGTTATCGCTTACAATTTCACCGATGGTGCTCTGTTTTAAACTCATGTTCATATTTGATTTATACTTAGTTCGATTAATAAATTTCATTTGTAGAAAGTCCCCCTTTGAAGGGGGAGGCGAACGGAGTGAGCTGGGGGATGACTGTCTTAGTTTCGAGCTGCCCTGAACTTGGTTCTGAAACATAACTGATCATCCCCCATTGCCCCCTTCGAAGGGGGACACTCCTGAATAAACTCTATATTGAACAAAAACTATAGGTTCTTCAATTATTATTTTACCCGAAGAATGCCTTTCATTCCTGCGAAGTAGTGGCCCGGAAATGTACAGACATACACATAGTCGCCCGGTTCGTCGGGTACCGTAAATTCAATGACGGATGTTTCACCGCCACCTATCATTTTGGTAAAGGCAACCACCTGGTCTTCCAGGGCAGGGGCGATGTATTCGTTGTCTTCGGCAGACATAGATTGCATGACAAAGTTCTGTACGTCGGCATCTTTATCAACAATAGCAATATTATGCCCCATTGCTGTTTTGGGCATGTTGCTTACCACTTCAAATGTGAGCCGAATGGTTTCGCCGGGACTGGCTTCAATCAGGGTTTCACTAAACTTCAGGTTATCTGTGCCTTTAATTGTTAATTCTCGGACCTCATCAGTGCCTGTATTTGCAAATCCATTGATTGATATCAGTGTTGCAAAAAGTGTAATCAGGAGTGTTTTAAATATAGTTTTCATAATGGCTGTTCTATTTAGGTTTAAAAAATTGGTTTGATTTACTTCGAATTATTTGATGGTATTGGATAATACCCGGCTAACTTTTTAGATATCAGCCGGATATTCTCCTATAAATTATCTTTGTCGCGGCCCGGCTTTCAGTGTTCCGGTGGCTCCTTTTTCAGCATCGGCAAATTCGTGATCAATCAGAATGTACTTGCCTTCCTCCGGGACGATAAAGTCCATCGTTGCAGACCCGGATGCGCCCAAAAGCACGGTTTGCATGCCGCGCATTTCGTTTTGCGGATGACCTTCCAGCCAGACGCGGTCGAAGATTGCGCCGATCACGTGGAAGCTTGATGTTCCGCTGGGCCCGTTGTTTGAAACGTGAAGTCGTACGCGTTCACCTTCGTTTGCTACAAGCGGCTGATCGTGAAGGATGGTTTGATGACCGTTAAAGACCACATGGGATGGATTCACGCTTTGCGCAGCTTCAAAATCATACTGGTAAAGATCGCCCGAACCTTTCTTCAGGTAGTATTCAGACTGAACCACCACATATTCGCGGTCTACTTCATAATCAGTCTGATAACCTTCTTTAGGTGATACGACCACCACACCGTGCTGACCCATGGCGGTATGCATCAGCACACTTGGCGTGCCGCAGTGGTAGATGTAGGTTCCCGCATAGTTAGCCACCCAGTCAAACTTGATGGTTTCTCCGGGTGCGATGGTTCTCCACTTGTCATCTTTGGCTACTGTGCCGGCGTGAAAGTCCATGGAGTGGGGCATCGCCATCGTGGCGGGTTTAGCATCCATGTAATTGTTTTCGGCAATCTGCCGTGCATAATCGGATGAGGGTGTCGCACCCGGATCGGTAATCACGACCTCTTCATCTGAGCGGTTTTTCATGGTGAATGTGATTCGATCGCCTTCGCGAACATGAATGACCGGGCCGGGAACCATGCCGCCGAAGGTCCATGCACGGTATCGGACGCCATTGGCCACCTCAATTTCCTGGGTAAAGGTGTCCAGCCGGATCTCGTGATGTTTGTTTCCTTCATAGTCGAGCGGGGCCAGGTTAGGCAGCATGGTAACATACTCACCCACCACTATCGGGCCGTCATAATCTTCAGTAAAGACTTCTGCCTCGGGCATTCCAAAGGTCATTCCGTCCATCATGTATTCCTGCGATTGAGCAGTTGCCCGGCCCACGCCCAGCAACACGATGAGTATCATTACCACTGTAGATATTTGATATAGAGATTTCATAATAATAGGTAGTTGTTATTTAAATATAAAAGACTCTTTTGTCTTATATAGAGTTGCAAGTCTGCATTTCCGCGTTTGATGGATAAGTTACAGGCGAAATATGAATTTAAGATAAAGTTGTCTTATAAAATTTCTGTCCTTATCCGTCACAATCTAACCCCTTGATTTTACTATGTAACCATATAAAAGGCTGCCAAAATCCCCGGGAGTACGGCTGCTGTTAAAAACAAGATGAGCTTTATATTTTCTTTCCCGCCTGCGATAACATCAAATTTACCATTGGAATCAAACAAGTCTACCAGATTTATTTTTGATACCACATACTCTGCCATCGGCATCACGGGCTGAAGAACCGCTGTGTCGAAGGGTAGAAGTAGTATAATTGAGTAAACTGATTTCATCGATAGTACCTTGGTTTGAATGAGATGAACTTAAGTACAAATGACATAAATTAGATAAAAGAGTAAACTGTCTTATTATATAAAACATCCGTATTTTGGTTTTTCGATACATAACAACAAAGACTACACTCCAACTCCATGATACAAAACCAACATCAGTTCCATATTCCTGTTATGGGCACAGGACACTCCATAGATAGCCCCATCCGCGTAGCACATCTCGGTATCAACTCCGTTATTTCGGTGGTTGATGACCTGCTTTGTGAAAAAATCCGAAAGCATTACTGCAAAGAATTCAATTTACCCTACACGAATATTCCGGTCTCGGCAGCAGATGGACGAGCGCAGCGGATCACGGCTTATCTTGATATGGTAGGTGAGATCGTCACCCGGAAGTTTGAAAATTTAAAGAGCATGGAGCTACTGGAGGGATCGGAAAAAGACCGATACTTTAATCTGTTGCCGCAGTCAAACTCCCTGAAAAGTGCCTGCCAGTTTATTGAATCTCTCACCGATGCCGAGATGAGAGCTCGCCTGATTGGGGATTTAACTGAGCGAATGAAGCCGGGTTCCATTGATGTAAATATTATGGCGAAGGTGGATGCCCTTGGTACGGATAAGGATGACCAGTCAATGAGCTCGGAATTCAGCGATGCCAGTGCGGCTCTGCGCGGATATGCTAATAGTAAACTCTCATCAACAGGACTGGTACTGTCAGCGGGATTTAATCCGCGGCTGTACAGCTATCTTTCTGATTTTCAGGATTTTTACCGGGATGCGACCGGGCAGATCAAAAAGAAAGTTATTTTGAAAGTGAGTGATTTCCGTTCGGCGCTGATCCAGGGTAAGTTTCTCGCAAAGAAAGGTATTGAAGTGGCCGAATTTCGGATTGAGTCCGGGCTGAATTGTGGCGGACACGCATTTGCGTCTGACGGGCACCTGATGCCGGTGCTGCTGCAGGAGTTTCGCGAAAAGCGGGAACAGCTCGTGGAAACGTTTCAGCCTATGGTAAAAAACTTTTATGAAACGATGGGTTGGGACTACCCGGATCTGTCTGAAGAAGACATCAAACCAAAAATAACCGTACAGGGCGGAATTGGTACGAATGGCGAAATGCGTCGGCTGCTGGAAGATTTTGAGATGGATGGAACAGGATGGGGGAGCCCTTTCCTGCTTGTGCCCGAAGCTACCTGCGTGGATGAATTTACATCAAAACTGTTAGCCAGTGCCGGTGAAAAGGAGTTGTACCTGAGTAACGTATCGCCACTGGGCGTTCCGTTTAATAATATTCGCGGATCAGGGTCAGAAATTCATACCAAAGAACTGGTCGCCAAAGGAAAACCGGGCTCAAAATGCCCAAAAGGATTTTTGGTCTCCAATACGGAGTTTACCGAGAATCCAATCTGTACAGCCTCGGCTGAATACCAGATTTTGAAAATCAGCTCCATACATGAGAGTGATCTTCCTGATGAGGATAAAGAGAAGCAAAAAAACAGGGTGATGGAAAAAACCTGCCTCTGCACAAATCTTGGTACGGGATCGCTAATTCGACTGGGAATTATGAAGCCGACGTATGGTCGTCAGGCGATTTGCCCGGGACCCAATATTGCGTGGTTCAGCAGGGAATATTCTCTTGATGAGATGGTGGATCATATCTATGGACGCGGCGAATCCCTGGTGCCAGAAGATCGCCCCCACATGTTTGCCAAAGAGTTAGTGATGTATGTGGATTACGTCAGCGAGCTGGCTACCCAAATTGGCCCTGAAGATAAAAAGCAGTGGAGAAGACTTGGGAAGATGAGGAACAACCTCGAGAAGGGGATTGATCTCTGCATGGAAATTTCAGCTAAGAAACCATATCGCGATGAAAACCTTGTATCGTTAAAAAAGACGGTTGAAGAGCAGCGGCTGCGGCTTACTATACTGTTCGAGACTCAGATGGCGGAGGCTTAGAGCGAAATACAGGAGAGTGCATGATAGGTTTACCAAAACGATTTAAAAACTAAACCTCCAAGGTTTTTAAAACCTTGGAGGTTTTCCCAAATATGCCCCGACGCTCACAGGACCTGCGGACGCTGTCAGGTCTGATTTATAAATTGAATTCACATAAAACAGAATCTGCCATGAAAGATATTCGCAACGATGACGACATTCGCCTGCTTGTAGAGACCTTTTACGGACGTGTTCAGAATAATGAGCGACTGAACTATATCTTCAGCGATGTAGCCGATGTAGACTGGGACCATCACTTGCCCCGGATGGTTGATTTCTGGTCGAACCTGATCTTTCAAACCGGCCGTTATAAGGGGAAGCCATTTCGGAAGCATATGCCGCTTCCTCTTGAAGAAAATGATTTTCATCTTTGGTATGGTCTGTTCGTAGAGACGGTGGATGATCATTTTGAAGGACCAAAGGCCGAACATGCCAAGGAGATGGCATCCAAAATTGCGGCATCATTTTCTTTGAGAATGAAGATGGAAGGAAAATATTAGAACCCATAAACAAGCTTTATGAAATACAATATCAACACAATACTAACCGGGTCGTTCTTCCTGCTGGTATTTGCCGGATTGGCGGTTGCACATTACCAGAATCAGGACCAGGATACCGATTCCAAACAGGACGCTGAAACAGAAAGCATCACTCAACCGCTGGAACTACCCACGATCATGCGCATGCTGATGATCGATATGCATACCATCAACGAAGGTATCTTCACGCAAAACTTTGACCTGATTGAGCAGGGTGCCGCAAATATAAATGATCATCCTCCGCTGTCTGATGAAAGCCGTTCGCTGGTTCAAAACACACTCGGCGAGCGCATGTCGCAGTTTGGGGCATATGATAAAGTGGTCCATGGCACGGCAGATTCGCTGCGCGGAGCAGCACAGAATCAGGATATGAACAGAGTGATGAAACATTACAACATGATTCAGCAGGGATGTGTAAGCTGTCATGCAGCGTTCCAGGAAGAGATTCGCTATGAACGTCTCCGGCGTCAAGCACGGAACAGGGATTAACATGGATAATAGTTTAGATGAACTCAAAGCTGAACAGCAACTTGCAGTAGGTGTTCGAAACGCCTGTATTGAAGCAGCTGTAAGCGCCATACAGAAACTGGATATTGCAAAGATTGTTGAACAACATCACACGAAATGAAACAGCCCATCACAGGATTTCATAAAGATGAGGAGGGAGACTGGGTAGCTGATCTTAAATGTGGCCACACCCAACACGTAAGGCACGACCCGCCATGGCAGCTTCGGCCGTGGGTTGTAACGGAAGAGGGCAGACGCGCTAAATTGGGAAAAGTGCTGGAATGTAAAGAGTGTGATAAATAATGTTTAAGCGAACAGTAAAATGATGACATTTTACTGTTATCAAACCCAAACAGCTAATTGCTGATCGCGTTCCGAAAGCATTTGTAACCTGAGTTCGATTATAAATCGGGGCAAGAATACTCCCCTCCTGTGTAAGGAGGGGCAGGGGGTGGTAGCTTTAGGTTTCGAGCTCAAATTAGACTCAAAAAATACTGTTATTCCAGGGATGGCCAAGGCAAAACCACCCCTTCATGCCAGCTGGCGGATCCCTTCGGGAAAATCCCTTCTTTGAGAAAGGAGTGGACTTTTTGACCACATTCAATGAGATTAATAATCGAACTCAGGTGTGTGCCTTGAAGTAAAGGGTAACTTGTCATTTATGGCAAGTGTTCTTTTACATGCTGTTGCAAAGATGGTAGTTGGCCTACCGAAGGCGCTGTCAGCCAGCGCCTTCAAACCACCGTCTGGTGCTCGTTAGCGGGTGTTGAGCGAGACGGAAAAGGTGAGCGACGACTCATCAGGTAAGACTCGAATGAGCCGAACGCAAGTGAACGACTGTTGAAGCATCGATATTCGTCAGATTCTGTCAGAACCGGAGAAGTACCTGAGTGCCCCGGCAAAGTACAGCGGGCGCAAGCTGATACTGGCTGTACGGCAGGCGGTGTTAAGGTCGCGGGACATCGAGTCAGGCTTTGCTACGGAACAAGGGAACCGACCTGCCGGGAGTGCAAGTGGGTGCAAGCAGAAACCCTGCGTCCGCCAGCTGGCGGATGGCAGGCAGGCGGGGCGGATCAGCTCGTAGTAGTGGCAAGAGCCTGTGAAAGCAGGCAGGAGCGAGGGGGCTGAGTCGTTGGGTCGCATAACAATCAACAACCAACAAAGTTGGGATGACTGACTATTATGAGACAAAATCGCAACCCATCAGCAAGCTGATGGTATGGAGGGCTTACCGAAAGGTAAAAGCCAACGGGGGGAAGTGCGGGTATCGATCAGGTAAGCCTGGATGCGTTCAGCGACGACCTGTCGAGAAACCTGTACAAACTGTGGAACCGGCTAAGCTCCGGCAGTTATTTTCCACCTCCGGTAAAACAGGTAAAGATTCCGAAGAAGTCCGGTGGTCAGCGCAGTTTGGGGATACCAACTGTGGCAGATCGTATTGCCCAACAGGTCGTCAAGACGTGGCTGGAGCCTAAACTGGAACCGATCTTCCACGAGGACAGCTATGGATACCGACCGGGCAAGAGTGCCCATCAGGCACTGGCAAAGGCTAACTACCGATGCCGGTACTATGATTGGGTGCTTGATCTGGACATTGCCGGATTCTTTGACAACATTGATCACGAGCTGATGCTTAACGCCCTCCGGCACTATCATGCCCCCGACTGGGTGTGCATGTATGTGAAGAGGTGGCTGCAAGCTGAGGTTGTTCAGGCCGATGGACAACGAATCTCCACCAGTAAAGGGACACCCCAAGGTGGAGTCATCAGTCCATTGCTGGCGAATCTGTATCTGCACGTGGGGTTTGACGGGTGGATGAGAAAGCATCATCCGACCATTCCGTTTGAACGGTATGCTGACGATATTGTCGTACATACCCGAAGCAAAGCACAGGCAGAGTTCATTAAAGTACGAATTACTGCCCGGATGGAGGAATGCAATCTCCAACTTCACCCGGAGAAAACACATATTGTGTATTGCAAGGACCGGCGACGCCGAGAGACTCAAAGCCAAACAAGCTTCGATTTTCTGGGGTACACATTCCGCCCGCGCATATGCAATACTGAACAGGGATGGCAATTACTGTATGTGCCTTCTATGAGCAGAAAAGCAAAAGTCTCCGTAACGGAGAAGTTGAAACAGCTGAATCTGCACAAGTATAAGGGCACGATTCAGCACATGGCCAAACTGCTTAACGTGCGTATCCGGGGATGGATGAACTATTACTGCCGATGGAGTAAGTGGACAACCACATGGGTATGGCGAGTATTAAACCTAAAGCTGATTAAATGGCTCAAATGGAACCGCAGGTTCTCTAAGAAACGAGCTGTACATTGGCTGAAGCAAGTATATAAAGCCAATCCAAGGTTGTTTGCTCACTGGAGCCTGGTTCATCCGTGAAATCCATAGCGATTCAACGACAGGAGCTGTATGATGGGAGACTATCACGTACGGTTCTGTGAGAGCCTTGGGGTGAAATTCCCCTTGGCTACTCGACTTGTAACATGTGAAGCCAAACCAATAGGCCTGTGGATAATTACAGCTGAAGTTGTCATGAATACTTTTCAAATTATACCTGACCGTTGACATCTAAAAAACCATACATTCATGGTTCAGAGACTCAAATAAAAAGATTGAGTTTATTGAATAACCCCTTAATAATACAGGTTTAAGAGTGCATATGGCTGATTTAAGTCGTATTTTAATATAGAGAGAAAGAGTGATTATTAGATAGTGGCATTTATACAGATAAAAGAGAAACCTAAAATAAAAAACCATGTCAAGTCCACATATCGTTATACTCGGATGCAATTTTGCAGGACTTACAACCGCAAGATATATTCGCGACGCTGTAAAAGACAAAGCAGAGATCACCATCATTGACCGTAAATCACTTCTTACGTTTGTGCCAAACATTCCTATGCAGGTATTAGAGAACAAAAATCCCGGCATTGATATGAATTTCCAGTTCATCTCGTTTTTGGAAGATGATGGCAGTACGTTTATACAGGCTGAAGTAAAAGATATTGATCCCGAAGTCAATAAAGTGTTTTACAAACCTAATGAACGCTCCGGACATCCGGTTCGTGAAATGCAATACGACTATTTAATTGTAGCATTGGGTAACCGTTTGGCCTACGATGCGGTTGATGGATTTAGTGAATATGGCCATAGTGTTACGGATATTTTCCTGGGAAATCGCTTAAGAAATTATCTGCATGAAGAATACAAGGGCGGACCTATCGGCCTCACTTCAGATCTGTTTCATCAGGGTAAGAGTGATAAGCTTCCCGACGGCTTGCCCGTAGCGGAAACCGCCTGCGAAGGCCCGCCTGTTGAACTGGCTTTCTCGCTGGCACATTGGTTAGGAGAACATCAGAAAGGGGATGAATCTACCATTTATTTATCAACCCCGGCTAAAGTTATTGCTGAAGATGCAGGTGAGACTATTCTTGATGAGCTTCTGCCCATGATGGATAAAAAGGGATATAATTACCAGGCAAATACCCGCGGGATAAAAAGGATTCATAAAGACGGAATTGAATTCAATGACGGTTCATCACAGGAAACTGAAATAGCCATTATTTTTCCCGATTGGCGAGCCCATAATTTTCTTAAAGAGTTACCATTCACGGATGACAAAGGCTTTGTTGTAACTGATTTGTATATGCGAAATCCCGATTATCAAAACATCTTTGCAGTCGGTGATGCTGCTTCAATAACGGTACCCAAGATCGGTTCGCTGGGCCACATGGAAGCCGAAGTGCTGACCAATACCATAGCTAAAGAGCTGGGTGTAATAGAAGGTGATATTGAACCGATGAAATTTGAGCTGCTATGCATGGGTGACATGGGCGGCATCAAGGGTTTTTATATGCGCACAGATGAATGGTGGGGCGGAGAGGAATCGCATCTGGAAATGGGCGTGACGCCTTATGCCCTCAAAATGGGCTTCAAAAAAATGTATTATACCTTAGGTGGCAAAGTACCACACTGGGGCGTTGGCTTGAGTAAAGTAATTGGCGACCACACCCTCTTGTAAGGCTACCCATAGTTTAACAACAGAACCGTAGACAAAAGCTTATTTCCAAAGCGGGAACTGAAAGCCCGCCGTTTCTTGCCTAACCGCTATCGCCAGTTTTATGTTACATGTAAAATATGTTGATATACAATTAACTATTTCATCATTTTTTTTAAATAAGCTCTTCAAACATTCTTCACAATACTGAGTTATTTTAAGACAAATGAGTCTTAATTTAACATATCGTAAGTATACCGCCCTGATCACTTTGATCGTGATGCTGTGGAATGTGGGCGGATGGCTTGCAACAGGCCTGGTGATGAATCACGCCCACCACGGATATGATAATTTTATTTGCGAGGTTTCGTTTTGCTACTGCGAAACTGATGAGGCAGAAACGGTGTGCACCTGCCATCATCACGACATGGATAGCGCTTCTGAGCATCAATCAGATGACCACGATAAGCCCGGTACATGTTATTTCACAAAAGACCACACCCCGAATACCACAGCGTCACAGCTTGTGTTCACGAATAGTCTAACGGCGTATTACTTTCCTGAATCTGCGCCTTTTTATAGAACAACAATGTCCTACTTACCCTCTGAGCCGATTTCAACTCTGCTCACCGGAAGTTTAGATGACCTGCTCCGCCCTCCACAGGTTTAATCTGTCATATCTCTTCTTAAATCAACGTCTGTCGCACACAGAATACCGTGACTGATGAATCAACCTACAGCCGTCGCACCGTCTAATTTTTTAACGGGCAGCGTGAAGAGCACCCTATTTGATTGATCGTTCACCCTGTGACCGGCAGCATCTCTATCAAACAAATTAAACCTGTTGGTATAATTATATGACATTTCTAAGATGGGCGGGCACCCTTACAGCCTTTGCGTTACTCGTATTCACTCTTGCATCCTGCGACGTTACAAACAGTTCCGATTCAGAACCTGAACTGGATCTCGTCACAATCGGATCTGTAACTTCAGATGACTACAAAATCTCTCTGGAGTCAGAATCCACGCTTGAAACCGGAGCCAATCAACTCTACTGGAAAATTGAGCGCGGCGGAGACCTCGTGACTCCCGAATTAATAACCATCACGCCGATGATGGATATGGGGAATATGATGCACTCCACGCCTTACCAGCAGCCGGAAGTTGCCCCGGAAGATGATCGCTACTACTCAAACATGGCTATATTTATTATGGCAAGCGGTTCGATGGGAAGCTGGGCAATCGAATTTGAAATCACTTTGCTGAACCAGGAAATACTTACCGGGGAGATCCCCGTAGAGGTTGATTCCTCATGGCGGCTGACCAGTGTTCGGGATGATAATGATAAGATCTATTTTATTACCTGGCTACATCCTAAGCAACCGGTAACCGGCAACAACACGCTGGGATTTATGGTCCACACAAGAGAGTCGATGATGAGTTTCCCTCCTGTGGAAAATGCTGAACTGGAGATCTATCCGTACATGGATATGGGAGGCGGCAGCGGTCACTCAACGGAGTTTACCTCTCCGGAAGCAGAGGGATCAGGCTACTACGAAGGCTCCATCAACTACAGCATGAGCGGAACCTGGACAACCTCGGTAACCCTGACTGCAGGCGATATAACCCTGCCGGAAGTGATGTTTGAATACAGCGTTCAGGCACAATAAATCAATGAAAATCGTGAATTGAGCCGGTATCTATTACCGGTCGTTCACCAAACAAACAGAGCCATGAAATTTCTTTTAGCCAATCTACTTTTTCTGATCTGGGCTTCGTCTGCATTTGCCCAGGTGTCCGCGCTTCGAGTGCTCGACCGGACAACAGGCGAACCCGTTATACAGGCCCATATAAAATCAGATGAGCAAACGGTTATCGCTACTACCGGCACCGATGGGTATTTTACCATTAACCGCGATGATTATCCTGTAATTATCGTAACTGCCGTGGGATACCAGTCCCGTGAGTTCGTGCTCAGGGCCGGCATGGAGACTCTTTACATGAATCCCGAAATTTACCGAATTGAAACCGGGCTCCTGGTTTTGGCGAATCGCGAGGGGGAAAACAATGTGCAGGCCTATCAGCAGCAGCATCACGCTCAGAACATGGACCAGTTTCTCGATAAAATTGACGGCCTTTCTACCAATAAACGCGGGGCTTTTGCATGGGAACCGGTCATACGTGGTGAAAGTGATCAGCGTATGAACCTGATGATCGACGGTATGCAGGTTTTCAAGGCCTGTGTGGATAAAATGGACCCGATCACCTCCTATGTGGAAACGTCCAATTTATCCGAACTCCATATCGACAAGAGCGGAAGCGACGTGGCTTCCTCAGGCGGAGGCAGCAGCTCCATCAACCTTGTTACCCGCGGGGCTGAACCGGAATCTTTTTCCATGAATGTAAGCACCGGATATCGCCTGCCCGACAACTACCGGTCGCTTTCTGTTGCTGGAAATACCTCTGACCGCACCGGAAGGCATGCCGTGCGGTTTTCGGGAAGCTATAAAAAAGCTGATGATTTTGTATCAGGCAACGGTTCACAGATCGATAATTCCCAGTACGAAAAACTAAACCTGAACGTGAGCTACAGGCATCGTCTGCCATCAAACCATACTATTGAAGCAAATTACATCACCGATAAAGCATATGATGTAGGATATCCCGCGTTGCTGATGGATGCAACGAAAGCACTGGCCGATATTGGTCAGCTCAGGTTTAATTTTGCACCTACGGACAAAAGCTGGCGCGTTGAAACCGTTCAAATCTACGCCAACGCCATTCGCCATACGATGGACGATTACAGCCGTGATGTAGAAAACCGTGAAGTGATGGGCGGGATGCATATGCCGATGTTTGGGGAAACTTTTACGGCAGGGACCCGGGTGAATGGTCAGGCCGGGATTTCCCGGCACTCATTTGAGTGGTTTCTGGACGGGTATTATTCCCGGGCGTATGGTGATATGGAAATGAACAGCCACGATCCCAATATTGAGGATATGTTCATTTACAACCTGCAGGACGTAAATACCTGGCAGGGGAATATAGGCATGAAGCACCGGTTTATGATATCGGATGACCTTCTGCTGAAAGCCGAGCAGAACATTGCACTAAAGAATCTCGATACTGGAAGTGAACGCTTTGCGTCATTTTTCGAAGGTCTGTATAACAGAGGGCTCAATACGCGCCCGAACATTCTTCTGTCAGCCTCCGGCAACCTGCTCTGGATGCCGTTCGACGACTGGAGTTTTTCAGGCTCCCTGGTGTACTCCGAGCGGATGGGGAACCACATGGAGCGATTTGGTCACTACATCTACAACTATACCGATGGCTATTTCTACGATGGAAACCCGTGGCTGAAAACGGAACGAGCCATCAATACCGACCTGAATACAACCTGGGAAACGGATAGTCACTCCATTTCGCTATCCCTGTTTCACAAGCAGTATTTCAACTACATAGATGGCATCCTTTCTGAAGGTACAGGAAACATCGGTCTTGATTTCAAGCGCTACGCGAATGTGGGTGACGCAACCATCACGGGCGGAGAGTTCCGAAGCCTGAACCGATTGGGTCCCCGGCTAAGTATTGAAAACCGGGTCTCCTATTTGTACGCCCGAAATCAAACCCTTGACGAGCCGCTTCCATTAATTCCGCCCCTGAAAGGGTTCAGCACTATGCATCTTCATCACAAAGGGAACAGGCTGATGGGAGAGGTAGAATGGGCTGCCGCTCAGCACCGAATTGCGGAAACCGCATCCATTGAGGATGCCACCCGGGCCTTTGCCGTACTGAATCTCACCTGGGAACGCGACTGGCTGAATGGGTCGCTCACATCCATTCTGCAGGCAAACAACCTGCTTGATCGACACTATCACACGCATACCAGTATTGGAAACATTCCTGAGGCAGGACGTTCAGTGATGGTTTCGCTTAGCTATGCTTTTTGAGAGAACGTGGTAATTTACCCAAAGCTGCAACGCTCACAAGATTTGCCTCGGTTATTTTAGGCGGAAAAGTTATTGGTAGCCCCTAATTTTACCCCAAAAAGCGGGGCAACACCATTTGAGCAGTGACAGGATAATTCTCCCTTTCAGGGAAGTACTCCGCCGGCTTGCGGAGGGAGGGATGTACAGCATGATACTATTCAGCCATTACCACAGGGTTTCGAGCCGATCGTGAAGTTTCTGAACACCCCTCGCATCCTGTTCTAAGCGAACAGGATGATCTCCCCTCAGAAGGGAGATCGGACTCACAGATAAAAGAAAACTGCTATGCCAAACAACTAATTTAAAATCTGTCAATGGTAATGCAGTAAAATGTACTGGTACAGAAAACTTCCTGTTTCTTTAAAATCCCGGGGATTTCGCAGTGTATAAAGCGCAGTTCCCGGGATATCGCACAGGACAGGCTACAACTCCTTGTTCATCACCATACTGACCAGATAGTCCGGCATGAACGCTTCCCGTACGGCGATAAACTCTGAAAAGGCCTTTTCGTCCATATCAAAAATAACCTGGAGTACCGGCCGTGCTAAAAATGGAAAGACAAGCATGCTCATGATGTTCACGAAAATCTGTTCCGGCGGCAGATTAACAGTATTGCCTTTTTCTCTCTCTTCTTTTATTTGATTTAAAAATGGCTGTACTCGTTTTCCGATCTCCTTAGCGATAAATTTTTTCAGACGGCTGGGATTTTTATTCATCTCGTGAATCACAAATAGCGGGATGTCCGGGTTGGCTTTGACGAGTTCGAGATATTTTGCGGAAAACTTTCGAAGCTTCATATCCAGCGGCATCTCCTCATTTAATAGCGACGCTACCTGCGGCATCAGCTTGATGATGGAGAGCTCATACACTTTTTCGAAAAGTTTCTCCTTCGAACGGTAATAGTAGTGCAGCATCGACTTGTTGATATCTGCCTTATCTGCTATTTCCTGCATCCGTGCGCCTTCAAGCCCCTTGCTTTGAAAAACATCTCTTGCGGCGTCAAAAATTTTCTGTTCTGTAGAGGATGATTCTGTTTCGCTACTCATACTGCGGAGATTAGGATTTTGAATTGGATAAGTAAAATAGGAAAGATTGGCACAAAAGTTAACTATATGGTTAAACTAAATTGTCTGTATCAAACTTTCAGATCAGTAAACTAAATATAAAATGTTCTATAAATAACTGCTATATAATGGTTTAGTTGATTTAAAAAAAGATAGATAAGAAGTATTTAAATATTCAACCATATGGTTGAACTGTATGATTTATGTCCGTAAACTACGGTTGAACACAAACCGGAAATATTGACATGAATAAAGCCTTGTTAAGTTTTTCAATACTTTTACTGTTAACGATTACAGCTTCATGCAGCGGTGTATCAGCGGATAAATCCTCAGAACAATCGAGTGAAGCTGCAGCGGCTGAAATCGGCTCGCCACAAATCACCTTTTTTACGGTAGAAACCGAACAAATAGCGGATCGGGTATCCCTAAACGGCCGACTTCGTGCGGAGAATCGGGTTGAGCTTTTTCCGGAAGTTCCGGGAAAAGTGGTGGAGGGAACCAAGCCGTTTCGGGAGGGAGTTTCCTTTCAAGAAAGAGAGATGTTAGTTCAGCTGGACGATAGTGAGGCGAGGCTACAGATTCAATCATCCAGAAGTAAATTTAAAACGCTGGTATCTGCGCTGATGCCCGATATTAAGCTGGATTATCCGGAAACCTTACCACGATACGAGAAGTGGTTTAATTCGCTGAACGCTGAGAATAACCTTGTCGCTATTCCTGAATTCGGAGAGGGCGTTCGCCGTTATTTGGAATCCAAAGGAGTCTACGAGCTCTACTACACTATTAAAAGTGCGGAGGATCGATTGGAGAAATTCACGATTCGGGCACCGTTTTCGGGAGTGTTATCAGCCGCAAAAGCTGAACCGGGTCAGGTTGTGGGGCCGCAGTTTCATTTGGGCACATTTGTAGATTCCTCGCTGATGATTTTAAATGCTTCTATAGATCCTGCCCAAGTTGAGTGGATTCGGCCGGGTATGACGATGGCGGTATCAAATCAGGGTCAGACCGAATCTTACAAAGCAGAGATTGTGAGGGTAAATCCGTCAGTGGATTCATCATCACAGCAGGTGTTGATATACCTGGAAGTGTCGGGTGAAAAGTTACGCGAAGGAATGTACCTGGAGGGCGAGATCGAATCAGAGACGAAAAGAGAGCTGGCCCGAATTCCGAAATCAGCCCTTTTGAGAACGGGCGGCGTGCTTGCCAAAAGAGATGGGAACCTGGTTGATGTGACCGTTGAAATCCATGACCTGGAAAGGAGCCATCTCTGGGTAAGCGGACTGCAAAACGGAGACGAGATCGTTATGGATGTCTCTGAACCCGTTAGCGGACGAATCATTAATTATAGTCATTTATGAAGAGATTAATCAACTTTTTTATCCGCTATCCCGTCATGGTTACCCTGGGGCTGATGATCGTTGTTCTGATGGGCATTCTTAGCTTCAGCCAGACGCGGTACACGCTGAACCCGCCGGAGGCCCCGACTGAAATTTATGTAAACATTATTTATCGCGGGGCCTCGCCGCTGGAAATTGAGGAGCGGGCGATCTCGAGGATTGAGGAGAACCTGAACGGAATTTCCGGTATGGACAGGCACACCTCGGTAGCCCGGGAGAACAGCGGACGCATAACCGTGGAGATTTTTGAGTGGGCTGATATCGACAGGGTACTGGTTGACGTGGAGAACGCGGTAAACAGGGTGACTGATTTTCCTGACCAGATGGACCGCCCGATCGTGTATAAGCAAGAGATGCTCAATCCCACGATTTCGCTTGCGCTGACGGGAGAAATCTCGCTTCAGCAGAAAAAAGATTATGCCGACCAGATCAGGGACGTATTTATTGTTGAAAAAGGGATCTCAAATGTTTTTTTGCTTGGATTTCCACCTGAGGAAATTTCTATTGAGCTGAATGATGAGCAGATGGATCGATATGGTATTTCTGCACAGGAAGTGGCAGAAGCAGTTAGGAAAAACAACATTGATATCACCGGTGGCGAGCTAAAAACAGGAGATGCTAATTGGCAGATCCGTGCAGAGAATAAGGAGAGGACGGCACTGGAAATAGCTCAAATTCCCGTGAGATCGGGTATGAATGGTGAACGAGTACTGCTGAAGGATATAGCAACTGTAAAAGACCAGTTCGATGATCGGCCCGTTGAGCGCTATCTCGATGGCGAAGAGTCGGTAGTAATACAGGTGCTTACAACTAACGATGAAAACCTGGTGGCCATCGCCGAAGAAGTGAAGGAGTATGCCGGGCATTTCAATACGCTGCACAGTGGCGTTGAGCTGACCGTGGTTGAGGATTTTTCGGAGTTTGTAAATGAGCGGGTTGAATCGTTGAGGAGCAATGCCATTTTCGGGTTGATCCTTGTATTGATTATCCTCACGCTTTTTCTTGATAAACGGATTGCGATGTGGGTGTCGCTTACAATACCGCTCGCTATTCTGGGGACATTTGCCTCAGCACTCCTGGGATATGGATTCACGATCAATCCGGTGTCGATATTTGGGATTATCCTGGTTTTGGGGATGCTGGTGGATACCGGTGTGGTGGTTGCGGAAAATATTTACCGCCATTACAATGAATTTGGGGAATCCCCCGTGGAGGCCGCTAGAAATGGAGCTGCGGAAGTGGCCTCACCCATGATTATCTCGCTTATGACTACCGCAACGGCATTCAGCCTCTTCTTTTTCCTTCCGGGAAAGCCCGGTGCCTTCTTTACGGAAGTCTCATTTGTGGTTGTGAGCGCACTGCTGGCCGCACTGATCGTCACGTTTCTGTTTTTGCCTCAAAAGCTCACAATTTCAAAAGTACTGTCTGATAAGAATAGTCAAACCCGTTTCGAAAAAGCCATGGCCAACGGCCTCACAGGGTTCAGGGACAAATATTTTATCCCTTTTACAGATTTTGTTTCACATAAGTGGCGATGGCTCAATGTTTTCGTTTTTATTCTCTTGCTGATAGGTTCTGTAGCTTTAATCAGAACCGGGGTGTTGCCGGTCACTTTTTTCCCTTACCTGGATGATGATGTGCAGCTGGTGCGGATTGAGATGGAGCCCGGAGTTCCAATTGATACAACACGAGCTAAACTGATGAAAATTGAAGAAGCGGTTTATAAAATCGGGGATCAGTTGAGCTCTGAACGGGCTGACAATGAAAAAGTGATACGCAATGTGGAGAGAATTCTGGGTCCTGAAAGCCATCAGGGAGAACTTCGAATCGTAATGATGGGAGGCGAAGAACGGGGAATCCCGGCATATGAAATTAACAACATGTTCAGGGACGAAGTGGGTGACGTTCCCGGTACAAACTACATCCGGTTTATTTCTGCACTGGCGGAGCACCGGTTTGGAGGATTGCCGGTAGATATTTCAGTTTCGGGCAAAAGTATGGAGGAAATACAGCAGGCATCTGAAAAGCTTAAAACATCACTTGAAAAGAGAGATGACCTGGTGGATGTAGCCGATACCGATCAGCGTGGGAACCCCGAGCTTCATATTGAACTGTCAAAAGCGGGCGAGCAGCTCGGGCTTACGCTCCAGGATATTATGATGCAGGTCCGAACGGCATTTTTTGGAATGGAAGTACAAACGCTTCAGCTTAGGGGAGATGATGTTCGGATATGGCTGAGATTTCCGGAGGAAAACCGGGAGAGTTACCGGGATCTCTTGAACGTAAAAATCAGGACACCGAAAGGTGCATACCCTCTGTCGCAAGTGGCACATATTTTTCCGACAGATGCATCCCTCAACATCAACCATATTAATGGCAGGCGAACCATCCGGGTAGATGCTGACCTGGCCGACCCATCTCTTTCAGCTCCCGGAATCCTGGCCGATATCAGAGAAAACACGCTGTCGTCCCTGGAGCAGGAGTTTCCAGAAGTTCAGTTTGTGATTGAAGGGCAGAACAGGGAGTCGGCAAAGGTAACAGAAGCGATGCAGTCAGTTGCACCCATTATTCTGCTCATAATCCTGGCACTAATTGTGATCAACTTTCAGTCGTTCAGCCAGACATTCCTCGTATTGCTTTCTCTGCCATTTGCCTTTACGGGCGTGGTGATTGGGCACTGGATTCACGGGGCGACTATGAACATATTTTCCCTGATCGGGATGATTGCCCTTATCGGTATTTTAATCAACAACTTACTGGTGCTCATTACGGCATTTAACGACAATCTGAAATCCGGAATGACATTTGAAGAGGCGCTGAAAGATGCGGTACGGTCACGATTCCGACCCATTTTGCTTACAACGCTGAGTACCGTAGCCGGACTTGTCCCCATGATTTTTGTCGGCGGACTCGCCTCAGCATTCCTAAAACCACCGGCAATTTCCATCGCCTATGGACTTACATTTGGGCTATTGATCTCCCTGACACTGGCACCTGCATTCTTGGTCATTTTCAACAACGCCAAATTCAAACTTCTGCAGCTCGCGGGTAAAAAACCGGAATCACAGGAAAGTATCGAGCCGGCTGTCATACTTCATGAACATCATAAAAAGAGTTCACTATGAGATTTCTAATTTTTTCTTTTATTCTGGCGATTATGGCAGGAAGTGTCTCTGCTCAGCAGCAGTTTACACTTGATGAAGCGATTAAAGCGGCGCTGGAGCATAACCATAGCGTAGAGATCAGCAATATCGAAACAGACATTGCAGAGAACAGCGTTTCGCGCGGAAATGCCGGTCAGCTCCCAAATCTGGCGATAACAGGCGGACTGAGTGCTTCATACACAGACCTTGATATAACACCGGGGTCGTTCTTTCGGAATCTGCTCGATCCGCAGAATAGCGGTCAGCAGGTGGGAAGCCGGTCTATTTCGTATGATGGTGTTACAACTACGCAGTTCAGTTCACAGATCGGGACACAGATAGTGATCTACAACGGAATGAGGGGACGGCTACGGTACAAAATGCTCGAAACGGGCAGCGATTTAGCCGATCTGCAGTATCGGTCTGAACTGGAAACTACCATTTTAAATATCACCGCTCAGTTTATCAGGGTTGCTTCGTTTCAGAAAGCGATTGAAGTAAAAGAAATATCACTTGAGCAAAGTAATGACCGTTTTCGTGCGATTGAGACGAGGCGGGAATATGGTCAGGTGAATGAACAGCAGCTGCTTCAGGCCCTGGCCGATTTAAAAAGCGACAGTACGGCATACAGAAACCTGAAGCTACAGTATGAAACTGCATATCGGGATTTACATACAGAAATAGGGTGGGATCAGCGCAAAATGGATAATGTGGCTGATGAATTTAATGCTGCCGATCTGCCGAATTACGAAGATTTCTTGGCTTTGATGATGGAAAATAACTCTGTGCTGAACATCAGGGAGAAGCGTTTGGCGCAGGCCGAGCTGAATGAGCGGGTAACGAGGGCCGGCTTTCTGCCTTCGTTAACTGCAACAGCCGGATATGGCTACAGCTATACGAACGCTACCGAAGGACAGTTTGAAACACAGGAGCAGCTTGGATTCAGCGGCGGGATAACACTCAAGATTCCGATTTTCAGCGGCGGACGAAATCGTATCGAGTCTCAAAATGCAAAAGATAGGATACGCCAGGAGGAGCTGCGCAGGGAAGAGTCGGCCATACAGCTTCAAACCCGGTTCGAAAACAGCTGGCAGCAGTATCTGCACCTACAGAATCAGCTTGAAACGGAAAGATCAAATCTATCCGTATATGAACGGAATTACGAACGTGCGAAGGTGACGTTCGACCGCGGCGAAATTACCGGTGTAGAGTTACGTGCAGCCCAGCTCTCATTGGAAAATGCCCGGCTCAGAGTAGCAGAAACTGGTTTTCAGCTGAAGCAGACTGAGACATTGCTGCGCTATCTGACGGGTACTTTTATTACGGATTATTCACATTAATTGATATTTAGTACTAAGATTTTAAATCATAACACAAATCAAAAAACAAAGATAAATGAGCAAGAAAAACAGAATAGGTCTCGACACTAACAAAACAAAAGAACTGGCTGAAAAGCTGAACATTTTATTGGCGAACTACTCCGTGTTTTACCAGAACACGAGAGGATATCACTGGAATATTAAAGGAGATACTTTCTTTGAACTACACGTAAAGTTCGAAGAGCTGTACAACGACCTGGTTTTAAAAATTGATGAGGTGGCTGAGCGAATTTTAACGCTGGGATACACGCCCGAGCATCAATATTCAGAGTATGTAAAAGTCTCCGAAATTTCAGAAAGCGCAAAAGAGAGTGACGGAAAAAAAGCAGTGAATCACATCCTCGACTCCTTCAAAGTTACGCTAAAGCTGCAGCGGGAAATTCTGGAGTTGTCGGACGAAGCAGATGATGAAGGCACCAACGCACTGATGAGCGACTACATCAGCGAGCAGGAGAAGCTTGTATGGATGTACTCTTCTTATGCGGGAGAATAGGCTTAAGCTGCAGGAAAGAACACTGCAAAAAAGTGGTACCGTCTCGATTAAATTCGGGTCGGTATCTTTTTAAATCTATTCGATAGCTTAATATGTCATTGACAGAAAACATTACGTGCCAATATTTTAGACGAAAAGTGGTAAGATCAAAATGTGTGTAGGGCAAAATGGAAAAGAATAATCATATTATGCCTAAATGGATACGTTTTTTAATAGCCGCAATTGCAATTGGATTTGGTTTGTTGACAGTTTCTGCGGGGAGCCGGGTGCTTTTTGATATATCAGAGCCCGGTTACATCGTTTTTTTGCCCCTTCTGATTTTTAATACACTGATGGGATTTATTTATATGTCCACGGGATATCTTATTTTGAGAAATGCTCAAAAAGGGAGAAAAGCATCGAAAACGATTTTTATACTGAACTTATTAGTCTTAGTCATCATACTATTACTGTATTTTTTTAGCAGTGATCAGGTGGCAGCAGACAGCATCAAGGCGATGGTTTTTAGAACGAGTGTTTGGCTGGCCATTTATTGGAGTTTAAAAAAATCGATTTTCAGACAATGACAGAAAAAATCTCACTCAGTTTTATGAGACTTTCCCTATGACCGATAGGCTGAATATAACTCACCTTCACGTTCTACTCTCTTCCTTTCCTCACCAATCCACCTCACAGGCCCCGCCTCTGAACTGAAGACTCTCATCGGTGTACTGATGGAACTCTATTTTTACCCCGTTGGGATCCTCTGTCCAAGACTGCCAGGATTTATCAACCCCAAGTTTCTTATCCGTTGCATCAAATCCATTAGATCGTAATGTCGAAATAACCTGATTGATATCATCCGTCTCAATGGCCAGATGATCGATATTGCCTGCCGCTCCGGGGTCACCTTTGAAAACTTCAATAAATGAATCGTTGCCAAGTTTAATATAATACCCAAAAAGGGCGTCATCTTTCATAAAAACAAAACCTTTTTCCAAGCCGAGCAGATCGCAGTAGAATCTTTCAGTTTCTGCTAGATCTTCAGTGTGAATGCAAACATGTGCTAATCGTGTAATCATTGATTTTGGTATTGTGCCTGGGGTTTGTCTGGTAATTCATAAGTGCACTTTGTCGTAGAATAATTTAGTGACCTCAAGATACATTTTGAAACCTAAACTAATCATTGTAGATGCAACATAGGGTGAAAAGATAAACATAGTATTTTATCTGAATAGATTTGCAGTGGTTAAAGTTCTATCCTCTATTGAGACAGGGGAATGGATCGGCATTTCTCATTTATAAAGTTACTACTTCTTCCGGTGCAGGGAGCATGATCGGTAATCAAATATACGTAGAAGCATTATCGGGGTATTTTGTTGGTCTTTCTGGTATCAACCGAATTACAAATGACACTAACGCACGTGACAACAGAATGTAGCCTGTGCATCAGCTTTGAGATATCTTCTGAGAGGATACTATACCATACACTTCCTCCTCAATCCGTTTATGAAGATGTTCGATATGGGATGGCCCAACCTCACAGCAGCCGCCAACAATAGAGGCACCGACATTAATCCACTCCATCACATGCGAGGCATATTTCTCTTCGTCCAGATCACTTCTGGCGGATAGTTGTCCCACGGTTTCTCCCGGTTTAAGGGGCTCAACAGTGGTAAATCCATTGGCATATCCTCCGAATGGAATATTCAGATGCTGTAGCGATTTCATTCCCTTGGTTATCGTTTCCGGAAAGGAGCAGTTGAACAGAATGGCATCAAGGGAATAACCGATCATGGCATTCAGCGCTTCATGAATGGATTCTCCGGAGCGAAGCTGATTCGGCTGCCTGTCTGACAGTGTAAAACTCAAATAAACCGTTTTACCGCTCTCAAGTGCAGCTTCTGATGCTGCTTTCGCCTCTTTTATACTTGCAATGGTTTCGATGAGAAACAGGTCAACAATGGGTTCCTGAAGAGCAACAATTTGCTCATATTCCTGCTTGATCTCTGCAAAGGAACGTTCATCCGGAACATAGCTTCCCGTCAACGGAGGGAGGCAGGCTGCTATCTGAACATCCTCTGTTATAGATCCAAGTTCATCCCGGGCATTTAGCGCGATTTCTGTAGCCTGTAACTGAAGCTTCTGGAACCACTCGACTTCCCCGTCACGCCGAAGACGGGTTGGAGTAACTGTGTAACTGTTGATAGTTAGGATGCGGGCTCCTGCTTTGAGGAAATCCTTGTGAACTTCTTTCACGATATTCGGCCGGTCGATCATCACTTTGGCAGACCAAAGCGGGTGAGCAGGTTTTTTGGATCGCTTATAAATTTCCTGACCTGTACCGCCGTCTAATAAGCATATATTTTTCATAGTCTGTGTAGTAATAGCCATTTTTTATGGATTTGATCAACTCCATGAGTGAGCACATCTATTAGTTCAGTAGTTGCCCCTGATTTTCAATCACGTTTCTGTATGGGTTATAAATTTTTCTGATTAGTAAATAATTCCAAAGATCCGGAACCATCAGATTTATTATTCATTATTTAAGTCCTGATTTAGATGCCATGGCGCAGATCTATCAGATGAATCTCCGGAAATCTGAACTGAGACCTGATTTGTCTTTGAGCTAAAGCGTTTTCCCGCGTTCAGACCGTTCGGCAAATTCATAGCCAGAATGCCCGTAAAATCTTTTTTAACGGAGACCTTATCTGAGGTTGTAAAGTCAATTTGGGTCATAAACTGTTCCTGTTTTGTAAAGAGCTGTTTCGCTTGTACCGTTATCTCACGAAGTTTGATGCCGCCGGGCTAGGAGGGAATTCCCTCAACAGGATTCTTTTGGATATCCATATACCCTATGATGTAGATTGATGAGACTTCAATAAACAGGACAGGTTCATCTTTCACAAGTTTAAACCCGGCTCAAAACGTAAAGTACCGAACGCCTTTCTGCTTCATGAATTCAGCCACTTCCGGAGGAGCGGCGGTTCCGATGCCTTGCGTCAGATCCACTTCTGTGTAGTCACGGTTTGGGAGAAATATGCCGCAGACGTCAACTTGCACACCGCGATCGATCAGCCCATCTAAAAGCTGTTTAGGTGAGCGATCAGGAGGAGCAAAAGAGGGTGACTCATGGTTTTTGAGTGCCAGCATACCTGCGTCACTGCAAAGAAGTACGCGGACCGGCACATCCTTGTTGAGTGACTGTGTGGCAAGGACCATCGCCATCATTTGTGTTTCAGCGTCGTCTGAGGTGAGTACAACAAAAAGCGATTCGCTGTCTGATTGTGCCTCAGCCATTCCGGCAAATCCGAAAAGTGTAATAAATAGTGCAATGAGTGTTTTCATGAGTATAGGAGATTAGTGTGGATTTGTATTTTGTTAATTGGTAGTGAGGTAACATGATCAGGCAAAATCTTCTACGGCAACCTGGTAGGCGTGCAGCGGATTATCCCGGTCTCCTTCATACTCTTTGTTATAATTTTTCACTTCTTCCAGAATGCTTTTTACAGTCGCTTCATCCTGAAAGGAGAAAAAGAGGGTAGAGTAGATGCCCTGATCTCCCTGTGAAAACCAGCTTCGTATATCCGGTTTATGTTTTTCAGTTCGAAATCCATGCATTTCGGTTTCGCTATAGACAGGAACGTTGTTTCGTGTCATCATGGACCGGACTTCATTCGCGAATTCGGCTATGCTTAGTATGATCAGAAGTTTCATGGGTATGGTGGTTTGGTTTGTTGTTGGATAAAGTCCTGACAGGTTTCAAAAACCTGTCAGGTCTGGTTTAATATCTTTTAATTAATTGCGCATAATCTCGTCCGTCCTCTTATTCTTATTCACCATAAAGTAGATCAGCGGAACGGTAATCAGCGTGAGGGCTGTGGATGCAATAGCTCCGCCCATCAGTGATATTGCAAGTCCCTGGAAAATCGGGTCAAACAGAATCACAATAGCCCCGATAACCACGGTACCTGCCGTTAAGAGAATCGGCATAGTTCGAACTGCACCGGCTTCCACAACGGCATCCTCAAGTGAATTTCCTTCATTGAGGCTGATCTGGACGAAGTCGATCAGAAGCACGGAGTTTCTGACCATGATGCCGGCAAGGGCAATGAGTCCAATCATTGATGTTGCTGTAAAAAATGCGCCTGCAAGCCAGTGGCCGAGCAAAATCCCGATCAGTGACAACGGTATGGCAATCATCATAATGATGGGAACGCCAAAGTCCTGGAACCAGCCGACAATAAGGATGTAGATGATCACCAGTACCACGGCAAAGGCAATTCCGAGATCACGGAATACCTCGAGAGTAATTTGCCACTCACCATCCCATTTTACGGTCACGTTTTCGCTTGTAAACGGCTGACCTGCATATTGCTGCTCCATGCTGTAACCGGCAGGAAGAGATAAAGCGTCTATCTGGTCCTGTGCATCAAGGATGGCGTAGACCGGACTCTCAATTTCACCCGCAACTTCGGCCGTTACATAAACCACCCGGCGCTGATTTTTTCGGTGAATACTTTTCTCAAGCGTAGTTTCTTCAACATCAATGAGGTCGGTGACGGGCACCATTGCCCCAGATTGCGACTGAACATGAAGTCCGCCCAGTTCATCAACACCGGAACGGCCTGCCTCGCTGAGCTTCATCTGAATGGGTACCAGCGTGGCTTCATCTTCATCATAAAGTGAGGAAACCGGGTGCTGACCTAAAATCATGCCAAGCGATTCGGAAAGTTGATTGGGCATCACTCCCGTAATGGCGGCTTTATTGCGCAGAACGTTAAACCGGTATTCGGTTTGATCGGCTTCCACCATCCAGTCTGTATCCACAATCCCGGGTGTTTCAGTGAAAATCTGCTTAATCTGTTCGCCAACGTTACGCTGCATCTCCAGGCTGGGGCCATAAATCTCGGCTACAAGCGTGGATAGAACGGGTGGCCCCGGCGGTACTTCAACCACTTTAACATTCGCACCATATTTTTCGCCCACTTTTTGAACGATGGGCCTCATCCGCTTGGCGATGGCGTGGCTCTGATCCGAACGCATGCTCTTATCCACAAGATTCACCTGGATATCGGCGACGTTCGATGACTGTCGCATATCGTAGCTGCGGACCAGTCCGTTAAAGTTGATGGGAGCGTTGGTTCCGGAGTAGGTTTGGTAGTCGTAAACTTCGGGAATTTCGAGCAGGCTAAGGCCCACTTCCTGTGCTACGGCTTCGGTTCGCTCGAGCGTGGTGCCTTCCGGCATATCGATAATGAGCTGTATCTCGTTTTTATTATCAAAAGGAAGCATTTTTACTTCAACGGATCGGGTGTAAAAAAGCACCAGAGTAGCCAGTAAAACAACAAAAGTTCCGAGCAGAAAAAACCACCGTTTCCATGTGCTCTGCATCAGCGGACGCATGGTTTTATCGTATATTTTGAAAATAATAGTGTCTTCAAGTTTATAGCTCTTACCCGAGCTTCCGCCGGATTGTACCCTCGCAGCACGTAGTAAACGATACCCCAGCCACGGTGTGGCGATCAGGGAAATTATGAGAGACAAAATCATGGCAACAGTCGCGCCGATTGCAATCGGGCTCATGTAGGGCCCCATCAAACCGGAAACAAATGCCATCGGAATGACGGCAGCAATAACGGTGAATGTTGCCAGAATAGCCGGGTTACCCACCTCGTTGATAGAGTAAATGGCGGCCTGCTTGATGGGCAGTTTGCGCATTTTAAAGTGCCTGTGCATATTTTCGGCCACAATGATGGAGTTATCCACCACGATCCCGGTCACGAACACGAGGGCAAAAAGCGTAATCCGGTTTAGCGTGTAATCGTACATGTAGTAGAAAAACAGTGTAAGGGCAAAGGTGATCGGCACCGAGATAAATACCACAAGTGCACCCCGCCAGCCCATGGCCAGAAATACCACAAACGACACGGACAGCACGGCCACAAGCAGGTGCATAAGTAGCGTGTTCACCTTGTCAGTTGCGGTTTCGCCGTAGTTACGAGTGGTTTGCACGTTAACTCTGTCGGTGATAATAGACCCGTTGAGCTGTTCTAACATTCGGTCGATATTCTCAGCAATGGTCATGGCATCAGCTCCCTGTTGCTTAGCCACGGAAATCGTGACAGCAGGATAGGAACTGCCGGCTTCAAGGCTGTCTTCTCTTGCAGAAACCGGCCCCGGTGAGTATGAAACGTAGTTGGCAGGTTCGCCGGGTCCGTCCGCAATATCGGCCACGTCGCGGAGCAGAATCGGATCGCCCTGACGTACATCGAGCACGAGATTACCAACGTCTTCGGCGGTTTCAAGGAAACTTCCGGTTTGAACCAAAAACTCCTCGTCATTTCGCGTAAACGAACCCGATTTAAACTCACTGTTTGCAGTCTGAATGATCTGGGCGATTCGCAGCGGGTCAATAGAGAGTGCAGCTAATTTGCTTTTATCCAGAACCACCTCAACTGTTCGTGAACGCCCGCCATGAATGCTGGTTTCGGCTACGTCGGTGATCGACTTAATTTCGTTGTCGAGCTCCTGCGCCACTCGCCGAAGCTCATAATCCCCGTGCGTTTCACTCCAAAGGGTGAGGGTAACAATAGGCACATCATTTATGGACCGTGTTTTGATGAGCGGCATGGTAACCGGCTCCGGCTTGGTGTCCATGAACTTCATTACCTCGGTGTAGAGCCGCACCATGCTCTCTTCCACATCCTGCCCCACAAAAAAGCGCGCAGAAACCATCGCCTGTTGCGGCATGGATGTTGAATAGACATATTCCACTCCCGAGACATTCGATAGAATTTTCTCAAGTGGAATGGCGATTTTGTTCTCAACTTCAAGGGGTGAAGCGCCGGGATAACCGACAAAAATATCGGCCATAGGCACGTCAATTTGTGGTTCCTCTTCGCTGGGTGTCAGCCACACGCCATACACACCGATCGCTACAAAAGCGACCATCAGAAGCAGTGTAAGCTTCGAGTCGATAAACGCCTGTGCAATTTTACCTGCTAATCCGGTTTTCATTTTCTGTTGTTTCCTTTCAAATTCTTGTTAGTTGACCTTCTGTCGGTAGAATTACTGTGCGTTTACCAGTTGTCCCTGTCTCAGGGGCTGATCCATTGAGGCGATGTACTGTTCACCGGGAGCAAGTCCGGTTAAAATTTCAATCGTTTCGCCTGCAGATTTCCCTGTCCGTACCCATCGGAGTACGGTTCGGTTGTTATCAGATATCGTGTAAATCCCTGTGAGCTGTCCGCGTTCAATAATGGCACCGGCAGGGATGAACAGTGATTCTGTACCACCTGTGGGAATGCTGATTTCGGCAAACATTCCGGGTTTCATGCGGTCCGCCACGGCCGGATCGGTAATCTGAGCCTCGATAGCGTACTGCCTGCTCATCGGGTCGCCGGCGTTGCTGACAGCAGTCAACACAGCTTTGACAGCTTCAATATTTAAAGCGGTTAAACTGACGGTAACACTGTCTCCCTCACTGATTTCGCCAATCCACTTTCCCGGGACGTTCGCAGTAATTTTCAGGGTTCCGGGATCAGCAACGGCAACCAGCGGGTGTCCGGGTGCGGCCATATCGCCGGCAGAGACATACTTGCGGCTCACGATGCCGTCAAAAGGCGCCCTGATTACGGTGTACTCCAGCATTTCATTTACTTCACGCAGGCTGGCTTCCAGCGCATCAACATTCGCTTTGGCGATGTCGTACATTGTGGAAATATCGTCCAGCTCTTTAGACGTAGCGCTCTCTTCGGCATACAAATTCTTGATACGATTGTAATTCTTCTCTGTGTTTTCAAGATTGGCTTTAGCCTGAACTATGTTGGCTTCGAGCTGCATCTTATTGGCACGAATCTGGTCATCCTTTATCCGTGCAAGAACGTCTCCTTCCTTCACGGTTTGCCCCACGGAAACGGGGACCTCGGTTACGGTTCCCATTACGATGGTGCTTAAGCCAGCCTGATTATTACTCTCTACATTTCCGGGAAAAGTTTTGTTGGCGCTGCCTTGCGCGGTTTCAGCTGTGGCCACCTGTACATTCACCGCTGTTTCATCAAGAGCGGCCGGTTCGTCCGATCCGCAGGCGCTAAAAAGAAACGTTGCGAAAAGCAGTGCGAGGAGACCCGAAAGAGTACTAAACCGGGAATGTTTTAAAATATTCATGATAGTATAGATTGAATGTTTAGTTGTTAAGATCTTTTTCAAGAAGCATCTCAAGTGTGGCGATGCTCATATTGTATTTATAAAGTGCGGCCACATTTTGGAGCCGTGATTCGGCGAGTTTGGTCTCGGCTTCGAGCAGATCGGTCGTACGCTCCATGCCTTGTTCATACCGGTTTGTCCGGATTTTTACGCTCTCTTCAGACTGCGCTATCGACTCATTCGTAAGCTCGAGTTCCTGCCGGGCGTGCTCAAGAGCTCTGTAGGCCTGACGTACCCTGTTTTCCTGCTCCATGAGGTGACTCTCCTGCATGGTCTGAGCTTTTCGAAAGTCAGCTTTTGCCTCCATAATTTTTCCGGCCTTGCTGAAACCGGAGAAAATATTCCATTTCAGGTTCGCACCAATCATATAGGAGGAGGCATCAAAACCAGCAAAATCAGGATCATTAAACTCGTAAGATCCAAATAGGTTGATTTTAGGAAGAAAACTGAAGTTCGCTGATTTCACCATTCGTTCAGCCGCTTCTACACGGTATTCAATAGCCCGTGTTTGTGCATTGTTGATTGTAGTGGTGGTTATATCTTCGGGCAGTGCTGCAAGGTTAGTTTGTTGTAGATCCTGGGTGGGAGTTACTTTTACTGATCCGTCCATGCCAAGGAGAATGGCCATCTCTTCCTCAACTTTGGCAAGCTGATTTTCCGTGTTCAGTTTTCGGCTCTCCATTTCCAGCTCATACACCCGGGCAGCCAGAAAATCTTCCTTGCTGATTAATCCCTCTTCAAAATAGTTTTGCGCCTGACGCCTGTGCTCAGCCGCAGTTGCAAGAGCTGTTTCCAATACCTCAAGCTGGCGGTGGTGCAAAATGAGGCTGTAGTATTGGTTTCGCACCCGGAACTCTACATGATTTCGTGTGCCGGTCAGTTGCTCATCTGCCGAATTCAGCCGGCTTTTTACCGCGCCTCTTTGCATTATCATATCAGGATTTAAGAGCGGCTGCTGTACCTGGAAAGTAGCACTGTAGTTTTGAGTTGCGTCAGGATTGTTGAGCAAACTAGGGTTAAAATCCGATTGAGAAACAATCTCCTGCTTCAGTTTAAATCCGAATACATTCAGCGGATCGTTTGTGGAAACCGCATTGTATTCGAATGAGAGCTGAGGAAGGAAAACAGCGTTTGTCTGGCGGTATTGAGCTCTGGTTTTATCAACATCAAACTCCGCCTGTTCTACTGCAAAATTCTGTTCCAAAGCGATCTCCATGGCTTCTTGCAGCGACAGAGACAGATTAGAATCCATATCTGAAGGCGACTGTGCCGATACGTAAAACGGCACCAGCAAAAACAGCAAAATAAGATATACTTTTGGTGCGCGTAATTTCTTTCGATTCATTTTAGTTGTTGTTATTTGATTTAGAAAGTGTTTTGGCCCGGCAGGTAACAGATTTTTTAAAACCGAGATTATATTTTTCAATGATGTTATCCGCAAGGCACCAGCCCGTAAAAGCCGATTGAATCATATTTACACCTACAAATAGTGTAAGCAGGAGCCAGTAGGGTGAGATGACGTAAGCAAGAAGTAAGCTTCCTGTTATCATGCTACCGGCAAATAGTCTCATTGTTCGTTTATTTCCATCCATCGTGTTTTCCTTATTTGATTTTTGATACTATGAGTGCTTTAGTGGATCGCGTGGTTTAATCGTCATGCCGCACTGCGATGCGGCATCTCCCAATTCATTTAAGTCCGGTTCTATGCAGTGATTGGAGATCCCACGCTCCGGCGTGGGATGACCTTTATTGGAACTCACACTTCAGAAAACCTGCAGTAACTGTTCATCAAAAATTATTCAGGAACCAGGCTTTCTCTGATATGACTTTTTCCCAGTGTCGCAGCGCACCGCTTTTAGAGGATTGATTCCCGCCCTTTTCAAAATCTCCGCTTATTTTATCAGCTCTGTTTCCGGAATCAAGGATGTAGGAACCCTTGTACTTGAATGTCCTGTCAGGTGACTTACCTGAGATTTTGCGTGCTATGTTATGAGCCACTACTTCTGCCTGGTGCTGTGCAAAAATTCCTGCTTTTGGCATGGGTTGATTCTTTTCGCCGGACAGTTCAATGACATCACCAATCACATACACATTGTCAAATTTGGTTTCAAGAGTGTCGGGGTTGGGTTCTACCCAGCCGGAATCTTCAGTCAATCCTGCCTCTGATAAAACAGCAGGAGCTATATGTTCCGGTGTGTATGCAAGAAGGCCCGGGTTAGCGGTGAACGTGTCATCTGAACCTGTCCTGAATTCAATTTTGTCCTGTTTTTCTTTAACAAATTGGTGACTCGGATGGTAGTAAATGTCCTTTTCCTGCATCAACTTAACCACGTGCGATGAGATCTCAGAATTGGCAAAAGGCATGGGCTTTACTTCGGGGGTATAGAGGTGAATCTCAACTTCCTGACGTTTGTCATTTTCTCTCAGGTAGTTATCTATAAGCATCGCGGCTTCATAGGGAGCTACCGGTGATTTGTAGGGGAGAGAAGAGACCAGGATCGAGATTCTGTTTCCGGTAAATGATCTGAGTTCATTATGGAAAGATTCAGCACCATCAACTGTATAAAAATTATGGCCTTCCGATATCAGGTTTGCAGAATTATTTTGGGAAACACCGAGAGAAGCGATTATGTAATCCCCCTCGCAGGTTTTCCCGTTGGATGTAACTGTTTTAGCTTTGGGATCTATCTTTTCAATTTCTCCTTCTATAACTTCAATGCCGTTATACTCGATCTTACTCAGTTCTTTGTAGATCTCATTCTGCTCGCGTTTGCCCACCATCAGCCACGTGAGAGAGGGGGCATATAAACTCTGTTTCTTTCGTTCAAAAACTAAAATTCTGGCCAGGTTTATTCCGTCTTCATTCCCGATTTCACGGCTCAGTTGCTTTGCTGCATGAACGCCGCCGATTCCGCCGCCTAAAACTAATATTGTTGGTTTCATCCTATTCTCTGTTTTAAATGTTATTTGTCAGTTATTTCTACTGGTCTTTCTTCAGCTAACCAGTCGGCAAATCCGTTTTCGAGCCTGGTGGCATGTAATCCCTCTTTTCTCATCAACGCTACAGCTTCATCGGCCATCAGGCATAGTGGGCCGCGGCAGTAGGCTACGATTTCCCGGTCGGTTGGCAGCTCCTGCAGCCTCTCTTTTAGCTGCTTATGCGGCAGAGAGCCGGCCTGCTTAATGTGTCCAAGGTTGTACTCCTCTTCGGGACGCACATCAACCAGGTACACTTCATTGTTTTTCAATTTTTGGAACAGTTCATCGCTGCTCATCAGGTTCATCTGATCTTTTCGCTGCCGGTAATCCTCAAGCAGCTCATTGATCTCCTGGTTGCGTGAAAGGCCCAGCTGACGCAGTGCTCTCCAGGTTTCCAGCACACGCCCATCATAGAGTTCGTAAAAAATATATTTTCCATCCCTCACAGTGTCTACCAAACCCGACTTCTTCAGCACCTGCAGATGCTGCGATGCATTAGCCACAGACATATTCGCGTTTTCGGCTATGTACTCAACCGAAAACGAACCCTGGGCAAGCAGATCTAAAATTTCAAGCCGGTGAGGATTACTCAGCGCTTTTGTCACCTTTGCAAGCTGTTTGTAAAGAGACGATTTGAATTCTCGTGTATCCATATTGCAACGTTACTTTTACATTCAATAATAATGTTGAATGAATAATACGGTAATTCTCGGTAACGTTCAATAAATTTATTGAATAAAAGAAATAATCAAGTGCATTTAATCAAAAGGAAATATTTCCGTTTGATGGTCATTAGTAAAAAAAGATATTAAATGGCTATTAGAGATATGGAGCGTACGCTGTGACGCGCAGATTTGGAGAGAAAAATATTTAAGGGTCTACAGGAAAGTTTGTGGGTTGATGGAAAATATGTGGACAATCACATAGAACATGATCAAAATTTTCTAAAAAATTGTCCATTACTCTTGCAGATCCTTCTCTGCGCCATCAACTACAATGGCTTGATCAGGATGACACGCTCATGGGTTAGCAAGTGAGTGGCGTGGACACATCAGTCGTTTATCACTATCGCCTTGTAATCACGCCGCCCTACGCCTCAGCCAGCTAATTGTCATTCTGAATAAAACGGTGATTTTCCGTTTTGTGAAGAATCTAAAAAAGCAACATGATTTGTTCTATCAAATGACTGGTATTACCTCCTGAATAACTCATCTGACTTAATGAGACTGTGCATTGGATTATTACATGTACCCACAAACTTTCCTGTAGAACCATATTTAAAATGCATTATAGTCACGCCAAACCGAAAGCTTGATAAGCCGATATCATTTAAAAATCGCTGTTTGTGAAACTACAGGTTCCTCACGTTTGAACTCAACGTATTGGTGGGGGAGAAAGAGGCCTATATTTATTCTGAACTTATTTACGAAAGAATATTGGGAAGGGGAGTGTTTATCCAAAAACGAGCTCTTTTAAGTATCCTCTGTTCGCTGTAATAAACTTAAGACAGGCCCCAATTATTACCAGACGATGTACCTACAATATGGCCTCAATAAGGTCATCGTCAGGCTCGGGAATGCCGCCCTTATTTTCGGCAACCCAGCCGGCATACCGGTTTGCCTTTTTGATGGTTTCGCGCCAGGGTGATCCCTTCAGCGTGTGATGAATAAAACATGCCCAGAATGCATCGCCCACACCCACGAAATCGCCGATGCCTGTTTCTATGTCAACTGCGGATTCTACATAGTGCGTGCCATCGCGATCAAAGTAAATAGAACCGTCAGCGCCGAGCGTTAAAATAATTCCTTTCAGATCGAAAGCCTCCAGAAGTTTCGCTTCCTCTTCAATACTGAACATAGCACCGATCTGATCCCATTCAGCACGGTTCATTTTTACATAGTCTGCTTTTTTCATGGAGTACTCCAGCACCGGTTTCTGGACGTAAGGCGGACGAAGGTTCACATCAAAAAACAAAAGACAGGAGCCTGGCAGGTCAGCGATAATTTTTTGTAAAGTAATTCTGTTGGTTGAACTCCGCTGGGCCAGGGTTGCAAAAGTAAATGCATCAGCAATGCGCGTAATCTCGCTGAGAGAATCGGATGGCTGAATAAAATCCCACGCCACGCGCTGATGGATGGTATAGGTGGGTTCGTCATTCTCATCCATATGAACGGAAACCGTGCCGGTTGGATAGTCGGTTCGTTCTATGTATTTCTTCTCACCCTCTTTTTGAACGATGATATCCAGAAGCTGACTTCCCAATTCATCACGTCCGACAGCGCTTATCAGGTAACTTTTGTGTTTCAGGTAATGGAGGTGCATTGAAACGTTGAACGGTGAACCGCCGGCACGTTTATAATCTTTAAATTGATCCCATAATATTTCACCAAAATGGAGGATAGTTTTGCTCATATGATCGGGTAACTGAAGGGTTAAGCCAAACGAAAATAAGAGTTAGTATACAAAGAATAAAACACCATTAGTTTAAAAAAAAAAGCGGGTAGCATGCCTCAACAGGCTTGCTGGTTGACATCATAATTGTCCAATAGCTTTAGTTGTTGATGCATTAAGAACTATTGGTTGTAATAGTGAAATTTGCTTTAGATATCGCAATAAATATTTTGGTCCCTGATAACTTTTTGCCTGTTTCCGGAAGCTGAGTCTGGCTAGAGGTATCAAAATCGCAATTTAAGATATTTGTACTTACTCAGACATCGCATATTCAATACCGCCCCACACATGCTGCTGAAACAGATCATCAGAGAAGGCTGCTTTTGTATGTCCAAGGCCAGTATAGAATGCCCGTCCGCCATCATATTCGTGATACCACGCAATTGGGTGATTGCCAAGGTGGTCGCTGCCTTCGTAACTGTCGGTATCCAGGCTTAAAAGAACATTGATATGATCTTTAAATTCCTGGTAATTATACCATTCATCATCCCGGTTCCAGACATCCGGAAGCATTTCTGTTGCGCTGTGACCGTCGTCTTGCACGAGTACATCAGCGTTGGGGGTTCCCGGAGGGTGATTGTCGAAATAAGCTCCCATTAGGTTTCCATACCACGGCCAGTCATATTCTGTATCAGCCGCAGAATGAATGCCAACATACCCGCCGCCATTTTGAATGTACTCTTCAAATGCAGACCGCTGCTGATCGTTGAATATTGTCCCGGTCGTGTTTAAAAAGACGACAGCATCATACATTGCCAGGGTGTCGGGGTTAAACATAGATGCATCTTCACTTACCGTAACACCTACGTTATGTTGCTCACCCAAAGATTGTAAAGCATCTTGACCTGTTTCGATTGACTGATGTCTCCAGCCCGCAGTTTTTGAGAATACCAGTATTTGTTTACTATCCTGTACAGATGTGGCGGAATCTGATTCCGGGGACGATGACTGCCCGTCTGCCGCACATGAGATGATCAAGATTGAAGCGGATAAAATCAGTAAAAGACACTTAATGGTTGATGCTGTCATAGTTACAATTTTCATATTGATATCTGGTTAATTTTCACTGTTGGAATCTAAACAATCTTGGTCATGAATTCACCTTTCAAAAATACAACCTTTAAAGGCAGTATAAATTGCCCGAAATGCCAACTGCTAATTGTTGGATGGATCAATTCAAGAGGATCACTGCCCGAATACTTCAACTCTATCTTTAGTATTCTGCGCGCATATATATTTAACCAAACTATGTGATTTGTCAGTGGTTACGGATATCTTTGATCTATAATTTGCAGGCCGATTTCCGGTTGAATCAAAGAGTCTTTGATAACAGATTTTTATGAATAAAGTAAATAAAAGCCTATTGGTAATCGGGTTTGTTTGGCCTGAGCCTACGTCTTCAGCAGCTGGAAAACGTATGATGCAGCTACTCACCTTTTTTAAAAGCCAGGGCTGGTCCATCACGTTTGCAAGTACAGCAAAACAAAATAAAAACACAGCCGGTTTATCTGAACTAACGGTTGCATGCGAATCGATAGAAGTAAACGATGAGTCATTTGATCGTTTTGTTAAAAAACTGAATCCGGAAATTGTACTGTTTGACCGGTTTATGACTGAGGAACAATTTGGCTGGAGGGTTCACGTGCAGTGTCCCTCTGCCGTACGAGTGCTTGATACAGAGGATCTTCACCTGCTCAGATATGCAAGAGAGATGAGTTTCAAAAATAATGACGACAGAATTCAAACCTATCTTAGGTCTGATGTGGCAAAACGGGAGATAGCATCCATCTACAGGAGTGATTTATCCCTGATTATCTCAGAAACCGAAATTCACCTGTTGCATGAGTTTTTTAAGGTGCCGAAGGAACTACTACTGTATCTGCCATTTTTATTCGATGCTATCACAGATGGTGAATCAGGCGCGTGGCCAGGTTTTTCTGAACGCGATGGATTTATGACGATCGGGAATTTCCGACATAAACCAAACTTTGACGCAGTAAGTTATCATCGAAGTGACATCTGGCCTCTTATCAGGCAATCGTTGCCGAATGCAACAATGCATGTATTCGGATCTTATCCAAGTCAACAGGTAAATGAGTGGCATAGTCCGGACACCGGATTTATAATTCACGGCCGGGCAGAGCGTGTGGATACTGTGATGCAAGAGGCTCGCGTTTGCCTTGCACCGCTGAGGTTCGGCGCAGGCTTGAAAGGGAAATTGATTGACGCAATGTTGAGTGGTACGCCAAGTATCACAACATCAATGGGAGCCGAGGGCATTAACGGGTCCATGGATTGGCCCGGTGTGATTTGTGATGATCCTGAAACTTTCGCCCAGGCTGCCATAAAAATATATACTGATGAAGCTCGATGGACTCATGCACAAAAGCAAGGCATACGAATTATCAATGAGCGATTTTTAAAAGAGGTGTATCAAAATCAACTTTCAGAGCGACTGAAAATCTTATTGTCTGAGCTGGAGTTTCACCGAACGAACAATTTCACCGGATCCATGCTGATGCATCATACGATGGCCAGCACACGATTTATGAGTAGATGGATTGAAGAAAAGAATAAACCTGCGGATGATAAAAATGTTTGAGCGTTTGGCTCAAACAAAAAAGGAGGGACTCATATTTACGGCAGGCGGATATAGATTTCAGGAATTAGAAATTTGTGTGGATAGGTTAAGGCTTCACAAATGGTTTAAGGCAAAAATAATCATTAAGTATAAGGGATACATTGTTAAATTCAGTCCTATGTATTGCTGGAAGAGCTTAGAAAATTTTTTGAATATGTAAAAACCGTCTTCTGTGCGAAATAATCACGTATTTAATTTGAACATTATCGTGTGGTTACATAGTTTAGGTCCACTTCCAAAATGAACTGACAGAATAAATTAAACTAACTAAGGAGTTTATATGAACAGAATTGAACAGGTGCGATCACTAATTTCCGAACTGGAGCCTGATATGGAAAAATTTTATGAAAAAGGAAATAAAGCTGCCGGTACAAGAGCTCGTAAGACACTTCAGGAAATTAAAAAAGTTGCCCAGGAAATCCGTCTTGAAATTCAGGATTGGAAGAATAGTGGCAAAGTAGACGAGGTCTAATTCTCCTAAAGAAAACGATTTGATAAAGCCGCTTATTAAGCGGCTTTTTTTTAGTTCTGAAATAATCTGAAAAATATTTCAAATCTCCCTTGACTTACGCTTATTGTTCCCCTTATATTTGCATCCTCTTGAAGGAAACGCGGCTTACTTTTCTTTTAGAGTCATAAAATTTTGTTTTTTTCCTCGGTAGCTCAGTGGCAGAGCAATCGGCTGTTATCCCGACAGTGGTCGGGACGTAGGAGTCGAGTCCGCTGGAATGTTTTTAACTTTATTGATATATAATCCTCGGTAGCTCAGTGGCAGAGCAATCGGCTGTTAACCGATCGGTCGTAGGTTCGAATCCTACCCGGGGAGCCAAGCGTATCGGAAATGCGAACTTTGATCTTTTCAGAGTTCGCATTTTTTATTTCAGCCCATTCAGCTTCCAGTTTTTTATCAGCAATTTACTACACTTCTAAAGTTCCCCAACCGGGTAATATGAGCAATTTGTCGAGGGTCACGAGTATTCCCCACCTAAGTCCATTAGTATTCCCCACTGAATATTTCACTCAACTTGACCCACCTGTTTCACACTAAACTGACCCACCCCCTCACCGGTGGATGCGGCCATTAATATAGCAATGTTTTTATTGTTTGGTTCTTAAAGATTTTCCTTTCAACTCAATGCGGTTTGCCCGTGCTGTGAGTCGATCCAAAATGGCATCGGCCAGCGTGGCATCTTTCAGGTATTCATACCACTGGCCTACCGGCAATTGCGAGGCGATCACGGTGGACTTTTTTCCGTAGCGGTCTTCAAGTATCTGAAGCAACGCCAGCCGGACATCACTTTGCAACGGTTGAAGGCCAAAATCATCGAAAATCACTACCGGGATTTTCTCAATTCGATTCAATAGCTTGATAAACGTCCCGTCGAGTTTGACCAGCGTAATTTGCTCGATAAAACGGTTCATATTCAGATACAACGTTTTATAACCCATCAGGCAGGCCTGGTGGCCGACCGCACAGGCCAAATAGCTTTTCCCGCACCCGGTGGCCCCGGTAATGAGCAGATTTTCGGCCCGGTCAATCCAGCTGCATTCAGGCGATGATGGCCAATTATTCGGTCCGCAGTCTTCTGGAGAAAGCTGCCCTCATTGGCCCGAATACAGCCCGCTACGTGGAGGCCTTGCTCCAGCCCCACGCGATGCGAAACCTGCGGAAAGCGATGGGAGTGATTGATCTTGCCGGAAAACATCCCGCCGATATTGTAGAGGCGGCCTCCCTGCAGGCTCTTGCCGGCAGGGCATTACCCCGGAGCTTCCCATCCCTGTTTCCTCCCAGACCCGACAGCTGACGCGCTCGGGCGACTATTTTACCCATACAACTGACACATAATCAAAACCCAACCCCCCATGAACAACCATCACATTGTAAAACAACTCAAACAATTAAAACTGTCCGCAATGGCCGAAAGCCTGGATCGCAACCTGCTGGCCGCCGAGCAAAACGGCCTGGATTACACCGGGTTGCTGTCTATGCTGCTGGCTGAAGAACTTGAGCTTCGCGATGATCGCAAGGCCCAGCGACTGTTGCATGCCGTCAGTTCGGCAACCTGCAATGCCTGGAAGACTTTGACGTGAGCCTGTCGACCGGGGTAAACCCTACGCTGCTGCGAGAGCTGGCACGTGCCGGTATATCGATCAGGGGCAGGGCGTGAACCTCCCGGCACCGGGAAAACCCACCGGGCTCGCGGGCTGGGTCATGCTGCCTGCCGGGCTCTTCGAACGGTGCGGTTCTTTAAGTTTAACCAGCTGTTCGGCCATCTTGAACAGACTCTGGAAGCCGAAAACACGCGCGCCTGGCGTAAATCATTGGCCATGACCTGCTGATTATTGATGACTTTGCATTCCGGCGTATTACGCAAAGCCAGAACGAAATGCTCTACCAGCTTGTGGACACCTGCTATGGAAATACATCCATTATTCTGACCAGTAACAGGGCCTTACCAGACTGGCTGGACGTATTTCCGGACCGGGTCATTGGCGGAGCTATCCTGGACCGGCTGGCTCACAACGCCCACCAGATTACGCTTAAAGGAGAATCCATACGTAAAAAATTACGGCTGAAAAACGACCCGTTTTCACCACTGGAACCCAACGAAAAAACCACCTAAATTGAATCGCTCAACTCCGAAAAAAGGTGGGGAATACTATTGACCCCGGGTGGGAAATTCTCGTGACCCTTGACACCGGAATCCAACATTCAGGGTAAGCTGTAACTCATTATCCCTCTTGACATTAAGTTTAATGTTATTAATATTCAAGACAAACCAACAATAGATTTATATTTCATTATATATGAATCAGTCTATTAAAAATTAATAAAACAGAGAGAGGTAATAATCATGAGTAGCTTAAAAGCTTATGTCAGTATAGTCTTAATGAGCGTGTTCCTGCTTACGGCAGGTTGCGACTCGAGTATAACGAACGAAGAGAAATCAACCGATAAGTTAGAAACTCAAAATCTGACCGAATCCTTCCAAAAAGTTACCAATCCTGGATTGAACCGGACACTGGCCGACGTTCGTTCTGCATCAGCCCAATTCCACGATGTGGATAAGGCAGAAGCTGAAGGATACAGTCAGGCAAGCGAGTTTGTCCCGGGAATGGGTTATCATTATGTAAATCCTGCATTCGTAGATGCTGAAATTAATCCAACCGAACCCGAAGCGTTGGTGTACCTGGATAACCCCGTAGATGAAGACAAGCGCAGGCTTGTTGCCGTCGAATATATCATTCCTTTTGCCATAATACCGTCTGACACTCCACATTCTGAATTCGATAATAAATTTCCTGGTGTAGATGGAGATAAATGGCACAAGGAAGATGAAATCGACTCTTGGACACTCCATGCATGGATTTGGTACCCAAATCCTGACGGCGTTTTCCACCCAACAAACCCAAGAATACGGGGAGGAGAGGAAGAACATTAATCGACTATATCTTTAGTCTATTTTCAGGGCTCCGGAAACCGGGGCCTTTTTAGTTTATCCGGCATGTGCAGAGTATACATTGAGCTCAATTTAAAAAGCCTTTGATAAAGGATTCCATTTTTTTTCGGCTTGTTATACTCCACCTGTGCATTGATCATGCTGTAGCTGGTGTCCTTTTCATCGGCCCAGAACGGCAAAAAGCCCCACTGGAACGGAAGAATGGATCGACGGCCATCCTCATTCTCGCCCACTACAGGCTCCGTCTGGCTTGGCGCCACATTGTAGCTCGGCTGCAATTCATTCAGCTCCACGCGGTCGGCCATAAGAACCTCCGTAACCCAGGCTCTGCTTACCCCAAATTTTCTGGCTATAACAGCCTTATTTTTGGCTTTTCCCGAGTCAAGGATTTCCGATATAATTTAGCCTGCTCTTCACGGCTCTTTTCTTCTTAGGGTCCTTCCACCATATTAATACGAATTTTGAATTACTCAGAGTTCGTATTTTATTTTGGGCTTTTAATCTAATGGTTTGATTCTATCAAAAAATTTGGGATTGCTAATTTATACTTGATGACACTGAACAAATTTCTATCCCTTATTTTAATGATTTAAAAACATCTTTATTAGCAGGAATAAATTACTGTGCTGCATAACCGTCAAAGTTCAAGTTCGATAGGGCATTCATATTTGCCTTGTAATTCAGTTCTTGAGTATCATTTATTTCATTTCTTCCAGGAACACCTACAGCATGAAAGTGGCTTATGTACTGAATATTATTTCTAATGGTGCGAATTATATCGCCATCCATGATTTGCATGTGATAGATGTCATAAAGTAATTTAAAATCTTTATAACCAAGCTTTTCACAAAGTGCGGCACCCTATGTGGTATGGTCACATTGATAATCCGGGTGATTAACTTTTGAGTTAAGAAGCTCCATACTCATTGTGAAGCCATATTCAGCTGCTTTTTTACTATAGGGGGTGGAAGATCCTGCTAAAAGGGGTCAGGCTTACGCTGTGTTAGGAAAAACATATCGTGCACTCAAAGAATATCAGCAGCTTAGGGATAGGGGTGGAATCGAGTCGCTTCCAGTGTCGAATATAGATACGGAATCATTTACGATCTGGAGCCTCTCCGCCAGGATCTCCGGTATGAGTAGTTGATAAAAAGGCAAACCGGGTCTGAGGCCTGAAACCGGACGGGAGTTTACCACAAGGAAATAGTTCACCTGAAGACTTTTCACAAGCGTCTCTTTATTCGGAGTCAAACGCCTTGGTCGAGACTGTACTTCTGTTGTTTTTTTGACTTTCTGTAAATACATCCGCAAAAATATAATTTTTTCATCTGTACCAAGCATGTGGATATAGAATGCATCTGCTCGTTAAAACCTGAGGTATAGAGACCCTGTACCACTTTTCATCCATCATTTGAAGATCGTCGAAAATCGATAAATTCTTTCGTTGCCTGTGTTTATGTTTGGATCCAACAGTTTTATTCAATTCTACGGATGTTGAACTATTGACAGGATGAAAATGTCAAACCCGACCTCTGCCAAAAATCAAGGAGAGAAGGAAGAGGACGATAAACACGTATAAGAGAATCTCGGCTATTCCAGCAGCTGCACCTGCTATGCCCCCAAATCCGAAAATTGCAGCGATAATGGCTATAATTAAGAACGTTATAGTCAATCGTAACATACCCAGGTACTCATAGCTTGCGCGCTGATCCAGGGCAATCTTTATCATCCTGGCCGCATCAAAACAGAGCTGGCTGTACTGATGCTCAGATTCATAGATCGCGGTGACAACCTGTTCCATAAGCTCTTCGAGCATGTGTTCCCCAGTGTGCTTTCTCATCACGGTGCTGTCGCCTCGGAACATTAGATTGTCACAGACGATAACCGAGGTGCCCACAGCTACAGCAGATCTGAACGTCTTGCAGTGTGAATTTCGGATATCGATCGAAAGGCGCAGGGGGTCATCGTCAGATGTTGATTTGCTAGAACAGGACAGGACGCCAAACATTTTGCTGCCATTTGAGCTGAGGGCATAGGCTTCCTTTGCAAAGGTAAAGTCCCGTAGCATATTGGAGGCAACGGTCTTCACGTTGATCGCGAAATCGTAGTGATTCAACGGTGTGTAGGTCTCAGTCTGTTCGGGTTCAGGGATCGAAAGCGGCTGCTCCAATTTGCACAGCTCGGATCCGCAATGTGTCAATAGTTCAGGCATGTAATTCTCCGTTAGTTATAGGTTTTGTACACTGTTCTTATACCAAAAAAAGCGGGAGAATGACGTCTGAAGGTTGAGAATGGAGAGAAATTTGGTATAAGAAGTATAATGGGCTGGAAAAGCTTAAGGATTGTTGATTCCGGCAAATAACAATAATAGACCGGCAGACTGGCTTATTAGCGAGTTACCCAGCACTTATCTAATCAATCACATAAAAAACGGAGACACTATGAAAGACGGATTATCAGAGATCATTTGTATCATTGACAGTTCAGGGTCGATGAAACTCATTAAAAATGACGCGATTGGAGGCTTTAACTCGTTTCCTGACGAGCAAAAAAAGCTCCCTGGAGAAGCAACGTTAACGCTCATCCAGTTCAACACAAATTATGACGTTATTTATGAAAACGAGTCCCTGAGTAAGGTTAACCCTATCAATGACAAAGATTACATACCGAGAGGAAGTAAAGCGCTGCCGGATACCCAGGCAAAGCGATAGATTCAACAGGGCGAAGACTGGCCAATACCCCGGAGGAAAACAGACCTGAAAAAGTGATTGTTGCTATCCTGACCGATGGGGAAGAGAACGCAAGTAGTACCTATAATTTATCAACAATCAATGACATGATACGCCATCGAAAAGAGACGTACTCATGGGAATTTATTTTCCTGGGAGCCAATTAGGATGCGTTTGCGGAAGCTGCAAGAATAGGCATTGATTCAAAAGACACGATAGACTTTGCGTCAACAGGGGATGGAATCAGAACGGCGTATGGCGAGATGAATGACAGTATAAGCACCTATAGGAAAAAGCAGAATCCGTTTTAAGAGGCTTAATCTTAACAGGTTGAAGCCTTTTTTTCAATTAATTGATTCCAAATCTATAAAGTAACTGAGGTAGAGCTTACAGCTAACGATTCTGCCATCCTTATTTGAAAAGAATAAGCTCAGTGGTTTGATCTTTCTCGGAATCCCGGACATTACCCGCTGAAGCTTTGCGAAATATTTTTCATACTTAGAGCTAAGCAAAAAGAACTTCCATAAATTCACTTTAGGACTGGTTTCAAAGTTGGAAATAATACTTTCTTATTTTTCTTGAAAAAAAGATTTATTCAATATAAGAATCAGATAATATAGCTTAATGAGAAAAACAAGCATATTATCTCCTGATTAAAATAGGCTTTCACGTGCACGGTTAAATGATCAATGTCCAAAAGACTAACTTTTAAAAAAAAATGATACTTAATAATTTTTTTTTGCGCATTATAGCAAAGGGGATGTCTTCAGCTTCAATAAATGAGAAAGAGACCAGGTTTTTTGGGATAGCTCATCTTTAAAATACTGACCCATTTAGAAGTCTAGCAGGATAAATGAAAACATAAGCTTACCGCCATGGAGACTCAGACACTGAATAAATATATATGGAAGGCTCAATGGGGCATCGTATTCTCGCTGACCCTCTTGTCATCATGTACAGTTTCTTCAGACAGTCAAGAATGGAATACATACCGTTATGATGGTGAAATTGTCTTCACATTGGAGTATCCGGCACAATGGACTACCACTCAAAAAGAACAGCATGTCGTTTTGTTTACGCCACCTGATAATGGCGATGTAATAATCGAAATTGTTGTTTACGATCCGGTAGAGACCCCTCCGCTTCCCGTTCATATCACCTATGACACCCTTCGGGTAGTTGATTCCCGACTCGGTCCGATTTCCGTCCTTAAGAGGGACCCGGCAGCAGTTACCGAGAGATATGTTGCCTTCATAGATATTAATAGCCATATCGCGGAATTCCGACTTTATGCCAAAAGTGATTATGACGAAATTTTCGACCACATGCTGGCCACCACAAGGCCAATAACTTCACAAAATTAAAATTAAAATGAATAAAACAAATGATTCAATACCGTGTGAAACATTGTCTCGTCTTCCTGTAGCGACAATATTAGCTGCAATAATGGCTCTGGCCGTTCACATCTTATTCGTAACCACACCTGCTGAAGCTCAGCGTCCCGGCACCTTCGATCCGGAATTTACGATCGAGGTTCGTTTTGCTGAAGATGCCATGCCCCAGGCACGTGGCCAGCTTATGTCATCTGATCTTCGCCGGTCCATGGTTAGGGTGGAACGACTTTTTTCTGCCAGTGACGATCGGTTGCGTGAAATACGCAAAAGAGGTCAGCTGAGATCTGAACGCAGAATACCCGCGCTTGAAGCCTGGTATCGCATTATTGTAAAAGAGGATACAGATATAGAAGATTTCATCAACCGTCTTCTGTCACTCCCCTATATAGAAATTGCCGAACAAGCAGCCGTCCCTGTACCGGCACCATTTTTTCCCGGGGAAATAAAAGAAACACCCTCCCTTAAGCTCGCGACAACTCCGCTTTTTGAAGACCTACAAGGCTATCTGGAACCGGCACCGGATGGCATCGATGCCTTCTACTCCTGGGATTTTCCCGGCGGTAATGGAGCCGGTTTCACTGTTTATGACGTTGAATATTCCTGGAACCAGTCGCATGAAGACCTTTCCAAATTGTCCGGCATCAGTTTACTACTGGACTCCGGTGATTCCTCTTCCGATCCCTTTAACGACACGAATCACGGGACCGCCGTTATGGGAGAACTAATTGCCGACAACGACGATAAAGGTGTTACAGGTATATCATGGGGAGCTGACGGAGGCCTCGCACCCGCTAATACCAGTGACCTCGGGTATAACCCGGCTAATGCAATCGCTCTTGCAGCAGTTGACGGTAATGCCGGGGACGTCATCCTCATTGAACAGCAAACCTGTGTCTGCAACCAATCTTGTTCAACTGGCCAGCAGGGACTTGGACCTACGGAATGGATTACTTCTGTCTACGATGCCATTGTAAATGCAACCGCAGCAGGTTTTATCGTGGTACAGGCGGCCGGTAACGGCGGTGTGGATCTCGATCAGGAGAGCTGTGGCGGGCGCTTCGACCGCGACGTTCAGGATTCAGGGGCCATCATCGTTGGTGCCGGGAGCTCGACGACCCGTGAACGTCTTGGTTTTTCAAGCTATGGAAGCCGGGTGGATCTGCAAGGCTGGGGCCAGAATGTAATGACTACAGGTTACGGCACCCATTACACCAACTCTGATGACACTGGCAACGATGACTTCTGGTATCGTCGCAATTTCGGGGGAACTTCGAGTGCATCTCCGATCGTATCAGGGGCGGTGTTGAACCTTCAAGGCATCAATAAGGAGGCAAATGGCACCGTGCTTTCAGCCGATGAGATTGCCACCATTTTAAAAAATACAGGCACGCCACAGGGGGGTGATACCAGTGAACATATTGGTCCGCTTCCGAACCTGCGCATGGCTATCGCAGAAATCGTAAATGTGGCGCCGGTCGCCGACGCGGGGCCCGATCAGACACTTGAATGTGATAATTTTGGAGTGGCCGCTGTCTCGCTCGACGGTTCGGGATCCTTTGATGACAACGGTGATATGCTCACCTATTCCTGGAGCGCTGGCGGTGAAGAGATTGCCACCGGTGTGAACCCCAATGTTTCGCTGGGAATTGGCGTGCATGTCGTTACCCTCACTGTCAAAGATTCACAGGGCCTTTTTGAAACGGATGAAGTAATCATTACTGTTGAAGACACCACACCTCCTGATGTCACCTTGCTCGGCGATGATCCATTGATCCTCGAATGCGGAGTCGATTCCTATGAAGAATTTGGTGCTGAAATCTCAGATATTTGTGACGCTGATCCGGCACTGGTCATTGATGCACCGGAGGTTAACACATCCGTAACCGGGGAGTACACCATCAACTATACCGGAACCGATGCAAACGGAAACTCTACTCTGATTCAGCGTCAGGTGATTGTTGAAGACACTACGCCTCCTGATATCACCTTGCTCGGCGATGATCCTTTAATCCTCGAATGCGGCGTGGATAGCTACAACGAATTGGGTGTAGATATCTCCGATTTTTGTGATGCTGATCCGGCACTGGTCATCGATGCCTCGGACGTTAACACATCCGAGACCGGCGAGTACCTTGTCGACTATACCGGAACCGATGCCAGCGGAAATTTTACAGTGGTTCAGCGTAAGGTAATTGTCGAGGATACGACGCCTCCGCAAATCACGGTAAACAGCCCGGCTACAGTACTCTGGAGTCCAAATCATGAGTATCGAATTTTGTCACTTGCCGACCTCGACATTGAAGTTGAGGACGCTTGTGATCAAACACTCACCCCCGAGAATATTTCAATTGTAAAAATTACGAGCGACGAGCCGGAAAATGCCAATGGCAACGGTGACGGTAATACGCCTGAAGATATAATAGTCGGAGAAACCTGCGATGTCGTTCAGCTTCGAGCCGAACGTGCAGGAAACAGCAACGGACGTGTGTACACCCTTCATCTGGAACTGATGGACGCCAGCGGAAATATCGGAACCGCAACACATGAGGTCCATGTTCCAATTAGCCAGCGTCCGGGAAGTATCGCCGAAGCTGATGACCCGGCCTACGAAGTTATTTCTGAAGGATGTGAACCCGTTTTTGCAGAAGCAGTTGTAGAGAGTGATGGTCCGGCTTCACTCGGATCGCTTGAATCAGATTTCAACGATTTGAATGAAGCTAATGACGGAAGTAACATGGAGCTGCCAACAGAATTTGGGCTGGAGCAGAACTATCCGAATCCATTCAATCCTGTTACAATCATACCATATATGATGCCGGAAGAAGCTTCTGTACGTTTGTCAGTTTTTAATATGCTTGGTCAGGAAGTCATGCGATTGGTGGATGGAACCCGGAAAGCAGGACGGCACCAGGCACAATTCGATGCTAGCAGTCTACCATCAGGGTTATATATCTATTCGATAACTGCTGGTAATTTTCGGGCTTCAAAGACTATGGTCTTGTTGAAGTGATATAAAAACAATAAAAGTGAGTATCCGGTCATTGATCGGGTATTCACTTCTTCTAAGGAGGTAAAACTGATTTCAGAATTCTTAATTAATACGAAAAAGCAGAAAAAACGATCCCATGCGGTCGCTTATTACTCCACTTGAGATTATAGATTGTGGGTGGATAGTTCACTAGTTTCCATTCTCCATTGGCCTTTTCATGCTCTCTGAGTAGGAATTAGCTCATCCCATGATGCGTTTGATGTCACCGGTTTAACGGTTGATTTCCGCCTGGCGCAGAACGCCAGCCCTTACGAAACTACTCATTTGTTTCACTTTGGGGCACACTTATGATTTATGACACTCTAGAAACTTTATATTTGGATATAACATATAATTTGTGAGTCAATAATGTATGTCTGAAAAAAATAGTTATGATGAAATTCTCCAAGAATCAGGTAATTTTCTCTCTGAAATCGCACTCGCAATCGAAGAAAAAAAATCCACAGAAACACTCTCTGAAAAAGATTAAGGATTCGTTATTTGATGCGGCTGGAAATTCAGATAGTGATCAGTTTAATCACAAGAGATATGACTTTCTCTATAGTTTGCTGGAAGTTCTTGATGACGTGGATAAAAAGGATACACTCCAGCAATTTCTGGACTAGATCTGCCAATAGGCCAAAGACCCGTATAATCCTGAGCGACATTACGAATATGTAACAAGCTGTAAAAAGATAGGGGAGTTATTTGATGAAGATCTGATTTCATCTTTAGTGCCTAAGCTTGAGCATCATGTCCGAAAAGAGGTGAAGTTTCTTCAAATGAAAGAACCAAAATATCTGGATAACGAAATTTGTGATTTAGCCATTGGGTCCATCCAAAACCTGACATTCCAGCGTAAAGAGTCTACCCAACAGCAGACTAATGAAATTATGCTACTGTATGAGATTTTAATTTTCGGCTTTCCACTCTTAATGATGAACAGGCATGGCACTATATGGTTCAAACAATTTTAAAGGAAGCTAAGACGACAAAACCTTCGTAACCATTTCCAGTTTAATCAAATTTCCTGGCAATAGCAGCCCTGTTTTTGATCTTCCCTGAGTTCAAAATTTCCGATATAAATTAGTCTGCTCTTCACATATTATTTAGCTCAATGAGTATTCTAAGAAAAATTTAATATTCAGGGAATGTAACTTGAATTTTAAAGTTTCGTAATTTTTGTACGATTTAATGCTCACCCTGCTGCCAGGTTTGTAATAAGTAACAGTTCAGAGAAGAGATAAGTCGCTTTCCTACTTATAATTCTAATTACACTACAATGAAAACAAGCATACTATTATTCGTGTTTGTTTGTGTGTTTACGGTACCGCTTGCGGGAACACCTCAAAATGAGCAAACAAACAATCATAAGATTACTCACCCTTTAGTTGAATTCTCTAAAAAATACAATTTGGTAGATCAGGCCTCGATTCAATCGATGCTCAAATCGAATGAAATCTTAACTCTTGAATCTGTTGAACACCAGGGGTGGAACGGGAGTGAGTTTGCTTCCTATTACGCAATCGATTTCATCTACTCAGGTGGCAAAAGAACAGAAACCCATCACTATTATAAATGGGATGCGGGAAGCGATTGGGAGATTGACTCAAGGGAGGTTTATGTTTATGAGAACGACAGGCTGCTCTCGGTTACAAACCAAATGGTCATTGAAGAGGAGTATGTAAATGATTACAGAACCCTTTTTGCCTATCAGCAGGTCGGAGATGATGTGTTATTGTCTGAAACGGTTGATCAATTCTGGAATGGAGATTTCATGTCATGGGAGAATGAGGAACGAATTGAGTTTACCTCCTCTAACGGGGAATTAACAGGTGGCGAGTCAAGTACATGGGATGGAATTGATGAATGGGTTCTGTACGAACGATTTATTCTTGACGAACAGGAAAATGACCTTTACATGACGTACCAGGATTTTACCGGTACGGATTGGATAAATTCAGAACGACAAATTTTTGAGAACTTCAGCATCAATGAAATGTATTCTCTCTTCACTGAAGAAATGAATGTCGTTGAAACCGGCTCTTTGCTTACACTGGCAGAGCTTTTCCCTGATTATACGGAACAGGCATGGGATGGAAGTCAATGGGTAGATGTTAGCCGACAGGTTACTGAAACAGAATATACATGGCCGGGAGAGATTACTGGAAAAATAATATCGGGGCAAGCTTATGAATCAGAATGGGTTACATTTTCTGAAATCAGAATAACATTCCAGGATAATAAACCTCATGAGTTAGTGCTATACATAGCTGAAGACTCTGAAGCAGCAGAATTGATTCCCGATTTTGGTGAAGAGTTTCAGTACAATGAAGAGGGTCATTTGAAATACGTGCTTCAAAAACAGGCTGCCGATGAAAACAACAAAGCATTATCTGTCGCTGAACTAGTCACTACCGGCCGCCTGATACTACAATGGAGCGGTGCCTCAACTTCAATTGGAGATGAAGTAAAACCCGTTTCTTTCAGTCTCGGGAATGCGTATCCCAACCCGTTTAATCCGTCCACGGTCATTCCATTTCAGCTGGGTACAGCGGGTGATATTTCGATCCGGGTATTTGATATGCTTGGACGCGATGTCGTATCGCTCGTAAACGGCAGATACCCTGCAGGAAATCATACTATACGGTTTGATGGTTCCGGACTCTCAAGCGGTGTGTATCTCATCCGCCTGGAGGCTCCGGAATTTCAGGAGACGAGACGGGTTACGCTTTTGAAATAGATTCAGAAAAGAAGCTTAAACAGAGAGAAATCATCCCGGCAGGAATGCCGGGCTGATTTTTAAAGAGATGAAAAAAATTAAATGGTGCACAGGCTTGTCTAAACTATTCGCAGACAATGAATTCTATGGAGAATCAATTTTCAATCAATCATACTGAAGTAAAATCATGTAAACACTTAAAAATCAATTAAAATGAAAACTAAAAAAATAATCGCAGTTACCGGTGCTACCGGTGCGCAGGGTGGCGGTCTTGTACGTGCAATCCTGAATGATCAAAACAGCGAATTTAGTGTTCGTGCTTTAACAAGAGATAAGAACTCGGATAAAGCCAAAGCACTCACGTCTCTTGGCGCTGAAGTTGTGGAGGCTGATCTTGATGATCTCGAAAGTTTAAAAAAAGCATTTCATGGTGCCTATGGTGCTTATTGTGTGACCTTTTTCTGGGATCATATGTCTCCGGAAAAAGAGTTGAAACAAGCTGAAAATATGGCGGAAGCTGCCCGGCTTACGGGTCTGAAACATGTCATCTGGTCCACATTGGAAGATAGTCGCAACTGGATTTCACTTGAGGATGATCAAATGCCAACGCTAATGGGTAAATACAAGGTTCCCCACACGGATGCCAAAGGCGAGGCCAACGATTATTTTAAGGAAAGAAATGTTCCCACAACCTTCTTTCTCACGTCTTTTTACTGGGAAAATTTCATCATGTTTGGAATGGGGCCACAACCCGGACCTGATGGTAAATTGGCGATTACATTTCCGATGGGTGACAAGAAGCTTCCCGGTATCGCTTCTGAAGATATCGGTAAGTGTGCCTATGGTATTCTCAAAAAAGGCGAAGATTTCATCGGCAGAACAATCGGGATTGCCGGCGAGCACTTAACCGGTGCCGAAATGGCCGATGGGTTCAGCCGCCTGCTCGGACAAGAAGTCGTTTATAACAAAGTGTCACCGGAAGTGTATCGCGGGTTTGGATTCCCGGGCGCAGAGGATATTGGGAATATGTTCCAGTTCCAGCGTGATTTCAACCAGGATTTTATCAAACCCAGAAAAGTTACCCTTTCAAAGGAATTAAATCCTGCTTTGCAAAATTTTGACCAGTGGCTTGCTAAAAACAAATCACTGTTCGCAATACCGGAAGTGGCATAACTTGAATAGACATGATTTTTTAGCATTAAGTTTGTTTGTGTGCGAAGAAATGTTGAAATGGAGTAGTGAAACGTAAAATAATACGTTGATCATCCGCCTTTAACTGAACGGAGCCCACAGACAAATTTAAATGCAAGAGAAAATAGCTACGCGCAGTGTATCGGGTTCAACATCTTAATAGTTAAATGCATATAGGTGCAAGAAGGAAACATATCTAATCAATAACATGCGGTTGGTCAAACCGGGGAGAAGGAAAAAAATATATCAAATTATTTATAAAAATAGATTTTTACCTGACATAATGATGATCGATTCTTTGAATACGAAGAATCATGCAATGGTGAACTATTGTGAACCATAAATCCGAATTGGTAAATCAGATGTAGAAGCATACGTAATTCGGGCACAGAAATAAAAATTAACTTTATTATAAATTTAAAAAACCAGATTAAAACAATGAATAAAACAGATCAACATAGACGTTCTTATTTGTCTATATCATTAATACTGCCACTGATATTGCTGGCAGCCGCATGTGAACAGTCATCTTTTCCAACGACATCAGAAGAAACAGAATTCAGTAATTCTGAAACAACTGCTTTTACAGCAGGCCTTGAAAGTGCTAAAATAAGCGGGCAGGTAGCCGCCCAGTTAGCAGAAGTCCGGCGCCTCACCGCTCCATATCATGACCATCAAATTGCGGCAGAGGACGGCTGGTTTATACCTCTTTCCCCCTGTGTCGAGAATCCGGATCTTGGAGGTATGGGGTATCACTACGGCAACTCTGAATATCTTGGTGATGGGATTCATGAACCTCTCAAACCTGAAGCACTCCTCTACGAGCCACAAAAAAATGGTAAGTTACGATTGGTCGCAGTTGAGTACATCGTTCCTTTTGGTGAGCCTGAAACGGTGGGTGGTGCCCCTGTACAGGGAGACCAGCCATTCCTGTTCGGCCAGGGTTTTGATAACAGTCCACATGTTGGGCCACTTGGTTCGTGGACACTGCACGTTTGGCTGTGGCGCAACAACCCGTCCGGAATGTTTGCTGCTTACAATCCGAAAGTAAGCTGTGACTTCGCTTTTTAAGAAAAAGGAGTCGGTTTTTAAATAAGCCGCCTGCAATTTTCAGGCAGGCGGTTCTTATCTTTTCTTCATAGTTTTTCACTGATCGACTAAACGTAAGCCGTTCAGAAATCTCATCAGGCAGTTCAAATCCAGTTTATAAAAGAGCAGTTACGCAGCAGTGGAAAGATAGCAAAATCGTGAGAGAACGATTTTATGGAACACAGCATGGATAATATATTCTGTCTTCTATTAAACTAAAATAAAAGCCCACCAGTTGCGGTGGGCTTTTTTTGTTAAAAAAGTGAATTAAACAAAATCTTTAAGAAATTTAAAAAACCACCCCCCATATCACTCATGGGACCCGTGGGGTCGCGATCGCAATGCTAAACTGAATTAAACCTGATCACCCCCCACTTCCTCTCAGAGTTGGTAAAAAGCGATCCTGATATTTTTTTTCTCCAAAATTTTAGAACCCTCCCAGCGCGTTGAATTTAAAAAAAGAGCGCAACGCCCTCTTTTTTAAGTCATATCAGCCCTTTGTTTCGAAAGGAGGTATATCCGCCCCGGTAGAGAATGATATGGTCATCCACGGCAATACCAAGAAGTTTGCCTGCATCGACAGCACGCTTAGTAAGTTTAATGTCAGCATTGGATGGCCTCGGGTTGGATGAGGGGTGTGAGTGTGAAAATATCAACGAATGTGCATTGCCGAGCAAAGCCGCCTGGTAGATAGCCGCTATTTCAACAATGGTAGCCGTTGCACCACCGGAAGAAATCAGATGCCACCCAAGCACTTGCTTCTGGTTATTGAGAAGGACAACAATGAATTGCTCCCTGAGCTCTAATAGATCGTCGTCCCAAATGGAGTGGCAGTAGGCAGCAGCGTCCTCCGGGCAGGTAATGCAAGGGAGTTCGCTGACGGGTTTAGCTGGTTTGTAGGATAGTGTAATTTCTGCAACTGTAGGCATGAGTTTATGGGTTGGTTAAGATTAATGAGGCTTTAATGCCATCACTATTCTTATACCCAGAAGTGCGTCATTTTGAGCCTGATGAACACCATCAGCTACAATTGAAATTCTCTTATGCATCTTGCAGGTCTTTCGCGGCTTCTATAGATTCGTTGGATGAGCCGATTGTACCGTATTCTATTCATTTTGGGGGTGGTAATTGCCGCCGTGTTTATCTTGCAAACGTGCAAGGACACCTCCAGCGCGGTTGAGGAGGTAGAAGAGACACCAGCGATGAGCATATTTGCCGAAGCGCCGGAAAGCTTCAGATTAGCAACATTGACACCACACTACTGCTCATCCTGGGATACTTGAAGCGGCAGGTTACTTGTATGGATGTGTGGCCGTTTAGGTTGGAGCTTCACAAACTAAACGAGGGCTTTGCAAAAGCGTGATTTTGTCAAATTTTGGCGTTATCGTGAAATCGAATTAATAACTCCGTCAACCCAAAAGAAGAACAGCGACCACCCGACCTGAAACTTGTAAACCGGAATGCAAGTCCGTTAAATCCGCCCTCACTTTAAATTTGAACCCATACCTTTTCTGTCCGATTTATCAAATAAAAGCTTGAATTCCACCCCTCGGTCCAGTGACCTGTATGTATAGGTACCTTTAAGTTGTTTTGTAAGAGTCCGAATCAGCTCCATCCCAAGAGTGCTTTCATCTTCTTTTGCATCAAAATCCTCTGGCAGACCTTTACCATTATCTCGGATTTTCAGCGTCACTGTTTCATCTTCTTCAATAAGGGAAACATCCAGGATTCCTGACTCCCCGTTATCGTATGCATGCTTCATAACATTTGTAACAACCTCGTTTACAATGAGTGAGCAGGGAATTGCATCGTTGATATTCAGCTCAATGGGCTCCATATCGTACGATACATCCAGATCTATGGAAATATTGTAGGTATTGACAATATTGTCGATCAATTGTTCGATATTTTCATCGAGCCGAAGATTTTTAAAGCTTGAAGACCGATAAAGCAGTTCATGTATCGTTGCCATTGTTTGTATTCGACCGGTACTGTCATATAGTTTCTGTTGAACCCGTTCATCTGTTTCTTTATAGGCCTGCAGGTACATCATACTCGATACAACAGCAAGATTGTTTTTTACACGGTGATGAATCTCTGCAAGCAAAATATTTTTTTCTTCCAGAGAACGCTGAAGCATCTCCTTGCTTTCCTTTTCTTCGGTAATCTCAGTAGATACCCCACCAACGACATTTTCCATTCCCGGAACACCATTAATCGGGAAGATATTTGTTTTGTAAAATCTCACTTTTCCATCTAATTGGAGCTTCTCTTCAAAAACAACAGGATCACTCGACTCCAGTGCTTTCTGATCATTGGCTTTAAACTGATTTGCCAGCTCATCATTAAAAAGGTCATCTACATTTTTACCTACCACCTTTTTCCTGGACAATCCAAACAGTGATCTGAACTTATCATTTGCAAATACAAACGTTCCACTATCATCTCTTATCCATATAGCTGACCATGCTTTATCTGCGAGTTCTTCGAGCAGTTGCTTATTTCTGTGTGATTCCTCTTCTAATTCCACCAATTCACTTACGTCAACAATGGCTCCAATGATTTTTTCCGGCGTGCCGTCTTGATTGCGATCCACATAGACGGGATTCATGACATGTTTATAGTCTCCCTCAAACGTTCTGATCCGATAGACAAGATTCGTCTTCCAGCCACTCTCTTCCATCGTCAGAGCCACATCATGAATCACCCGCTCAAGATCATCGGGATGAATTTTGTCGATCCACCAGTCGTAATCCACAAATTTTTCCGTATGCGGGTACCCGAGCACATCCGTTAACTCATCTCCCCAGGAGAGGTCCCCCGACGCCCAATCCAGTTCATAGATAAGGTCTGTCGCAACCGATACAATTTTTTTAAGTTTATCTTGAAGCTCATAAACCCCCTCCTCCGCTTCTTTTTTATCGCTGATGTCCCTGGCCGTCACGTACCATTGATTCTTATCAGACGAGAAATTACACTGAAACCATCTTTTTTTGTTTTGGTTGTCTATAAGCCGAATCGATGTTGTATAACGGCCCTTGTATTGTTTTTCAGTCGAAAACCATTGGTCTATTGTTTCACCTTCGAGCTCACCTGCCTCCACAATAGTGGCAAATGGCTTTCCTTTGAGTGTCTTCGGTGAGTATCCCAACACTTTCTCCACACCTTTGCTTACATCCGTTATTTTTCCCAATTCAGGCTCAAGGAGGAATGAAAGATCTGCTGAGTTTTTAAGTAAAGCAGAACAGGTTTTCAGTTTTTTACTTTTCTCATTCAGCAACACCGACTGTTTGTAGATCAAAAGTTGATCCTTCGCTCCGTCGGCCAACTCCCGAAGCAGTTGCTTCTGATCATCTGAGAGCGCACGAGGTTTGGTATCACAGATACAAAAAGCTCCAATCTCGTCTCCGGTCTCATTTCTCAAAGATGCCTTGACAAAAAATTGAATCTTATCTTTTTCCAATTCAGACAGCAGGGAGGCGGCTTGTCCATATTCCCTAACATTTTGAATGACCGGCAAGCCATTACCAGATTCTAACATACCCGTAAGCTTTTTGACAGCGGAAACGATAGTTTCATCTAAGATCCCATTAGATGCCAATATTTTGATATCTGATCCCTCATGTATGTAAACCAAAGATGTGGTTGTTTCACACATGCTTGATGCCGTTTTCAGAGTCGATATCATCCGGCCCTTCAATGCATTTAAATCAGTTTCATTCGATGCAATATCCAGCTTGATTTTATTCTCTTTCATTATTCGTTTGGCCCTGCTTTTTCTTTTCCAATTTGGTGCTGCATTGGCACGAACATATGTGCCGGGAAACTTCACTGGTGGGGGGCTATACTATATGTACTTATATCTTCAGTCAGTTGAAAGTTTACATATATAAAATCAGTTTTGAGTTTTTCATTTTTCACTTTCCCGAATTTTAGGAATAGCGGCATCATTCATCAAAGGCACCATCTCAAAAATTGAACGAGAATTCAATCTTAGTTATAATAGCAAATTTTTATAATTTAATCTCATTTTGTCCAGTATCTTATATAGAATAAACACATATCATATCGTCTCCTAAAGTTCCGACTCGAGCGCTTGTCCGCCAGATTATGACCGCTGGTGAATGGCTGTTCCGGAGTATAGCATCACTTTCTATCAGATGGTCATTAACTCATTTCCGAATCAAAGCTTTTACTTGACCTTTTAGGGGGATTCTCTCTCGGAAAGACTATTTTGGGTAAGCAAGTTTTAGGATGAAAAAACTATAGAATTAACTACATTCATAACCTAAACTTAAACTATGTTTTTCAGTAAAGTTAAATCAGAATAGATGAAGAAAGTAAAAGGGAAAATTATCCTTGTTGATGACCAAAAGTATGAAAAAGAGCTGCTTAATGATGCTCTTGAAGATAAAGGTTGGGGTATAAAGGTCGATTATTTTAACAATGTCCGGGATGCCCTTGACCATCTTCAAGAAAACGTAGATGAAATATTTCTCATCATCTCTGACATGAACATGCCTGGCATGAACGGTATGGAATTCAAAAAAGCAATTGACAGGGATGAGTATCTTCGCCAAAAATCGATCCCTTTTATCTTTGCGAGTGGTCATCCGGTCAGGGAGGACGTGTTGGAAGCCTATCAATATCGGGTTCAGGGATTTTTTAAAAAACCGGAATCAATTGAAGGTCAGTCGGCTATGCTTGAAACAATCGTTAAATATTGGGTGGCCTGTATTCATCCGAATAAAGACGATATCACCGCCAAACGAAAAAAGTAATCTTTTTGGCCTGTCTTCAACTTATGATCATTAAATCAAAGCGCTTCATCCATAATTTCTAAAGCCCTAAAAAATGGATCGCCTGCCATCCTCATTCTGACCCACCACAGGCGCCGTCTGACTCGGGGCACATTATAGTTCGGCTGAAGTTCATCCAGCTCCACTCGATCCGCGTCGAACCACTCTTCTAAATCCTTCAGGTTTTCAATCAACGTGTAGCGTCCGCACATGGGAAGGGAGTTATTTGATTTTAAAGAACATCGGATCTCACTCAGAAATGATTGGTGGTTAATCCATACAATATCCTAATACTGACTTCACTTTCGAATTCGGCAGATTTAATTACTCAAATAGTGTCGTTTCTATAGGAAAAGTAAATAAAAAAAGCCCTTATCGATTGGATAAGGGCTTGTAATCGTTAAAGATTTGCAATATTAGTCAGCATCCTGAACGTTCACTCTAATAGCTACGGCTAGCGGTTGGCCGTTAAATGTTTCCGGAGTTAAAACCAGACGAAGGTTATAGGTTCTTTCCACATTCGGATCATAATCTGAATTCCCAAATCCTGGATTCCATGACTGCTGACATAAATTATCGGCATCAAAAGAATCAGAATCACATATCCCACTCACCATTGGAAGTTCAACAGGATCGTATCCCAAAGCTCCAAACAGACTTTGTTCGGTAAAATTCTGCTCTAAAACAAGTTTATAGTCACTGAGGGTTTTGCCTTTCGCCTTGCCGGTTGCTCCGGAAAGATCGACATGCCAGTCGTAATTCCAGGTTCCGTTATTAGTGCCGGAGCTAATACCAGTGGGCGCTGAATAAACTCCAACACGATTGCCATTATCGCCAGTCACGCCCAACAAGCCTTCAAAGCGCTCCAGGGCGCGGAGTCCGATGACAACACCTTGTCCCTCTGCGGTGACAAACTCACCGTTAGGATTGCCGTCTCCAATATCTCAGGAAGAAACTTCGGTATTCAGCGTAACGTTACCAAGGCTCTTGGCTTCTGATCCCACGGTTTTATTATCAGCCGCATTATCCGCTTCTAGGGCAAGAACTTGGTTTTTCTTTTCAATGTTATCAATCTGAGAATCCGTTATGGATTCACAGCCCAATGCAATAACTCCAGTAATTAAAATTAAACCTAACGCTTTTATTAATTTACTCATGATACGATTTATTTAAGATTAGACTGCTCATTTGATGTGATCCTCTGTTTTCTAAGTTCGATATGCTGTTCTCAATTTTATCTTGCGCCAGCATATCGCTACATAGATTGGTGCAGTTAATTACTTAAATCAGTCTTTAATCTCCAGTTAGATATCTTTAATACTACACAGACTCTCTTCATCTCCAAAAAGACAGATTACATTTACTGTAGAATCACTTTCAGGATGGAATCATAAATTCGCCCCTAAAAAATCACGGTAGCTATATAAGCTCACCATGATTTTCCTCTCTCATGATTCCTGAAGAGATTCTCTTGACCGTTCGTACCTGCCAGACGGTTCAAGCTGAAGATCCGGCGCCGGAAGTAGGCTTTCCACATGAGCCCAAGTGCCTCGGTCTGTTTCTCTGTGCTCCACGTAGATCATAGCAGGCACACCCACCACATTCTCCAAATTGAATCCTCGGGCCAACTGTTCTTGTTTGAATGGCTGTCCCCTCCAGCGCTCCAAGTCTTTTCTGAGATTTGACTTCTCGTGAAGAGACTTGGTATATCTCTTCTGAAGCAGATACCGGTCGTCCTGATCATTGGTAGCAGCCATCTCGAAGACCAGCAGAATCATCTGCTTATCTCCGAATTTGGTTTCAACTGTGCCTAAATCCCTGCAGTCTACGCAGACGGCCGGTTGCAGCCCGCTTGGGGCCAGGTCGGTTTTGGTTGATTTTTCATTTATGATTAGTGTCATAGTTTATCCTGTTTTAATCTTAAGGTTCTGGTTTGGGTTTCGCTTTGATATCTCCCGTATAACTCGGGGTAGTCTTTTCGGAATTGCTTGGAGTTAAAACTCCGCCGGGTAGAGGACTTCCACGTAAGCAATGGCTTGCCATCCGCAGTTATGGCCTGGTGATCACCGCAGTACTGCTTCAGGTCAAATTCGATGCTGCTCTTAAGCTCCTTCAGCCCGTCGATGCGTTCTCTAACGCTCAGCAGCATGTTATACCGCTGGCGAATGTGGGTAGAGGCTTCAATCTGAGACTCTTGAGAGTCCGGATGCTTAATGAGTAGATCGTCCGTGGTTGAGGGCGGAGGTGGTGTGTTACCTTCCACAAATGTTTTCCACCATTGACTCAGGCGCCGGTTATTTGCCTTGATGAGCTCGTCATCTCGTTCAACGAATACAGGCTCTGCAAACTCACATATGTCTCTGTAGTACACTTGTAAGAAGCCGTACTCTATATCCAGAATGCCCATGTAGTGCATCAGCTGTGTATACCATTCAATTGGAATATTTTGAGCTAACTCATGAGGTGCGATTCTGTGAGTGGTCGTGCATTTTATCTCAAGGACTCCCAAGCCAAGGTTGCCCTCGTCGTGGATCAATCCATCGACGTTGCCAGACAGCATGGGATACTCCGGGTGGATGAACATCTCGTCGGGTTCTGTAACCTTTAGGTTCATCATCTCACTGAAATGCGTCCTACAGATTGGTTCGAAAAGTGTTCCAAAACTAGAGAACGCATTCCCCTGGAAGAAGCTGACGTTCTGAGTCTTTTCCAGCCAGACCATATAGGGGGTTTTATAGGTTTTAATTTTCCCCAAAATGGCTGCACTGTCACTTCCCCCCGCAAACGAATTTCTAAGATTACACCACTCGGTTTTCGAGAGGTCTTTTGTTGATATGCTATTCATAGGTGTTTGGTTTTATGTTCATGAAAAAAGACAGCCCCGTTAGGAGCCGCCTTTCTTTGATTTATGGTTGCTTTCAAGCCATTTAATTATTGCAAAGACTATGGCTCGTTTACAGACTTCTCCTATCATTCGTGCAACTTTTTCTGCGTGTTTCATCGGCTAATTCAGATAGAGGTCTTCAGTAAGCGCGTGGAGCCTGCTGTGGTTGCGCACCATTGACTGTGGTGGTGAGCTCTTGAGGGCTTCGGTTGCCGCATTATATGAGCTCCATAAGTTCGATTGTTCGAACTCCGGATGAGATGGTACGTCTATTGCTCTTTTCAATGTTCAGATGGCCAGAGAACTCACTCATTCGGTTGAGATTTTAAATGAAGGTTATGCCAATCTCAACATATTTGGTGATAGCCTTTCCGTGGAAGTTATAAAAGAAGGTGTTTTCTACGTAGATGTAAACGTAAAGGATAAATATGGTTTCGATATCACAAAACGGATCTCATTTACTGCCAGATACAATAAGCCATGGATATCTGCTGAGATGGATACCCTTCGTTTTGATACTCCATATGTAGGAAGATCTGAGATTTCTACAATTGAACTGAATCATACGTTGCCGGTCGACAGAAATTATGCGTTAGCTTTTGAAAATGGAGATGTATTTTCAGCTGATGTATCGGAAGTTTCATTAACGGAAAATGGTACGTCTGAAATTGAGGTCACGTTTTCACCAAATTCAGAAGATATCTTTTCTGACACCCTCTATCTTATTTATAGCGGGTTCGAGACCGACACAAGTTTCGCACTACCCATAACTGCTACAGGCCTGACTATGCCGGACCCAATTGCCTCGATTTCCACGAATTCAATCAGCTTTGGCGATGTTAAGCCAGGAAGTGACAAAACAGAATACGTAACGCTGACAAATACCGGGGTAATCGATATTCAGGTGGATTCTGTTGTGACATCGAATATGGCATTTGGCGTCGATTTACAGTCTACTTCTCTAAAACCAGACTCTTCGCTGAGCATTGCAGCCACTTTTTCTCCTGACCAAATCGGGGAGTATAACGACAGCCTTCGGGTCTACGTCAAGGATATGGAGGCAATGGTAGTTTCGCTGGATGGCAGAGGTGCAGCGGCTATTGCCGAGCTGGGGATATCCGCCCAAAATTTTGGAAATGTTAAGGTAGGGGAGACTTCTGAAAAAAGCTTCTGGCTGTACAACAAAGGAAATTTAGCCCTGTCATTAGATGCACTTCTGTTGAAGGGCGAGGTGTTTAGTACCCGGCTGTCTGCGGAGCAAATCCCGGCATTCGACTCTTTGGCTGTGACGACCTCTTTCTCGCCTGCCGATGTAGTTAGCTATAGCCAGAATTTGCAGCTAATTGTGGATTCCGGTTCGGATACACTATTTGTTGAACTTAATGGGTCGGGGTTTGCAGATCCAAGTGCCTCGATTTCTACAAATTCAATCAGCTTTGGCGATGTTAAGCCGGGAAGTAACAAAGCAGAATCCGTAACGCTGACAAATACCGGGGTTATCGATATCCAGGTAGATTCTGTTGTGACATCGAATATGGCATTTGGCGTCGATTTACAGTCTACTTCTCTAAAACCAGACTCTTCGCTGAGCATTGCAGCCACTTTTTCTCCTGACCAAATCGGGGAGTATAACGACAGCCTTCGGGTCTACGTCAAGGATATGGAGGCAATGGTAGTTTCGCTGGATGGCAGAGGTGCAGCGGCTATAGCCGGGCTGGAGGTAACCGCCCAAAATTTTGGAAATGTTAAGGTAGGGGAGACTTCTGAAAAAGGCTTCTGGCTGTACAACAAAGGAAATTTAGCCCTGTCATTAGATGCGCTTCTGTTAGAGGGTGAGGTATTTGGTTCCCAGCTGCCTGCAGAGCTAATCCCGGCATTCGACTCCTTAGCCGTCACATCGACATTTACACCGGTTGAAGCAGTTGGCTATAGCAAGGATTTACAGCTAATTGTGGATTCCGGTTCGGATACTCTATCCGTAGCACTCAATGGTACAGGGTTTACGGATCCGCCTCCGGAGCCTGGTGTAGCTTTTTCGACGGATAGTTTAAGCTTTGGAGACACTTTCCTTACAGATCAAAAAACGGATACACTGATCATTCGAAATAGTGGTGGCGTAGTTTTAAGTATTGATTCAGTTAAAGTATCAACGGCGGAGTTTATCTATGAGTTTCAGCCGTTCGTACTCAAGCCTGATTCAAGCAGTAACCTGTTGATCTCATTCCAGCCGTCTCAGATTGGGTTTTATAGGGATACCTTGCAGGTATTTATAAATGAATTGGGCATGAGCGAAATACCCTTATCTGGATCGGGAGTCGGAGCAGTGGCTGAGCTATCGGAGAGAACTCATGACTTTGGTGAAGTTATTGTTGGTGAGTCATCTGATGTAGATATATGGCTATATAACCGCGGGAACCTCCCATTAATTATTGACGCTTTAACTCTCGATAGTGAGGTGTTTTCAGTTGAAATGTTGAATTCTGAAGTCGCTGCTCAGGATTCAGTTAAACTAATAGCAAGATTTTCTCCTTTGAATGCCGAAAGTTACGAAGATGCGTTGATTCTCAAAACTAACGCTTCAGCTGATACACTGCTGCTGACAATGACTGGGTTAGGCACTTCTGCTGTTTCTATTGACGGTGATAGCCAAGTGCCGGTACATTATTCACTCGAGCAGAATTACCCTAATCCTTTCAATCCCAGCACGACTATTAAATACAGTCTGCCAGAAGCGGAAAATGTCAACCTTCAGGTATTCGACCTATTGGGCCGCCAGGTAGCGTCGCTGATAAGTAAACACCAAAGTGCCGGAGTACATACCGTAAACTTCGATGCCAGCCAACTTGCAACGGGCATTTACATCTACCGGATAGCGGCAGGTAACTTTGTGATGACTAAGAAGCTAATGCTGGTTAAATAGGGTTTAAATTTTAGAATAGCGATTTGGGTTAATTGGATAAGTAATAAAGCCGGGAATCTGTCGGGCGTTACCATCGATACCCAAATCGTCCTATATCTTAACGGCTAAAGATCCCACATTAGATGCGTAAGAGGCATTGGATTATATGAGTCAGACAATTATGGAGGAAGCTAAGACGATAAAACCTTCGTAACCCATGCCCGGCTCACTCCAAACTTACGGGCAATAGCAGCCCTGCTTTTAACCTTACCTGAGTCCAATAATTTTCGGTAAAGCTTGGCTTGTTCTTCACGGCTTTTTTTCTTCTTAGAGGCCTTCCGGGGCTTAACAGTTTTAGGTGTCATAAAGTAATCCGAAATTTTCATAACCAAGCTTTTTACAAAGTGCGGCACACTGTGCGGTATGGTCACATTGATAATCCGGGTGATCAACTTTTGAATTAAGAAGCCCCTTACTCATTGTGAAGCCATATTCAGCTGCTTTTTTACTAAGGGAGTGGAAGATCCTGCTAAACGGGGTCAGGATTACGCTGTGTTAGGAAATACAGATCGTGCACTCAAAGAATATCAGCGGCTTAGGGATAGGGGTGGAATCGAGTCGCTTCCAGTGTCGAATTTAGATACGGAATCATGTACGATCTGGAGCCTCTCCGCCAATATTCTGGTATGAGTAGTTGATAAAAAAGGCAAACCGGGTCTGAGGCCTGAAACCGGAGGGGAGTTTTCCAGAAAGAAATAGTTCACCTGAATACTTTTGAAAACAGTCTCTTTATTCGGAGTCAAACACCTTAGTCGAGACTGTGCTTCTGTTATTTTTTTTTGACTTTCTGTGAATAAATCCGTGCGAATATAATTTTTTCATCTATACCAAGCATGTGGAGATAGAATGTATCTGCTCGTGAAAACCTGAGGCACGTAGACCCTGACACTACTTTTCATCCAACACTTGAAGATAGTTGAAAATTGATAAATTCTTTCGCCGATCTTTGTTTATGTTTGGATCCAACAGTTTGATTCTATTCTACGGATGTTGAACTATTGACAGGATGAAAATGTCAAACCCGACCTCTGCCAAAAATCAAGGAGAGAAGGAAGAGAACGATAAACACGTAAAAGAGAATCTCAGCTATTCCAGCAGCTGCACCTGCTATGCCCCCAAATCCGAGGATTGCAGCGATAATGGCTATAATTAAGAACGTGATAGTCAATCGTAGCATAATTTTTTGTTTTATTAGAAGTACAATGTGTTATATATGAAAATATATATTATGTATCAATAATGAGTGTTATGATTTATCAGTATTGTCCGGTTAAAATCTAATACTTCTGTTCAAACCTTGCTAATGGAGGTATAAGGCCACTTTTTTTAGCAGCATATCAGACAGAACCACTTCGTTTAACCGAATAAGTTCAGTTGATAGGGCGGTTTGGTGGTCAGCTGCCTCCAGGATTGATCCGGATCTTTTAAAAAGCTGAACAAGTGGATATTCCGGACTATACTGACCCCCCTTGAATCCGGCGTAAAACACACGGCCGGAGTGCTG